>NZ_CP077800.1:2715501-3017223 GCF_019112525.1 Modestobacter sp. L9-4
CGCCCGGCGCGGTCGCCGTCCCGGGCTCCCGGCTGGCCGACCCGGCCTGGACGGCAGAGGTGCTCACCGCCCGGGCCCGCCGGCAGCGCACGCGCGACCGCCGGGTGCTGGCGACGCTGTGGTGGTACTCGGCCTCCAGCGTGCTGCTGACCCCGGTGCTCGCCGGGCTGGTCACCGGCGTGCGGCTCTCCGCGCGGCTGGCCGACACGTCCGTGCACCTGCTGGCCGGGCACACCCCGATCGCCGCGACCGCCACCGCCGGCTCCGGCGACGACCTCGCCGGGGAGCTGCGCGAGTCGCTGGCCGCGGTCGTGACGGCGGTCGCCGAGGCGGGCGGGATGCGCGAGCGGCCGCTGTGGGCGATCGCCACCGACTCGCTGGCCAACCGGCTGCTGGCGCTGGGCCAGGTGGTCGGTGACGTCGGTGCGGTCACCGCACTGGCCCGGCCGCTGGCCGCCGCGGTCGGGCCGCAGCTGCCGACGCCCCGCTACGTCGACGTGACCGCGCCGTCCGGGGGCACCGCCCGGTTCACCCGGCGGGCGTCGTGCTGCCTCCTGGACCGGGTCCCGCACGAGGTGCGCTGCACCTCCTGCCCGCACCGGACGCCGTTCGAGCGCCAGGTCCTGCTGGAGGACGTCGCCGCACGCTGACGGGGCCCCGGCCGCTGCGGCGACCGGGGCCCCTCGGGTGGGTCAGCGGCGCGGCTGGGCGCAGACCCCGTCGTCGACGGCGTTCTCCCAGTCGACGTACTGGTGCAGGTCCTCCGGGTCGGCGTTCGCCGGCTCACCGGTCACGGTCAGCGTGGCGCCGCGGCCGTCCTCGGTGAACGTGTTGCGGGTGTGCACGCCGGGCAGGTCGCCGCCGTGGCCCCAGCCCTCGACCCCGCAGGGCAGCTCGTGGCTGGCCAGCCCCAGCCCGTACTGCATGTCGATGCCGCGCAGCGAGAGGTCCGGTGCCGGCACGGTGGTCTTCATCTGAGCCAGCTGGGCCGGGGGCAGCAGCTCCCCGCCCAGCAGCGCGGTGAAGAACTCCGCCAGGTCGTGCGGCGTGGAGATCAGCTGGCCGGCCGCCCCGCCGATGGAGGGGTCGATCTCGGTGACGTCGGTCAGCGGTCCGCCGGCCTCGGCCTGGGTGTACGTGTGCGGGTGGCGGCCGCGGATCGTCAGGTCGCCGTCCGCCGGCCAGTAGGTCTGCCGCAGTCCCAGCGGCTCGATGATCCGGTGGGTGATCTGGTCGGCGACGGACCGGCCGGTGACCTCCTCGACGATCATGCCGGCGAGCACGTAGTTGGTGTTGGCGTAGGAGAAGACGCCCTGCGGGGTCGCCGGCTGGCTCAGCCCGGCCGCCACCAGCTCCTCCGGCGTGAAGTGGCCGGTCAGCCCGGTCTCGGCCCACCCCGGGTAGACGACGTCGTCGTAGTCGGGCAGCCCGCTGGTGTGCTGCAGCAGCTGCCGCACGGTGATCTGCCGGCCGTCGCCGCCCGGCCCGCGGACCAGCCCGGGCAGGTACCGCTCGACCGTCTCGTCCAGGCCGATCCTCCCCTCGGCCACGAGCTGGAGCACCACGGTCGCGGTGAAGGTCTTGGTGTTGCTGGCGATCCGCACGCTGCCGTTGACCGGCGCGGGCCGGCCGGTGGTCACGTCGGAGACCCCGGCGGCCAGGTCGCGGATGCGTCCGCGCCCGTCGACCACCGAGCCGAGCACGGCCGGGAAGCCGCCCTCGCTCACCAGCGCGTCGATGTCCTTCTGGACGGACGCGATGCCGGCGTGGGGGTGGGCGTGTCCCGGTGCCGCGGAGGCGGTCGCCGGGGCGAGCAGGCCGCTGCTGACCACGGCGGCCAGGGCGGCACCGGTGGCCAGCAAGGAGCGGCCGCGTCGGGGCCGGTGGCCTGCCTGGGAGCGGGGGCTGGAGGGGAGTGCACGAGTACCGGTCACGGGGTGGAGCTCCTCGTCGACGGTGGTGGTGTGCGGACTGCTCCAGCCTCTGTCCCGGCGCCGGCCCGGACGATCCCGTCAGCCCGACACCCGGGGTGGTGCAGGCGCTACCGCGGGCTGGGCCGGAGTGCTCACCGCGCGCTCGCATGCGGACGTCGTCCCGACTCGTCGGCTGGCCGCCCGCGCCCGCTGCCGTCCAGGAACACCCTCCGGACTGGACAAATGGGAGCTGATCGTCCAGCTGATGACCGCGGAGGGTCACGGCGCGCCTGGCGTGCGACCCGAGGGGGATGCGGACTGGTCAGTCCGCAGGGAGCCTCTGCCCGTCCCGAGCCCAGTTCCGGGCTCGACCACTGGAGGTCCCGTCTTGTCCCTGCTCTCCCTGCCCCGCGCCGGCTCGCGCAGCCGCCGCCTCGTCGTGTGCGGTGCCGCTGCAGCGATCGTCCTGCTGCCCGCGACCGCCCAGGCCGAGACCACCGCGCCGGCGCCGGCTGCGGAGTCCAGCACCGCTGCGGTGACGAGTGCCCCGGCGACCCCGTCGATCACCGAGAGCGAGACGACCTCCCTGTCGTCAACCGCGGACACCACCGCAACGCCGACGCCGACGCCGACCGCGACCGCGACCGCGACGCCGACCGCGACCGCGACGGCGACGGCGACCGCGATGTCGGGCAGCCCGACCGCCACGTCGACCTCGTCCTCCAGTGCGATGCTTCCCGAGACGACGCCGGTCACGCCCGCCGAGACCACGGAGGACCAGGGCGAGCTCGCGGGTGATCCGGAGCTGCCGACCTTCCCGGAGATCGACCCGGCCGCGCTCACCGGGCTGTTCGTCCCGACCTGTGACGACGGCACGCTGACCACCCTCACCCTCCAGCTGGACAAGTTGTCGGGTCTGCTGCAGCAGCTCAAGGACAGCGGTTACCCGATCCCGGACGAGGCGTTCTCGGAGCTGCCCAGCGGCACGATCGACATCCCGGTCGACGACGCCACCCTCGGTGAGCTCGCCACCGAGCTGAACGCCGCCAGCGCCGAGTTCGCCGAGCTCGGACTCGACGACGCCGACCTCCAGGCCGCCCTCGCCGAGCTCCCCGCCGGCATCCGGGGCGACGTCGAGCAGCTCCTCGGTGAGCTGCAGACCGGCACCGTCCAGACGGGCACGCTCCGCACCCTGCTGATGGAGGTCTTCCCCTGCCCGGTCGAGGCGCCCGTCGCGCCCGTGGCCGGCGAGGACGTCGACTACCTGGGTTACGCCCCCACCGGCGGCACCGGCTCCGACGGCGGCTCCCCGCTGGCCCTGCTGGGTGGCGGCGCCGCGCTGCTCGCCGGCGGCGGCCTGTTCGCCGCCTCCGCGCTCCGCTCCCGCGCGGCCCGCGCCTGACGGTGCGTGCTCCGCGGCTCGGGAGCCGGGCGGTCCGGCTGCTGGCCGTCCTGCTCGTGGTGGTGGGCGCCGCCGTCCTGCTGACCCAGCTGGTCGGCCGTCCCGGCCAGGCGGCCGGGCCGGTGCAGGCCGGCGCGGCCGCCCCCAGCAGCAGCCCGGCGGCCTCGCCGTCCGCACCGGCTCCCTCGTCGTCGTCCGCCCCGGCGGCCCCGACGTCCGCGGCTCCGACGTCCGCCGTCCCGTCCTCCCCGGAGGCCGGGACGGCGGACGGCGCGATCGTGCCGGCCCGGCTGGCGGTGCCGGCGATCGGCGTCGACGCGACCGTGGAGAGCCGCGGCACGGTCGGGTACACCAACCCGTTCACCGGCGCGAAGGTGTCCGGCTACGGCGTCCCGACGAACCTGCGCAACACCTCGTGGTGGTCCGACGGGCCGGCGCCGGGGTCAGGTCACATGGCGATCGTGCTGGGCCACAGCGGCCCGGGGGTGTTCGACCGGCTGACCGAGCTGCACGCCGGCGACGACGTCAGCCTCCGCAGCTCCGACGGCACCCTGCTCGAGCTCACCGTCCTGGGCGAGCCGGTCACCGGCCTGGACAAGGCGACGTCCGCGCTGGCGGACACGCTGAACTCCCACCCCGCCGACGCGGCGGTCGCGCTGGTCACCTGCGGTGGCGAGTTCGACGAGTCCGCCGATGCCAGCGAGGACAACACGGTGGTCTTCGCCCGCCTCGCGGGCTGAACCGCTCCGGCGGGCAGGCACCCTGCCCGCCGGAGCGCTGTCGGTCAGGCGCCGAGGGAGACCACGTCGCCGACCACCCACACCGCCGGCGGCCGCACGGCCTCGTCGGTGAGGGTCGCGGCCAGTCCGGTGAGCGTCGTGCGCAGCGTCCGCTGGGCCGGGGTGGCGCCGTCGGTGACCACGGCGACCGGGGTGTCGGCGGCCCGCCCGTGCTCGACCAGGGCGGCGGCGATGGCCGGGGCGGTGTCGACGCCCATCAGCACCACGATCGTCCCGCGCAGCCGGCCCAGTGCCGCCCAGTCGACCAGCGACGCCGGGTGGTCCGGCGGCACGTGCCCGGAGACGACGACGAACTCGTGGGTCATCCCGCGGTGGGTGACCGGGATGCCGGCCAGCTCGGGGACGCCGATCGCGCTGGTGACGCCGGGGACGACCTCGACCGGGACGCCCGCGGCGACGCACGCCTCGACCTCCTCGTAGCCGCGGCCGAACACGAACGAGTCGCCGCCCTTGAGCCGCACCACGCGCTTGCCGGCCAGGGCGCGGGAGACCAGCAGCTCGTTGATCTGCTCCTGGGCCATCGAGCGTCCGCGCGGCAGCTTCGAGGCGTCGATGACCTCGACCTCGGCGGGCAGCGAGGCCAGCAGCGCCTGCGGGGCCAGGTGGTCGGCGACGACGACGTCGGCGTTGGCCACCGCCTGCCGGCCGCGCACGGTGACCAGCCCGGGGTCGCCGGGCCCGCCGCCGACGAGGACGACGCTGCCGGGCGCCACCGAGGCCGTGCGGGAGGTGCGGTCGGCGATCGAGCCGTCGGTCAGCCCGGTGAGCACCGCGTCGCGGACGCCGACGGCGCGCTGCGGGTCGCCGCCACCGTGCACGCCGACGACGAGGTCGCCCTGCCGGCCCACCGCGGGGGTCCACGCGCTGGACAGTCCCCGGTCGTCGGCGCGGGCGCAGAAGACCCGGTCGCGTTCGGCCTCGGCGGCGACGGCGGCGTTGACCGCGGGGTCGTCGGTGGCCGCGACGGCGTACCAGGCGCCGGCCAGGTCACCGTCGGCGTAGCCACGGGCGTGCCAGGTGACCGACCCGGGGGCGACGAGCGCCTCCAGGGCCGGGGTGACGTCCGGGCTGACGACGGTGACCAGCGCGCGGGCCTCGAGCAGGCCGGCCACGCGGCGGTGGGCGACCTGGCCGCCACCGACGACGACGACCCGCCGTCCGGCCAGGCGGAGGCCGACCGGGTAGACGGCGCCGGGGTCTGCGGGAGCGGTCATCAGCTCGTCTCGTCGTCGGTCGGGTCGGGGCTGGGAGGAGCGGAGAGCGGATCGCGACGCTGCGGACCGGGCACCAGGATCGCAGCCAGCACGGCGGCGAACGCACGGGAGGTGTCCGGGTCGCGGACGGCGACCCGCAGGTGGTCGGCCGGCAGCCCCGGGAACGTGTCGCCGCGGCGGACCGCCCAGCCGCGTTCCCGCAGCTGCGCGCGCACCCGGACGGCGTCGGGCACCCGCAGCAGCACGAACGACGACCGCGGTGTTCCCACCACCTCGACACCGGGCGGCAGGGTGGCCAGCAGCGCCGCCCGGTCGGCCTCCAGCTGCACCGCTGCGGCCTCGGCCTCGGCCCGGGCGGCCGGGGTGGTGCAGGCGACCAGGGCGGCCAGCGCGGGCGTGGACACCGGCCAGTGCGGCTGCTGGGCGGCCAGCGCGGCGACCAGGTCGGCAGGGCCCAGCGCGTAGCCGACCCGCAGCCCGGCCAGGCCCCAGGTCTTGGTCAGGCTGCGCACCACGAGCAGGCCGGGGAGGTCGGTGCGGGCGGCCAGCGACGCGGGCTCGCCGGGCACCGTGTCGGCGAACGCCTCGTCGACCACCAGCACCCGCCCGGGCCGGGCCAGCGCGGCCACGGCCTCGGCCGGGTGCAGCACCGAGGTGGGGTTGGTCGGGTTGCCCAGCACGACCAGGTCGGCGTCGGCGGGGACGTCGCCGAGCCGGTAGGACGGCGGGGCGAGCAGCACCCGCTCGACGGCGTGGCCGGCGGCGCGCAGCGCGGCCTCGGGCTCGGTGAAGGAGGGGTGGACCACGACCGCCCGGCGGGGAGTGAGCGCCCGGGCCAGCAGGGTGAAGGTCTCGGCGGCGCCGGCGGTCAGCAGCACCTCGGCCTCGGGCCGGCCGTGCGCGGCGGCGACCGCGGCGCGGGCCGCCCGGGGGTCGGGGTAGCCGGCGCTGGCGTCGACGGCGTCGTGCAGCACGGTGCGCAGCCAGGCCGGCGGGGTGTGCGCGCGCACGTTGACGGCCAG
Source organism: Modestobacter sp. L9-4 (assembly GCF_019112525.1). NCBI lineage: Bacteria > Bacillati > Actinomycetota > Actinomycetes > Geodermatophilales > Geodermatophilaceae > Modestobacter > Modestobacter sp. L9-4. The sequence continues at coordinate 2,721,853 of NZ_CP077800.1, forward strand.
GTCGACGAGCCCGGGGGTGGCCTCGGCGTCGCCGTGGTGCCGGAGGTCGATGTCGCCGTGCCGGAGGTCGATGTCGCCGTGCCGGGGGTCGATGGCGTGGTGAGCCGGCTCCGGCCGGTCGGCGACGTTGGTGACGTCGGCGACGGCGACGGTCACCCGGCCGTGCACCGTCTTGGTGACCAGCAGCCGACCACCGCCGAGCAGGGCGGCCGCCTCGGCGACGGAGGTGGTGCCGACCGCGGCCGCGACCCGGTCCGAGGGCGTGGGCACCGGGACGGCGGCCAGCGTCGCCGCGGGGTGCCCGGTGAGCGGCCAGCCCCGGCTCGCCGCGGCCTCGCGCAGGCCGGGCTCGGCCGCCCGGGTGTCGAGGGTGGCCAGCCGGACCGGTCCGGCGGTGGTGGGCAGCACGGCGTCGACGGCGGCGAGCACCTCCGCGGCGGTCACCCCGGCGCGCGCCCCGACGCCCACGACGATCAGGTCCGCACCCCGGGCCGGTCGGGCAGCGCGGCGACCAGGGTGTCCGCGTCGCGGGGGAGCGGGCCGTCGGGGAGCAGCCCGAGGTCCTGCAGCCGGGCGCCGACGGTGAGCGCCCAGGGCCGGTCGAGCCGGGCCCGGGCCAGCAGTGCGTCGTCGCCGAGGACGACGTCCGGAGCGCCCTGCACGACCCCGCCGTCGACGACCACGGCGACCTCGTCGGCCCAGCGGAGCGCCAGGTCGACGTCGTGGGTGCTCATCACCACCGTCGAGTCGGCCTGCTGGAGCCGGGCGAGCGCAGCCAGCGCCTCACCCACCGCAGTCGGGTCGAGCCCGGCGGTCGGCTCGTCGAGCAGCAGCACGCAGGGCCGCATGGCGACCGCGCCGGCGATGGCGACCCGCTTCCGCTCGCCGTAGGACAGCTGGTGGGTGGGGCGTCCGGCCAGGTGGGTGACGGCGAGCAGGTCGAGGGCCTCGGCGACCCGGGCGCGCACCTCGTCCTCGATCAGGCCGAGGTTCACCGGGCCGAAGGAGACGTCCTGGGCCACGGAGGCGCTGAACAGCTGGTCGTCGGGGTCCTGCAGCACCAGCTGCACCTCCTGCCGGTGCGCGCGCAGCCCGGCGCGGGTGTGCCGCAGCTCGGCGCCGTCCAGCGTCACCCGGCCGCGGGCGGGCTCCAGTGCACCGGACAGGCAGCGCAGCAGCGTGGTCTTGCCCGAGCCGTTGGCGCCCAGCAGCGCCAGCCGGCGTCCGGCGGGGACGGTCAGCGAGGCGCCGTCCAGCACCTGGGAACCGCGCCCGTAGCCGGCCACCAGCGACTCCGCGCGCAGGGTCAGGTGGCTCACCGCGCATCCTCGCTGGCGCTCGTCAGCGGTGATCGCCACGGCGCTGTGCTCATGGGTGAGCTCGCGAGCTCGCTCACGCGAGCACGCTCACCGCGGTGAGGGCGGCCAGCCCCGCGACCGTGCCGGCCACGAACCGGTGCGAGGACGGCAGCGACTCGGGCAGCACGCGCAGCCCCGCCTCCATGCCGCGCCCGGCGAGGCCGTCCTGCAGCCGGCGGGCCCGGTCCCAGGAGCGGGTGAGGACGGCGGCGGCGAGCATCCCCGAGGACCGGTAGGAGCTGGCGATGCTGGCGTGCCCCATCCGGGCGGTCTGCGCCTCGCGGATGGTCGACAGGCTGGTGAGCAGCACGAACAGCATCCGGTAGGTGACCGAGGCGACCTCGATCACCGCGGCCGGCACGCGCAGCCGGGCGAGCGCGGGCAGCAGGTCCGACATGGGCGTGGTGGTGGCCAGCAGCAGCACGGCGGCGCTGCCGGCGACGGCGTGCCCGACCAGCCCGCCGGCCTGCGCGGCGGCGTCCGGGGCCCAGCCGAGGCCCCTCCCCACCTCGACCACCGAGGTGAGCGCGCCGAGCAGGATGAACGCCAGCGGGGCGCGGACCGCGCGGCCGAACGTGCGCACCGGCACGCGGGCCGGCCCGAGTGCCAGCACGACCGCGGTCAGCGCGACCAGCACGCTGCCCGGCCAGGCGGGGAGCAGCAGCGCGCAGAGCACGAGCCCGACGCTGAGCAGCAGCTTGTCGGCGGGGGAGCGGAGCCGCCAGGCGCTGGCCCAGGCGGCGTCGTCGACGGCCAGCCCGGTCACGGTCGGGGCGCCTCCGTCCCGCTCTGCGCCGGTGGCGCCGCGGGGGTGGTCCGCCGGCTGCGCAGCCGGCCCAGCGCGTACCCGAGCACGCCGCCGCCCAGGGCGGCCTGCAGCGCGAACAGCCCGGACTCGACCTCGCTGGAGCCGGGGCTGAACACCGAGGAGAACCAGGGCGTGTAGCCCGGGTCGGACTCCTCGATCAGCTCGGTGGCCTGGCTGTCGGTGCCGGCGAAGTCCGAGCTGCCGGCGTGCAGCACCAGCGGGACGACGAACAGGACGACGATGCCCAGCACGAGCAGCGCGGTGACCAGGTGCCGGCGGGTCACCGCAGCTCACCGGCCCCGGTCGACGCCGGCTCGCCCGTCTCCGGGCGGAGGACGCCGAGGCGCTCCAGCTCGGGGCGGGCGTTGACGGTGAGCACCCGGAACAGCAGCACCCCGAGCAGCCCCTCGGCCAGCGCCAGCGGGATCTGCGTGACGGCGAAGACCCCGAGGAACTTGGCCGCGGCACCGAGGAAGCCGCTGGTCGCGTCCGGGTGCGCCCAGGCCAGCTGCAGCGCGGTGGTGACGTAGGTCGACAGGTCCGACAGCGCCATCGCCGCGAACACCGCCGGCAGCAGGCCGCCGCCCAGGCGCGTCACGAGCCGGTAGGCGCCGTAGCCGACCCACGGCCCGACGATCGCCATCGAGAACGCGTTCGCACCGAGCGTGGTCAGCCCGCCGTGGGCCAACAGCAGCGCCTGGAACAGCAGCACGATGGTGCCGAGCAGGGCCATCACCGGCGGCCGGAACAGCACCGCGCCCAGCCCGGTGCCGGTGGGGTGGCTCGAGCTGCCGGTGACCGAGGGCAGCTTGATCGCGCTCAGCACGAAGGTGAAGGCACCGGCCGCGCCCAGCAGCAGTGTGGCCTCAGGGTGCTCGCGCACCTCCTTGACCACGCAGCGGGCGCCGTGGACGACGAACGGGGCGGCCGCGACGGTCCAGCCGATGGCGTGCGCGGGCGGGAGGAACCCCTCAGCGATGTGCATGGTCGGACCTCTCGGGGACCCGCGCTGCCGCGGCGACGAAGCGGGAGGCCATGCCCGGCGACCCCGCCCAGTTGAGGTGCAGATAGGAGGCGTGCACGTTGCCGGTGACGAACCCCTCCGGCCCGTCGGCGTTCCACTGCCAGGCCGGGGTGGCGCCCGCGGCGGGGCCGGCGGTGGTGCGGTGGAACTCGTGCCCGCGCACCCGGGTGCCGGCCGGGGCCAGCACGCTGTCGGTGAGCGCGACCGCCGACCGGTAGCCCAGCGTCAGCTTCGGGTGCATGGCCGTGGTGGTGGGCAGGACGCCGCACATCGGCTCGCCGTCCAGCTCCTGGGACAGGTAGAGCAGCCCGGCGCACTCGGCGGCGATCGGGCCACCGGCGGCGGCGAGCGCGGCGATCGCCGTCCGCAGGCCGACGTTGGCGGCCAGCGCGCTGGCGTGCACCTCCGGGAAGCCGCCGCCGACGACGAGTGCACGGGTGCCCTCGGGCAGGGCGTCGTCCCGGAGCGGGTCGACGGTGACCACGTCGGCGCCGGCCGCGGCGAGCAGCTCGGCGGTCTCGGCGTAGCCGAAGGTGAAGGCCGGCCCACCGGCCACGGCGACGACCGGGCGGCCCTCGACGCGGGTCACCTCGGCGGCCGGGTCCCAGGGGTCGCCGGCCAGGTCGGAGGCGGTGCGGGCCAGCCGCAGGACGGCGTCCAGGTCGATGCTCGACTCGACGACTGCGCCCAGGGCCCGCACGGTGTTGATGGCCTCCGCCGACCGCTCGGCCGCCGGCACCAGCCCGAGGTGGCGCGACGGCGTCTGCAGCTCCGCGATCCGACGGACGGCGCCCAGCACCGGCACCCCGGCCGCGCCGAGCGCCTCGCGCAGGATCGCCTCGTGCCGGTCGCTGCCGACCCGGTTGAGGACGACGCCACCGATCCGCACGGTCGGGTCGAAGGTGGCGAACCCGTGCACCAGGGCGGCGACGCTGCGGGCCTGCGAGGCGGCGTCGACGACCAGCACCACGGGGGCCTGCAGGTGGGTGGCCAGCTGGGCGGTGGAGCCGTAGCCGGGCTCGACGCTGGCGTGCGCGGCGCCGTCGAACAGCCCCATCACGCCCTCGACCACCGCGACGTCGGCGCCGCGGGAGCCGTGCAGGAACAGCGGGGTGACCCGGTCGTCGCCGACCAGCCACTTGTCCAGGTTGCGGCCCGGGCGACCGGCGGCGAGGCCGTGGTAGCCGGGGTCGATGTAGTCCGGACCCACCTTGTGCGGACTGACCCGCAGCCCGCGGTTGGTGAGCGCGGCGATCAGCCCGGTCGTGATCGACGTCTTCCCGGCGTTCGACGACGGCGCCGCGACCACGATCCGCGGGATGTTCATCGGGTCGCCGTCCGGTCGAGTGGGGAGTTGCTGCTGCCGACACGGGAGGACGCGCCGACACGGACGACCGCGACCGCGCACTCGGCTGCGTGGGCGGTCACCACTCGATCCCCCGCTGGCCCTTCTGGCCGGCGTCCATCGGGTGCTTGACCTTGGTCATCTCCACGACCAGGTCGGCGGCCTCGACGAGCCGGGGGTGGGCGTCGCGCCCGGTGATGACGACGTGCTGGTTGCCCGGCCGGTTCGTCAGCGTCTCCACCACGTCCTCGACGTCGACCCAGCCCCACTTCATCGGGTAGGTGAACTCGTCGAGCACGTAGAAGCGGTGCGCCTCGGCGGCCAGGTCGCGCTTGATCTGCGCCCAGCCCTCGGCGGCGTCGGCGGCGTGGTCGGTCTCGTCGCCGGCCTTGCGCGACCACGACCAGCCCGCGCCCATCTTGTGCCAGACGACCGGGCCGCCCTCGCCGGTCTCGGTGTGCACCCGGCCCAGGACGGCGAGCACGTTCTCCTCGCCGACCTTCCACTTGGCGCTCTTGACGAACTGGTAGACCGCCACCGACCAGCCCTGGTTCCACGCGCGCATGGCCATGCCGAACGCCGCGGTGGACTTGCCCTTCATCTCCCCGGTGTGCACCGCCAGCAACGGCCGGTTGCGGCGCTGCCGGGTGGTCAGTCCGTCGACCGGGACCGCGGTCACCTGTCCCTGGGGCACTGGTCCTCCTCGCTGGCGCTCGTCGGGACACTGCCTGGCGCTGGGCTCATCGGTGAGCTCGCACGCTCGCTCACTAGGCCGCCTCTCGCGCGGTGGCGACGAGCTGCTCGGCGCCCAGCTGCTCCACCCGCATCGTCTGCGCGCCGAGCACCGCGCCCAGCGTCGCGGCCAGGCCCAGCCGCACCGGCCCGGACTCGCAGTCGACGACGACGCTGGCCACCCCGGTCGAGGCGAGCAGCGCGGCTGCGCGGCGGGACTCGCCGAGGGAGTCGGTGCCGCGGGCGCCGGTGGCCCGGCCGTCGGTGACGAGGACGACGAGCGGCCGGCGCTGGGGGTCGCGCACCCGCTCCAGCCGCAGCGTCTCGTGCGCCCGCAGCAGCCCGGCGGCCAGCGGCGTGCGCCCGCCGGTGGGCAGGCTGGTCAGCCGGGCGGCCGCCGCCTCCACCGACCAGGTCGGGGGCAGGGTCAGCTCGGCCGCACCGCCGCGGAAGGTGATCAGCCCGACCTTGTCCCGGCGCTGGTAGGCGTCCATCAGCAGCGACAGGACGGCGCCCTTCACCGCGGCCATCCGCGACCGGGCGCCCATCGAGCCGCTGGCGTCGACGACGAACAGCACGAGGTTGCCCTCGCGGCCCTCGAGCGTGGCCTGGCGCAGGTCGGCGCGCTCGACCAGCAGGCCGGTGCCGCTGCGGCCGCGGGCCCGCTGGTGGGGTGCTGCGGCCAGCACGGTGTCGACCAGGTGCAGCTTCGTGACCGCGTGCTCGGGACGCCGTGAGCCGACCACCCGCCCGCGCTCGCTGCGCGCCTTGGACCGCCGGCCCGAGGCGCCCGCGCCGATGCCGGGGACCTCGAGCCGCTGCACGCGGAAGGGTGCGTCCGGGGCGACGGCCGCCTGCTCCGGCGCGGGGGCCGCGTCGGTGTGCCCGCCGCCCTCACCCCGCGGCGCCGTCGTCGGCCCCCGGTCGCCGTCCGAGCTGCCGGCCGGGCCGCCGTCCGGCTGCCCGCCGGCCGGGCCGCCGTCCCCGCCCTGAGGGCCCTCGGAGGGGCCGCCGGCGGGAGGCGTGTCCTCGCCGTCCGGGCCGTCGCCGTCGGGGCCGCCGTCGGTGGGGTCGGTGCCCTCGGGGGGCGTCGGGTCGTCGTCCGGCGGGGGGTCCTCGGGGCGGGAGTCGGCGAGCGCCTGCTCCAGCGTCTCCTCCTCCAGGCCGGGGGCGTCGAAGGGATTGCGCCGGCGGCGGTGCGGCAGGGCGAGGCGGGCGGCGACGCGGACGTCGTCCTCGGTGACCTCGGTGCGCCCGGCCCAGGCGGCGTGGGCGATGGCGGCGCGGGCGGTGACGATGTCGGCGCGCAGGCCGTCGACGTCGAAGGCGGCGCAGACGCTCGTGACCTGGCGCAGCGCGGCGTCGCTGAGCACGACCTGGGGGAGCAGCGCGCGGGCCGCGGCGATCTGGGCGGCCAGCTCGGTCTCCGACTCCGCCCAGGCGGCGGCGAAGCCGGCGGGGTCGGCGTCGTACCCGAACCGGCGGCGGACGACCTCGGCGCGCAGCTGCGGGTCGCGCGGGGCGGCGACCTCGACGGTGAGCCCGAACCGGTCGAGCAGCTGCGGGCGCAGCTCGCCCTCCTCGGGGTTCATGGTGCCCACCAGCAGGAACCGGGCGGCGTGCCGCACCGAGACGCCCTCGCGCTCGACGTAGGCCCGGCCCAGGGCGGCGGCGTCGAGCAGCAGGTCGACCAGGTGGTCGTGCAGCAGGTTGACCTCGTCGACGTAGAGCACGCCGCGGTTGGCGCCGGCCAGCAGCCCGGGCTCGAAGCTCTTCACGCCCTCGGTGAGCGCACGCTCCAGGTCCAGCGAGCCGACGAGGCGGTCCTCCGAGGCGCCGACCGGCAGCTCGACGAGGCGGGCGGCCCGGGTCTGCGCCGGGGAGTCGGACGGGTGCGGGCCGTCGGGGCACTCGGGGTCGGGGGCGGCGGGGTCGCAGGCGAAGCGGCAGCCGGCGACGACGTCCACCGGCGGGAGGACAGCGGCCAGTGCGCGCACCGTCGTGGACTTCGCCGTCCCCTTCTCACCGCGCACCAGCACGCCGCCGACGGCGGGGGAGACGGCGTTGAGCAGGAGGGCCAGGCGCAGGTCGTCCATGCCGACGACGGCACCGAAGGGGTAGGTCAAGGGAGCACAGGTCCTCTCCCCGGGTGTCCACGCCCGGAGGTGGCAGGAGGCGACGGCGGGAGTTCCTGACTCACCGGCTCGGGAGCCGGCTCACAGTGGCGGGACCGCGCCGGAGTCGCACCGGGCTTCCTCCACTGCCGTCGCAGTTCGCGTCCATCAGACCACGGCGACACGGCACAGGACAGGGGCGGGATGTCTTGACGGATTGGAAAGTGATGCGCCACTCTTTCCGACATGGAAAGCAACCAGGTCGATCGGGACACCGCGGTCGCCCAGCTCGCGTCCCTGCAGGCCGACCGTGCGGCACTGGCCGACCGCGCCATGCAGCCGTGGTGGTACGACGCCCTGCTCGGCGGGTGCGTCTTCCTGCTCCTGGGTGCCCAGGCCTTCGACCACCCGGTGGCCACGGTCGCCGGGGTCCTGCTCGGGGCGGGCGGGCTGGGCTGGCTGGTGTCGACCTACCGGCGGCTCACCGGCACCTCGGTGAGCGGGTTCCGCCGGGGCCCGACCCGGAAGGCGATCGCCGTGTGGCTCGTCCTGTACGTGCTCGTCGTCGTCCCGGCGTTCGTGCTGCACCTCGGGTACGACCAGCACTGGGCGATGGCCGTCGCCGGTGCCGTGCTCGGCCTCTCGATCGCGCTGATCAGCCGCTGGTGGTCCCGCATCTACGTCGCCGAGCTGCGTGGGGAGCTGTGACCGCCGTCCAGCCGCGGTTCGACCCGGTCGTCCACGCCGCACCGCGGCTGCAGATCTGCGGGCTGCTCGCCGCGGTCGACACCATGGAGTTCGCCGCCGTCCGGGACACCGTGGGCGTGAGCGACTCGGTGCTCTCCAAGCACGTCAAGCAGCTGGAGGAGGCCGGGTACGTCAAGGTCGGCAAGGCCACCATCGCCTCGCGGCAGCGCACCTCGCTGTCGCTGACCAGGGCCGGCCGGGCCGCCTTCGCCGCCCACGTCGCCGAGCTCCGCCGGATCACCGAGGGGCTGTAGCCGGGCGGGCGCGCCCCGCAGGCCCGGGACGGGTCCGGGTGCGGCGCTCCGGCAGAGTGGGCGCCGATGGACGACGGACGGCGCCGGTGGCTGCTCGACTGGGCGCTCGTGCTGGCGGTGGGCACCGCGGTCGCGGTGGTGTTCGACCTGCTGTCGGTGCCCTCGGCAGCGCTGTTCGGCGGGCTGGTCGCGGGGCTGGGCCGGGCGCTGCTCGGCCGCAGCCGGCTGGCCCTCCCGAAGCCGGCGGGCACCGCCGCCCAGGCGGTCATCGGGGTCTCGATCGGCGCGCTGATCGAGACCGACACGCTCCGCACCATCGGCGAGCACTGGCTGTCGGTGCTGCTGGTCACCATCGCCACGCTGGGGGTCAGCCTGGTCGCCGGGCAGCTGATGCGCCTGCAGCGCGGGATCAGCCCGGTGACCGGGGCGTTCTCGATGATCGCCGGCGGCGCCTCGGGCATCACCGCCATGGCCCGCGACCTCGGCGCCGACGAGCAGGTGGTCGCCGTCCTGCAGTACCTGCGGGTGCTGCTCATCGTCGTGGCGATGCCGATCGTGGCGACCACGGTCTACGGCGCGTCGGCCGGCAGCGGGCCGGGGCCGGTTGAGGACGACCCGGGCTGGCCCGCCGGGCTGCTGTTCACCGTGGTCTGCGTGGCCGTCGGGCTGGCCCTGGGCCGGGTCAGCCGGCTGCCGGTGGGCGCACTGCTGGGCCCGATGGCGGTCGCCGCCGTCCTGGACCTCACCGGGCTCTCGCAGGGCGCGACGCTGCCCGGGCCGCTGGAGGCCGCCGGGTTCCTCGCCATCGGGCTGCAGGTGGGCCTCGGCTTCACCCGGGCGAGCCTGCGGCTGGTCGGCCGGGCGCTGCCGCTGGCCCTGCTGCTGATCGTCGGCGCGGTCGTCGCGTGCGCCGGGCTGGGCGCGGTGCTGGCCCGCACGGCGGGGGTGAGCCCCCTCGACGGCTACCTGGCCACCACCCCCGGCGGGCTCTACGCGGTGCTGGCCACGGCCCGGGGCAGCGGTGCCGACGCGACCTTCGTGCTCGCCGTCCAGGTGCTCCGGCTGTTCGTCATGCTCTTCTCCGCCCCGCTCCTCGCCCGGCTGCTGCGTCCCCGGAACGCCTGAGCGGCACTCCCGGACGGGGGAGCGCGCGCCTACCCTGGTCCGGGTGCGCGACCAGCCGATCGAGGAGGTACCGGGTCCCGTGGACGCCGTGAACACCGCGGACGCGACCGACGCCGTGCTGCTCTTCGTGGGCGGGCCGCTGGACGGGCGCGTCGAGATCCGTGCCGCCCGGCACGGTGACCCGCTGCCGACCGTCACCCACGTGCATCTGCACGACGGTCCCAAGGTCGTGCACCGCTACGACCTGCAGCCGCTCACCGACACCGCCGGGGTCTACCACCTGCGCAGCCGCGGCCGGCGCGACGACGCACCCGAGGCCTGAAGAAGGACCCCGCTGCCCCCCACCACTCGCGAGCTCGCGGTGGGACCCTGCAGCGGGGCCGTCAGGAGCGGAAGCGCCGCACCTCGGCGGCCACCTCGTCGAAGCGGGCGCGGCTGAGCGCCGCACCCTCGCGCCGGACGTCGCCCGGCTCGATCCGCAGCACCCGGTCGACCCGCACCTCGCTGGGGCGGCCCTGCCTGTCCCAGGGGCCGGTGCCGACGTCCACCCAGTGCCGGCCGTGCCGCGCCTCGTCGGCGGCGTCCCGGTCGTGGTCCTGGCTGCTGAGCATGAGCCCGAGCAGCGCGCCGCCGTCGCGGCCGATGACCAGCACCGGGCGGTCCTTGCCGCGGCCGTCGTTCTCCTCGAACGGGACCCACGCCCAGACGATCTCGCCGGGGTCGGGGGAGCCGTCGTCGAGCGGTGCGTACTCCATGGCCACGGGCCCGGCGTGGTCGGTGACCGGCCCGGGACGGGCGGCGATCGGGCCGGCCGGGGGCAGCGGGGCGCGGGTCGGCGCCGGCTCCGGGCGCGCCTCGCTCCCGCGGCTCAGTGCGCGCACGCCCTCACGGACGACGATGCCGGCCAGTCGTCCCAGCTGTGTTCTCCAGTTGCTGCCCGCCACGCCGTCACGGTAGGCCACCGGGGTCCGGCGGCGTGCCGCCACCGACACGCCGCCGCCGTCCGCCGCGGTCTCGCGCGCCGTCGACCGGCGGAACCACACGCGTGTGATCCTCGCCGTGGACGGTCCCGGCAGGAGACGGACTCGTCACACCCGCGGTTGAGCGCGGTGGTGGCGGGCCACTCTCGTACCGGCGACCCCCACCACGGCGGCGCTTCGGGGAAGAGGGTCGAACGATGACCGCAGTGCAGCCAGTGGTCCCGGTACCCGTACCGGTGACCACCCTGGCTCAGCCGACGGTCCGCGCGAGCGCGCTGGCGGCGTTCCAGCTCGTCGAGGACGCCCGGCACCGGACCCCGGACCGACGGCGCCGCGACGAGCGACGGCGGATGCTCGCCCAGCGCGCGGTCGCCGAGCGCAAGGCCGAGCGGGAGCACCGCTCCGACCCCACCGGCACCTCCGCCTCCTGACGGAGACGAAGGACCCCCTCGCCCCCCTCGGCCTCGATCAGGGGCTCGCCGCGAGCCTGCGGGTGGTGAGGGGATCGAGGTCCTCCGTCAGAGCTCCTGGGCGAGGTCGGCGCGGATGGTCGCGTCGTCGGGCAGCTCGGCCTCCAGCGCGCAGTGGTCACGGAGCACCTGCCCGAACGGGGTGAACGTCGCGCGGTCGACCTGGGCCTCGGGGTCCCAGAGACCCGCGCGCATCACGGCCTTGGCGCAGTGGAAGTAGGCGCTGGTCACGTGCACGACCAGCACCGAGCGCGGCGGCTTCCCGAACTCGGTCAGGTCGACGTCCAGGCTCCCGGGCTCGACCAGCGTCGTCGTCCCGAAGACCTTCAGCGTCTCCTCGAAGCCCGGGATGAAGAACTGCAGCGCCACCCGCGGGTTCTCCACCACGTTGCGCAGGCTGTCGAGCCGGTTGTTGCCGGTGCGGTCGGGCACCGCCAGCCGGTGCTCGTCCAGCACGTGCACGAAGCCGCGCCCGCCGCCGCGCGGGGAGATCTCCGGCCAGCCCTCGGCGCTCGCGGTCGACAGCATCGCGAACGGGGACAGGGCGATGAACCCGGCGCAGTGGGCGTCGATGCGGTCGATCACCTTGTCCTGAACCAGCTGCGAGGGCGAGCGGTAGGAGGCGAGCACCATCGAGTCGTCCACCCCGCGACGGTAGCGTGCCGGAGCGTGCGCGACGTCTGGAGTGCCCCGGTCCGTTTCGCCGAGTGCGACCAGGGCGGTGTGGTCTTCAACGGCCACTACCTGACCTGGGCGCACGAGACGGTCGAGGCGTGGTGGACCGCCCTCGGTCTGCCCTTCGCCCAGACCGGCCTGGACCAGCGGATCAAGGCCGCCACGCTGGAGTGGAGCTCCGCGGCCCGCTGGGGCGACACGGTCACCGTCGACGCCGACCTGGAGCGGATGGGCAGCACCAGCTTCACCGTCGCCCTCACCGTGCGGGTGGGCGAGCGGGTCTGCTGCGTGGTGCGGTCGACGTACGTGGCGGTCGCCGACGGCGTCCCGATCCCCTGGCCGGAGCGGGTGCGGGCACTGCTGCAGGGCTGACATCTGCGTTCTCGTGGTCTCCCGGCCCGGGAGGCCACGAGAACGCAGATCTCGCGGTCAGTGCGGGCCGATCACCGGCAGGCCGGCCGGCGGGCCCTCCTCGATCAGCCGCCACAGCGCGTCGGTGTCGGCGTGGTCGGCGACGAGGTCGCCCAGCGCGTCCAGCCGCGCCTCCCGGACCGCGGCGAAGTCGGTGTCGGGTGCGGCCGTGAACGCCCGCCCGGCGATGCCGGCGACCTCGGCGAGGAACGCCCGGCGGAACCCGTCGTTCTCCAGCGCCCCGTGCCACGTCGTCCCGAAGACCGACCCGGCCCGGGCGCCGTCCAGGAACGGCTCGGCCGCGTCGTCGACGGTGACCACGCCGTGGTGGATCTCGTAGCCGCGCACCGGGTGGCCCAGCGCCGTCCCGAGCGGGCGGCCGAGCGTCTTCTCGCGGGCGAAGCGGACGTCGGTGGGCAGCAGCCCCAGGCCCGCGACGGCGCCGGCCCGGGACTCGACGTCGTCGGTGATCGTGCGGGCCAGCATCTGGTGCCCGCCGCAGATGCCCAGCACCGCGCGGCCCGCGGCGGCCCGGCGGGCGACGGCGTCGGCCAGGCCGGTCTCGCGCAGCCAGGCCAGGTCCGCGACGGTGGACCGGGTGCCGGGCAGCACCACCAGGTCGGCGTCGGCGAGCTCCTCGGGGCGGGTGGCGTAGCGCAGCAGCACACCGGGCTCGGCGGCCAGCGCGTCGAGGTCGGTGAAGTTCGACAGCCGGGGCAGCCGGGCCACCGACACCCGCAGCACGTCGGCGCCGACCGGGGGTCCGGCCGGTTCGGCGACGCCGACACCGAGGGAGTCCTCGACGTCCAGGTGCAGGCCGGTCTGCCAGGGCAGCACGCCCAGCGTCGGCCGGCCGGTCAGGTCGCGCAGCTGGTCCAGGCCGGGGGCCAGCAGCCGGACGTCGCCGCGGAACTTGTTGACCAGGAACCCGGCCACCAGGGCCTGGTCGGCCGGCGGCATCAGCGCGACGGTGCCGTAGAGGGCGGCGAACACCCCGCCGCGGTCGATGTCGCCGACCACGACCACGGGCAGGCGCGCGGCGGTGGCCAGGCCCATGTTGGCGATGTCGTCGGCGCGCAGGTTGATCTCGGTGGGGGAGCCGGCGCCCTCGCAGACGACGACGTCGAACCGGGAGCGCAGGTCGGCCAGGCAGGCCAGCGCCTGCTCCAGCAGGGCGGCCTTCATCGGCCGGTAGCTCAGCGCTGTCACGTCGGCGACGGCCTTCCCGAGGACGACGACCTGGCTGGCGTTGTCACCGCCGGGCTTGAGCAGCACCGGGTTCATCGCGGCCTCGGGCTCGACCCGGGCGGCCGCGGCCTGCATCACCTGGGCGCGGCCGATCTCGGCGCCGTCGGCGGTGACCATCGAGTTGTTGCTCATGTTCTGCGCCTTGAACGGTGCCACCCGCACGCCCTGGCGGACCAGCCACCGGCAGATGCCGGCCGTGACGACGGACTTGCCGGCGTCGGAGGTGGTGCCGGCGACGAGCAGCGCGCCGCTCATGCGATCAGCCCTCGGCCGATCGTCACGCTGCGTCGGGCGTCGCGCCCCAGCCGGCCTTCTCCTGCCCGGACAGTGCGGCGATGGACTCCATCACCCGGTCGGTGACCTCGCGCCGGGCCCGGTTGCTGCCGGCCTGGCCGCGGTGCTCGGGGAAGGTGAGCGGCTCGCCGAAGACGACCGACACCTTGTGCGGGCGCGGGTACCGGGCACCGACCGGCTGGATCTTGTCGGTGCCGATGACGGCGACCGGCACGACCGGGCAGTCGGCGGTCAGGGCGAGCCAGGCGACGCCGGTCTTCCCGCGGGCGAGCCGTCCGTCGCGGGAGCGGGTGCCCTCGGGGTAGATGCCGAACGCGCCGCCGGCCCGCAGCACCCCCATCGCGGTGTCCAGCGCGGCCTGGGCGGCGCGGTGGTCCTGGCGCTCGACCGGCAGCGCGCCGAGGGCGGTGAACAGCGTGCGGGAGACCCAGCCGCTGAAGCCCGCACCCCGCCAGTACTCGGCCTTGGCCAGGTAGGCGACCTTGCGCGGCGCCACCAGCGGGATGCCGATGCTGTCGATGAAGGACAGGTGGTTGCTGGCCAGGATCACCGGCCCGGTGAGCGGCACGTTCTCGCGGCCGATGACCGCCGGCCGGAACACCACGTAGACCAGCGGCCGCAGCACGAACCGCACCAGCAGGTAGAACACCGCGCCGTCGTCCCCCGTCCCGTGCCGCCCCCGCTCCGGTGCGGGGTCCGGTCGATCCTGCCCGACGCGCGCCGCACCGGGCGCGGCGGGGGACCGGCCTCAGGCCGGGTGGGCCGGTGGCGACGCGTCGTGCAGGATCTCGCGGACGTCGTCGGGCAGCGGGCTGCGCCCGCTGGCCGAGTCGATGATCAGCACGGCGACGTCGCGCACCTTGCGGTGGGTGTGGCTGGACATGTGCGCCAGGAGGTCGAAGGCGACCTGGTCGCCGCAGCTCATCAGCACCATCAGGATGCCCTTGGCCTGCTCGATGGCGGCCCGGCTGGCCATCGCGCTGCGCAGCTGCTCCACCTCGGTCCGCAGCTGCTCGAGGTCCTCGTCCTGGGTCGGGGCGGGCCGCCCGTCGGTGAGATCGACGGCGAGCCCGGACAGCGCCAGGACGGCGCCGGAGGCGTCGAGGTCCGGCTCGCAGACCAGCAGCAGCGAGCGGACGGCGCCGTCGGCCCGTCGGACCCGGTGCTCACGGGCGAAGGGCGTGCCGGTGCTGCCGGCGGCCAGCAGCGCCTCGCGCAGTGCGGCGCGGCCGTCCTCGGGGACGTGGGAGAGCAGCAGCTGCAGGCTCGGCCGCGCCGACCCGACCGGGACGCCGAGGAGGTCGAACAGCTCGGGCGACCACCACCACTGCTCGGTGGTGAGGTCGAGGCGGAAACGGCCGGCCACCCGGTTCGGGGTGCCCGGTGCGGGCGTGGCCCGGTGCACCCGTCCGGAAGTGGGGGAGGGCGTGGCCGCGCCGGCGGGACGCGGGAGTGCGGAGGTGGAGGACATCGAGGTGTGACCGATCTCTGCTGACGCCCCGGCTTCTCAGGGGGGCCGCCGAGCCGTGCGCTCGACTGCGACGGCCCATCGGCCCCTCGGGGTCGACCGCTCCAGTGATCGCCAAGTTACCGCCGGACGTCGGTGCGTGCACGTGCTCTCGGGAGGGGCGACCCGGCCCCGCACGGACAGGACGGTCGGCGTCTGCCCGGTGACCGACAGTGGTCAGCGGCGCAGCCGGCCGGCCGCGGCGACCGCCGCCGCCGTGGTCCACACCGCCCGGGAGAGGCGGACCGCCCGGACGACGTCCCCGCGCACGGGCGGGCGGCCGTCGCCGAGCACGGGCCGCTCCTCCACCCGGGTGCCGTAGACGTTGCGGCCGCCCAGCCGCAGGTCGAGCGCGCCGGCCAGCGACGCCTCGCAGCGCCCCGCGTTCGGGCTCGGGTGGGCGGCCCCGTCGCGCCGCCACACCCGCCAGGCGCCGGCCGGTGAGCCGCCCGCCAGCGGCGCGGTCAACACGGTGAGGACGGCGGTGAGCCGGGCCGGCACCCAGTTGACGACGTCGTCGAGCCGGGCCGAGGCCCAGCCGAACCGGGCGTACCGCGGTGACCGGTACCCGACCATCGCGTCCAGGGTGTTGACCGCCCGGTAGCCCAGCAGCCCGGGCAGGCCCGCGACGGCTCCCCAGAACAGCGGCGCGACCGCGGCGTCGGAGGTGTTCTCCGCGACCGACTCCACCGTGGCCCGCACCAGCTCGGCCTCGCCCAGACCGCTCGGGTCCCGGCCGGCCAGGGTGGACAGGTGCGCGCGGGCGGCGGGCAGGTCGCCGGCGGACAGGTGCTGCTCCATGGTGGCCGCGGCCCGGCCCAGCGAGGTGCCGCCGAGCACCGCCCAGGTGGCCAGCGCGGTCAACGCCGTCCGGGCCCCCGGCCGGTCCACCGTCAGCCGGGACGCAGCCAGCCCCAGCGCGACCGCCGTCCCGACGCAGACGCCGGTGTAGGTGACGCCCGCGGCACGGGAGTCGCGCCACATGCGGCGCTCCAGGGCGGCGGCGGCCTGGCCGAACCCGGCGACCGGGTGGCCGCGCCGGGGGTCGGCGAGCAGCAGGTCGGCGACGGCGCCGAGGGCCAGGCCGGCGGCGGTCGACAGCCCTCGGGCGGCGGCAGTGGACATCGGCGGCCACGGTAGGGCAGCCGCGCGACCCTAGGATCAGCGGTCATGCGCCTGCCCGGCCGTTACGACGGCGTCGCCCGCCCGATCGTCACCTACGGCAGCAACCCCGTGCTGCACCGCCCGTGTGCACCGGTCACCGAGTTCGACCGCGACCTGCGGCACCTCGTGCTGGACATGTTCGCCAGCATGGCCGCCGCCGACGGCGTGGGGCTGGCGGCCAACCAGATCGGCGTGGACGCCCGCGTGTTCGTCATCGACTGCCCGGACGCCGACGGTGAGGACGTCGTCGGCCTGGTGGTCAACCCGGTGCTGACGGTCCTCGACCCGGTGGACGGCGAGCCCGCGGTGGAGGTCACCGAGGAGGGCTGCCTGTCGGTGCCCGGCCCCTACGCCGAGCTGGAGCGTGCCTTCCGCGCCCGGGTCGACGGCGTCGACGTGCACGGCGACCCGGTGTCGATCGAGGCGACCGGCATGGCGGCCCGCTGCCTGCAGCACGAGGTCGACCACCTGAACGGCACGGTCTACGTCGACCTGCTGCCCGCCGAGCAGCGCGAGCTGCTGCTGGCCGAGGCCGCCGGCCCCGAGGGCGAGCTGCCCGCGTGAGCAGCCTGGTCCCCATCCGCCCCCGGTCCCGGGCATGAGCGCGCCGGAGGGGTGGACCGTCACGGTCGTCGGCATCGGCGCCGACGGGTGGGACGGGCTGTCCCCGGCGGCCCGGCGGGCGGTCGAGGGCGCCGAGGTGCTGCGCGGCAGCGGCCGCCAGCTGTCCCTGGTCCCGGAAGGCGTCGCCGCCGAGCGGGTGCCCTGGCCCTCCCCGATGGCGGTGGCGGTGCGCGAGCTGCCCGAGGCGCACCCCGGCCGCCGCGTCGTCGTCCTGGCCAGTGGTGACCCGATGTACTCCGGGATCGGCACCACGCTGGTGCGCTGGTTCGGCGCGGCGGCGGTCGACGTCGTCCCGCACCCGTCCTCGGTGACCTGGGCGTGCTCCCGGATGGGCTGGTCGGTCGAGGAGACCACCGTCGTCTCGGTGGTCTGGAAGCCGGTCGAGCTGCTGGCCGCCCAGGTGTCCCCGGGCCGCCGGCTGCTGGTGCTCGGCGCCGACGGCACCACCCCCGCCGAGGTCGCCCGCCGGCTCACCGACTGGGGGTACGGCGCCAGCCGGCTCACCGCGCTGTCCCAGCTCGGCGGCCCCACCGAGCAGCGGGCCACCGGGACGGCGGCCGCCTGGCCGCACGCGCAGACCGACCCGCTCACGATCACCGCGGTCGAGGCGGTCGCCGACCCCGGCACCGTGCCGCTGTCCACCGTCCCGGGGCTGCCCGACGACGCGTACCGCAACGACGGGCAGCTGACCAAGCGCGACGTCCGCGCGGTGACGCTGTCGCGGCTGGTGCCGCTGCCCGGTCAGCTGCTCTGGGACGTCGGCGCCGGCGCGGGCTCGATCGGCATCGAGTGGATGCGGGTGCACCCCTCGTGCCGCGCGGTCGCCGTCGAGTCCGACCCCGAGCGTGCGCACCGGATCGGGCAGAACGCCGCCCGGCTCGGCGTCCCGGGCCTGCAGGTGGTGCGCGGCCGGGCACCGGAGGCCCTCGGTGACCTGCCCGCCCCGGACGCGGTCTTCGTCGGTGGCGGCGCGACCGTCCCCGGCGTGCTGGAGAACTGCTGGGACGCCCTGCTCCCCGGTGGCCGGCTCGTGGTGAACGCGGTGACCGTGGAGAGCGAGGGCGTGCTCGCGCAGTGGCAGACGCGGGTCGGCGGCTCACTGACCCGGTTGCAGGTGGCGCAGGCCGCCCCGGTCGGCGGCTTCACCGGCTGGCGGCCGGCCATGCCCGTGACGATCTGGAGCGTGACCCGGTGACCGTGCACTTCATCGGCGCCGGCCCCGGCGCGGCCGACCTGGTCACCGTGCGGGCGGCCCTGCTGATCGCGTCGGCGCCCGTCTGCCTCTACGCCGGGGCGCTGGTGCCGCGCGAGCTGCTGGACACCGCCCCCGCCGGCGCCCGGCTCGTCGACACCGCCGACCTCGACCTGGACCAGATCACCGCGGAGCTGGTCACCGCGCACGCCGCCGGCCTGGACGTCGCCCGGCTGCACTCCGGCGACCCGTCGGTCTACAGCGCGATGGCCGAGCAGATGCGCCGGCTCGACGCCGCCGGGGTGCCCTACGACGTCGTCCCGGGGGTGCCGGCGTTCGCCGCCGCGGCCGCCTCGCTCAAGCGCGAGCTGACCGTGCCGGGGGTGGCGCAGACCGTCGTCCTCACCCGGACGTCGGCGCGGTCCACGCCGATGCCGCCGGGGGAGGAGTTGGCCGGCTACGCCGCCACCGGCGCCACGCTGGTGCTGCACCTGGCCGTGCAGCGCCTGGACGTCCTGGCTCCCGAGCTGGCCGCCCACTACGGCGCGGACTGCCCGGTGGCGGTGGTCGCCAGGGCCAGCCGGGACGACGAGCTGGTGCTGCGCGGCACGCTGGCCGACATCGCCGCGCAGGTGGCCGAGGCCGGCGTCCGGCGCACGGCGGTCGTGATCGTCGGCCGCGCGCTCACCGCGGACCAGTTCCCCGACAGCCACCTGTACTCGACGACCCGGGACCGCCTGAGTGGAGTGGATACGTCGGCGTGAGCGCGACGGGTCCACTCCGCCTAGGCGCGGCCGACGATGACGCCGGCGCGGTCGATGACCACGACGTCGACCTCGACCGGGGCGCCGAGCAGCACGCCCTCGGCGGTGCGCCGCGCGCCGGCGGCGACCAGGTCGCCCAGCGGGAGGCCGGCGGCCTGGCTCTGCCGCAGCGCGTCCAGGGCGGTGTTGGCCTCGCGGACGCCCTCGACCAGCGCCGCGTCGCCCCCGGCGCCGGCGACCAGGTCGGCCAGCGCGGCGAAGGAGACCTGCGAGCGGCCGGAGTGCAGGTCCAGGTGGCCCTCGGCGAGCTTGGCCAGCTTGCCGATGCCGCCGGCCACGGTCAGCCGCGGCACCGGGTGGCGGCGCAGGTACTTCAGCACCGCGCCGGCGAAGTCGCCCATGTCGAGCAGGGCGTCCTCGGGCAGGTCGTAGAGCTCCTGGGCGACCCGCTCGCTGGTCGACCCGGTGGCCCCGGCCACGTGCTCGCGCCCCGCGGCCCGGGCGACGTCGATGCCGCGGCGGATCGAGTCGATCCACGACGAGCAGGAGTACGGGACGACGACCCCCGTGGTCCCGAGGACCGACAGCCCGCCGAGGATGCCCAGCCGCGGGTTCCAGGTCTTGCGCGCCAGCTCGGCACCGTCGGCGATGGAGATCTCGACGAGCACGTCGCCGGTGCCACCGTGCCGGGCGGCGACCGCGGCGACGTGCGCGCTCATGAACTGCCGCGGCATCGGGTTGATCGCCGGCTCGCCGACGGCCAGCGGCAGGCCGGGCTTGGTCACCGTGCCCACGCCCTCGCCGGCCCGGAAGACCACGCCGCTGCCCGGCTCGCCGAGCACCACCCGGGCGGAGACCAGCGCGCCGTGGGTGACGTCGGGGTCGTCACCGGCGTCCTTGACGATGCCGACGGTGGCCTCGCCTGCGCCGAGGGACTCCCGGGCGAGCGCGAAGGCCGGGTGATTGTCGTGCGGCAGGTCGATGGTCACCGGGTCGGGGAACTCGCCGGTGAGGAGTGCGGTGTAGGCCGCGGTGGTGGCCGCGGTCGCGCAGGCGCCCGTCGTCCAGCCGTGCCGCAGCCCCGCGCTGCCGTCCCTGCTCACCCGTGCTCCTCGCTGGCGCTGGTCGCCCGCCTCCGCGGGGCTGCGGTGCCCCCTGATGAGCTCGCGAGCCCGCTCATCCTGCCCATGGTGCACGCGTGACCGGCCAGGTGGTGGTGCTGGGCGGCACCGGCGAGGCCCGGGCACTCGCCGCGGCGCTGCTGGCCGAGGGTGTGGACGTGCTCTCCAGCCTCGCCGGGCGCACCGCCGACCCGGTGCTGCCGGAGGGGCCGGTGCGGGTCGGCGGGTTCGGCGGTGCCGAAGGACTGGCCGCGTGGCTGGCCGAGCACCGGCCGCGGGCCGTCGTCGACGCCACCCACCCCTTCGCCGCGCAGATCACCGCCTCGGCGGCCACCGCGGCGGCCGCGCACGGGACCCCGCTCCTCCGGTTGCAGCGGCCCGGCTGGAGCCCCGGGCCGGACGACGACTGGCGGTACGTCGACTCGCTGGCCGCCGCTGCGGAGGCGGTCGCCGGCTTCGCGAGCGTCTTCCTCACCACCGGCCGGCAGGGCGTCGCCGCGTTCGCCGCGCTGCCCGGCCGGGTGTTGGTGCGCGCGGTCGACCCGCCGGACTCCCCGCTGCCCGCGGGCGCCACGCTGCTGCTGGACCGCGGTCCGTTCGGCGTCGCCGACGAGCTGGCGCTGATGCGCGAGCACGCGGTGGACGTCGTCGTCACCAAGGACTCCGGCGGTCACCTCACCGAGGCGAAGCTGACCGCCGCCCGCGAGCTGGGGCTGCCGGTGGTGCTGGTCCGCCGTCCGCCGCTGCCACCGGGGGTCGAGACGGTGGCGACCGTCGCCGACGCGCTGGCCTGGGTGCGGGCTCAGGCCGCCGGATGACGCGTGAAGGCCCAGGCGGTGACCCAGACGGTGCCGACGGTGAGCACCAACGCGCCGGGCACGTGCGCGCCCATGTTGCCGGCGTCGCCGACCGCGGCCTGGACGAAGCCGGCCACGAAGACGGCGGCGGACACGACCACCGGCCACCGCGCGCCCCCGGCGCGGGCGTGCAGCGCGGTGGCGACCACGAGCAGCAGCCCGACGACGTGCAGCGCGATCGCGCCGGCGGCGTGGCCGTCGCGGGCGCCGTGGTGGGCCAGCATCTGGCCGGCGGTCACGAACTGGACGAGCAGCACGACCACCGACAGCGCGGCGCCGGCCTGGACGGCGCGGATGGTGCCGGCGCTGCGGGTGGGCAGGGGAGCGGTCCGGGTCATCGTGGTCCCTCCGAGGGGGTCAACTGCTTGAGACTTCATGGAACCATCTCGACCGCCGGCGGGGAAGGGCCCGGCCGGCTGGTGCTCTTCGACCTCGACGGCACGCTGGTCGACTCGACGCCGGGCATCTGGGCCTCCATCCGGGTCGCCGCCACGGAGCTGGGCCTGCCCGCGCCGACGCCCGCCCAGCTGACGGCGATGGTCGGGCCGCCGCTCGAGGAGGGCTTCGCCGGCGCCCTCGGGCTGACCGGCGCGGACGTCGACCGGGCCGTGCTCGCCTACCGTGCGCACTACGCGGCCGGGGCGGTGCTCGACGCCACCGTCTACCCGGGCATCCCGCAGCTGCTGGCCGCCCTGCGCGCCGACGGAGCGGTGCTCGCCGTGGCGACGAGCAAGCCCGAGCCGTTCGCCGTCCGGGTGCTGGAGCACCTGGGGCTGCTCGCCGCCTTCGACAGCGTCCACGGCGCGACGATGGACGGCACGGTGCGGCACAAGGAACAGGTCGTCGCCGCCGCACTGGCCGCGCACCCGGACGGCGCGCGACCGGTGCTGATCGGCGACCGGCTGCACGACGTGCTGGGCGCCCGGGCGCACGGCCTGCCCTGCATCGGCGCCGGCTGGGGCCCCGCACCCGCCGGTGAGCTCGAGGCCGCGGGCGCGGTGGCCGTCGCGGCCACCCCGGCCGAGGTCCTGGCGGTGCTCGCCCGCACCTGACCGGACCCGGGAGGCAGCGCCCGGGCCCGCCCTGGTGACCGCCGGGGACGAGGACCGGCTGACGGTGCGGTCCGCCGTGCTGCCCGGACCGCGGCGGACTGTCGTACCCCCGGGGCACAGTGGTGCGCAGGGTGCCGTGGCAGGGGCGAGTCGCGAGGGAGAACGCAGTGATCGGTGAACGTCGGGCGACCGACCTCGACCAGCAGGACCTGGAGAGCGCGCTGCTGCGGGCCGCGGTGGGCGACTACGGGCTCGAGGCGGCGGTGCTGCTGCTGGTGAACTCGGGCACCTGGCTGCCGCAGCTGCAGGCGGCCGGGCTGGTGTCGATCGCGCTGGACGGCGACGCGGTCGACGGCGGCCCCTGGGCGGCCGTGCAGTGGGGCGACCTCGACGGTGCGCTGCGCGCGGGCCGGATCAGCGGCACCGGTGGGCAGCGCCGCCTGCTGCGCGCCGCGGCAGGCCTGGCCGAGGGGCAGCCGGTCGACCTGGCCGACCTCACCGCCGGCCTCGACCGGGGCGAGCTGGCCCTGCTGCTGGCCGCGCTGGCCCACGCCGCGGGCAGCCACGAGCACCATGACGTCGTCCGCGACGACGACGGGGTGCCGCACGACGGTGCCCTGCTGGGCCCGGTCGTAGCCTGGCCGTTGCGCGACTGACCGGGGCGACCGACGGGCACCACCGGTGGGCGTGACCCGGTCGGAGGGGTGAGCGACGCCCTTCCTGGGCACGATCATCAGATGACCAGCACGGCCGAGACACGGCTGCCCGACGCCCTGCAGCAGTTGCGTGACCGGGTCGCCGCTGCGCCGCTCGGCCTGGCCACCCAGAACCGGGACGAGGCCGCCCGCACCGCGCGCGCCGTGGTCGACCAGGTCGACGACTACCTGCTGCCCCGGCTGCGCGACCTGGACGCCCCGCTGCTCACCGTCGTCGGCGGCTCCACCGGTGCCGGCAAGTCCACGTTGGTCAACAGCGTCCTGCAGGCCCGGGTCACCACCCCCGGCGTGCTGCGGCCCACCACCCGGGCTCCGGTGCTGGTCTGCGCCCCGGCCGACCGCGCCGCCTTCGCCGGTGACCGGGTGCTGCCCGGCCTGGCCCGCACCACCGGCGGCGAGGCTGGCCCCGGCGGGCTGCAGCTGGTCGTGCACGACGGGCTGCCCGCGGGTCTGGCGCTCATCGACGCCCCCGACGTCGACTCCGTCGTGGAGGCCAACCGCGACCTGGCCGGCCAGCTGCTGGCCGCCGCCGACCTGTGGGTGTTCGTGACCACCGCGGCCCGCTACGCCGACGCCGTCCCGTGGGACCTGCTGCGCACGGCGCAGGAGCGCGGCACCGCGCTGGCCGTGGTGCTGGACCGGGTGCCGCCCGAGGCCGTGCGCGAGGTGGCCGACGACCTCGCCACCATGCTGACCAAGGCGCGGCTGTCCAGCGCCCGGCTGTTCGTGATCGAGGAGCGCCCGCTGGTCGACGGCTTCCTCCCCGACGACCAGGTGGCGCCGCTGCGCGCCTGGCTGCACGGGCTGGCTGCCGACGCCGAGCAGCGCGCCGCCGTCGTCCGGCAGACCCTCGCGGGTGCGCTGGAGAGCCTGGGCGACCGCGTCGACGTCGTCGTCGCCGGGGTGCGCGAGCAGGAGACCGCGGCGGAGGCGCTGTGGGCCGCGGCCGACGCCTCCTACGCCCGGGCGCGCGCCTCCATCGACGAGGCGGTCGGCAACGGCAGCCTGCTGCGCGGTGAGGTGCTGTCCCGCTGGCAGGAGTTCGTGGGCACCGGCGAGTGGATGCGCAGCCTGCAGGGCCAGGTGGGCCGGCTCCGCGACCGGCTGACCGCGGCGCTCACCGGCCGCCCGGCGCCGGCCGCGGACCTGGCCGGGGCGCTGGAGTCCGGTGTGGAGACGCTGCTGCGCGCCGAGGCAGACCGGGCCGCGGAGAAGACGGTCACCAGCTGGCGCTCGCTGCCCGGCGGCATCGACCTGCTCGACGGCCGGGAGACCGAGCTGGACGGCGTCTCGCCGTCCTTCGCCGGCGCCTCGGCCGACGAGGTGCGGGGCTGGCAGGGGTACGTGCTCGAGCTGGTGCGCGAGGAGGGCGCCGGCAAGCGGTCGCAGGCCCGGTTGCTGTCCTGGGGCGTGAACGGCGCCGGCGCGGTGGTCATGGTCGCCGTCTTCGCCTCCACCGCCGGGCTGTCCGGCATCGAGCTGGCCGTGGCCGGTGGCACGACCGCGGTCGGCCAGCGGGTGCTGGAGGCGGTGTTCGGCGATGCCGCGGTGCGGCAGCTGGCCGCCCGCGCCCGCGCCGACCTGGACGAGCGTGCCGCCCGGCTGCTGGCGGCCGAGCAGTCGCGCTTCGACCAGCTGCTCGACGACGCCGCGCCCGAGCCCGGCACCGACGACGAGCTGCGCGCCGCCGTGGCCGCGCTCGCCGCCGCCCGCAAGGCCTCCGCGTGAGGCTCGGGAAGCGGGAGCAGCTGTCCCTGACCGACCGGCTGGCCGCGCTGCGCGAGGCCGTCGAGGTCGCCGACGGCCGGCTGGAGGTGCCCGAGGTCGGCCAGGCCCGGACGCTGCTGGCCAAGGCCGGGGCCCGCGAGGCGCTCGGCGACGCCACCGTCGTCGCGCTCGCCGGGGCCACCGGCAGCGGCAAGTCCACGCTGTTCAACGCGCTGAGCGGTAGCGAGGTGAGCACCCCCGGCGTCCGCCGCCCGACCACCGGCATCGCGCACGCCAGCGTGTGGGGCGAGCACGGGTCCGACCGGCTGCTGGACTGGCTGCAGGTGCCGCGCCGCAACCGCGTCGAGTCCGGCGACCCGGCGCTCGACGGGCTGGTGCTGCTCGACCTGCCCGACCACGACAGCGTGCGGCTGGAGAACCGGCTGGAGGTCGACCGCCTCGTCGAGCTCGTCGACGTCCTGGTCTGGGTGCTCGACCCGCAGAAGTACGCCGACGCCGCCGTCCACTCCCGCTACCTGGCGCCGCTGGCCGGGCACTCCGGGGTGCTGGTCGTCGTCCTCAACCAGGTCGACCGGCTCGACGAGGCCGCGGCCCGCGCCTGCCTGGCCGACCTGCGCGGGCTGCTGGACCGCGAGGGGCTGGCGTCCACGACGCTGCTGGCCACCGCGGCCCGCACCGGCGCCGGGCTGCCCGAGCTCCGCGCCGAGCTGGCCCGCCGGGTCTCCGCGCGCCGGGCCGCCACCGACCGGCTCGCCGCCGACGCCCGGGCCGCCGCCGGTGCGCTCGCCGCGCACTGCGCGCCCGACGCCGGGGCCGACCGCAGCCGCGACGCCGACGAGCGCGACGGGCTGACCGCGGCGCTGGCCGACGCCGCCGGCGTGCCCGCGGTGGTCGGTGCTGTCGAGCGCTCGGCCCGCCGCCGGGGGACGGCGCACACCGGCTGGCCGGTGCTCCGCTGGACGTCGAAGCTGCGGGCCGACCCGCTGCGTCGGCTGCACCTGGGCAACGAGGACTCGCGCACGTCGCTGCCCCCGGCCGGCGCGGTGCAGCAGGCCGCGCTGGGTGCTGCCCTCCGCCGGGCCCGGGACGCCGCCGGGCAGGGGCTGCCGCAGGCGTGGCGCGACGAGCTGCGGCGCACCGCGGAGGTGTCGGAGGGCCGGCTGGCCGACGACCTCGACCGCGCCGTGGCCGGCACCGACCTCGGCCCGGACCGGACGCCGCTGTGGCAGCGCGCGGTCGGCGGGCTGCAGTGGGTGCTGATGGTCGTCGCGCTGGCCGGGGCGCTGTGGCTGCTCGGCCTGGTCGGGCTCGGGCTCTTGCAGCTGGACGACGTCGTGCCGCTGCCCCGGGTCGAGGGCATCCCGCTGCCCACGCTGCTGCTGGTCGGCGGCCTGCTGGCCGGGTTGCTGCTGGCGCTGGTGGCCCGGCCGCTGGTCGCGATGGGCGCGCGTCGCCGGGCCCGGCAGGTCAGACGCCGGTTGCTCGAGCGGGTCGGCGAGGTGGCCGACGCGCAGGTGGTCGAGCCGCTCAGCGAGGCCCGCGCCGACCACGGCCGGTTCTGCGCGGCGGTGACCCGGGCCGGCAGCTGACGGCTGAGGCCCGACCCGTCGGCCGGACCGGGGTGGTGGGGACGCTCGTGCTCTGCTGCCGTGACGTCAGCAGAGCACGAGCGCGCCGAGCAGCACCTGGTCGCGGCCCCGGAGCGTGCCGGCCGCGTCCCGTCGAGGGGTCGCGGGATCTCGTGCTCTGCTCACCACGGTGAGCAGAGCGCGAGGTCGGGCAGGGTGACCTGCCCGACCGGTCAGTGCGCCGACTGCGAGGCCCGCTCGGCGCGGGCGGGCTGCGGCGCCGGAGCGGCGTCGGCCACGGGGTGGCGGGCGTGCAACACCAGCCCGGCCACGGCCAGCAGCGCCAGCACGATGACCCCGGCGCCGTAGACCTGCGCGGTCCGCTCCAGCCCGATGTGCCCGGCGGCGATGCCCGCGGCGATCGCCGGCAGGCTGAACCCCAGGTAGCTGGCGGTGAAGACCGCGGCCAGCAGCCCGGCCCGGGCACCCGGCGCGACCCCGCGGGTGACGGTGGACATCGCGCCGAGGAAGGCGCTGCCGAAGCCGAGACCGGACACCACGGCGGCGACGAAGAACAGCGCCAGCGAGCCGGTCGCCAGGGCGGTGATCGTGCCGGCGACCCCACCGGCGAACACCAGCGCGCCGACGACCATCGCCCGGGCCGGGGCCACGCCGCGCATGCCGAGCGAGCCGACCAGACCGGTGCCGTTGAGGGCCAGCACGACCAGGCTGCCGACCAGGTGGTCCTGCACGCCGTAGACGCCGGAGACCAGCGACGGCCCGAGCGAGGCGTACAGCCCACCGAGCGCCCACGTGGCGATGAGGCAGGGCAGCACGACGACGAACGCCCGGCGCTGGGCCGGCGGCACGTGCACGCTGGGCCGCAGCGAGGCCAGCGCCCCCGGCGTCCGGGGGGAGGTCTCGGGCAGGAACACCAGCACGCCGACCGCGGCGACCAGGCACAGCACGGTGAGGGCGCCGAACACCCAGTCCGTCGGCGCGGGCAGCCACTCGACGGCCATGCCGGCGCCGACCGCGCCCAGCGACAGCCCGAAGCCCGGGGCGGCGGAGTTCACCAGCGGGCCCAGCGGCTTCTCCGCCCGCTGCAGGTCCAGCAGTGCGGCCCCGAACGCGCCGGTCATCGCGCCGGTCGCCAGCCCCTGCACGACCCGGGCGGCCAGCAGCCAGCCCACGCCGTCGGCGGCGAGGAACAGCACCATCGACACCGCCTCCAGCACCAGCGCCCCGGCGAGCACCGGCCGGCGGCCGACGTGGTCGGAGAGACCGCCCACCACCAGCAGGGACACCAGCAGGGCCAGCGCGTAGACGGCGAAGACGACGGTGATCACGCCCGAGCCGAAGCCGAACTGCTCGGCGTAGACCCGGTAGAGCGGCGAGGGCACCCCGGACGCGGCGAGCACGAGGACCAGCAGGACGGTGACCGTCCAGAAGGCAGCAGGACGGCCGAGCTGTCGACGGGGCACGACCCGGTGCAAGCCGCAACGGACCCCCGGTGTTCCCCGGGGAGGCCATGTCGGCGGACACGGCCCCCGGAGGCCTCAGCCGGGGTAGCGGCGGGAGGTGAAGACCCGGCCGGCGGCGGTGACCTGGGTCTGCGTGGAGCCGATGAGCACCAGGCAGCGCATGTCGACCGTCTCGGGGTCGAGCTCGCCGAGGGTGGTGACGGTGACCGTCTCCTCCGGGCCGCCGACGTCCCGGCCGACGACCACCACCGTCTCCGGCTTCCGCACCTCGAGCAGGGCCTGCAGCGCCTCGCCCAGCTGGTGCGGCCGGGCCTTGGACCGCGGGTTGTACAGCGCCAGGACCAGGTCCGCCGACGCGGCAGCCCGCAGCCGGTCCAGGACGACGTCCCAGGGCTTGAGGACGTCGGACAGCGAGATGACCGCGAAGTCGTGGCCGAGCGGCGCCCCGACCCGGGAGGCGACCGCCTGCGCCGCGGTCAGCCCGGGCAGCACCCGCACCTCGACGTCGGCGTACTCGGGCTGGGCGGCCACCTCGAGCACGGCCGCGGCCATCGCGAAGACGCCCGGGTCGCCGCTGGAGACCACCGCCACCCGCCGCCCGGACTGCGCCAGCTGCAGAGCGTGCGCGGCCCGTTCGGCCTCGACCCGGTTGTCGCTGGGGTACCGGGTCTGCCGCGGGTTGGCCGGCACCCGGTCCAGGTAGGGGCCGTAGCCGACCAGGTCGTCGGCGCCGGCCAGGGCCTCGGCGGCCTCGGGCGTGGTCCAGCTGCGCTGCCCGGGGCCCAGCCCCACCACGACGACCTCGCCGGGGTGGGCGTCTCGTCGTCCTCGGCGAGGCCGGGGTGGTTGCCCGGGCCGGTCAGCTCGCTGGGCAGCAGTGCCAGGGAGAAGTAGGGCACCGTGTCGGGGTCGACCTCGGCCAGCGGCAGGATGCGCTGCCGGTCAGTGGTCGCCCGCTCCACGTAGAAGGCACGCTCCAGCAGGCCGGCGGTGTCGAAGGCCTCCCGCACGTTGCGGAACGTGCGGCCCAGCTTCATCACCGCGGCCGAGTCGGTGGTCGCCAGCCACTCGGCGAGCTCGTCGGGCGGCAGGGTGCCGGGCAGCACGGTGAGCACCTCGTCGCGCTCCACCAGCGGGCGGCCCAGCACCGCGGCGGCGCCGCTGACGCTGGTCACGCCGGGCACCACCTCGGTCGGGTACCGGTGGGCGAGCCGCTTGTGCATGTGCATGTAGGACCCGTAGAAGAACGGGTCGCCCTCGGCCAGCACGACGACGTCGCGGCCGGCGTCCAGGTGGGCGGCCAGCCTCGCCGCGGCGGCCTCGTAGAACTCGTCGATCGCGCCCTGGTAACCGCCGGGGTGGTCGGTGGTCTCGGTGGTGACCGGGTAGACCAGCAGCTCCTCGACCTGGCCCTCGCGCAGGTAGGGCGCAGCGAGCGCGCGGGCGACCGAGCGCCCGTGCTGGGCGGCGTGGAAGGCCACGACGTCGGCGGCACCGATCAGCCGCGCGGCCTTGACCGTCACCAGCTCCGGGTCCCCGGGCCCCAGCCCGACCCCGTACAGACGACCGGTCACTCGACGGTGCTCGCGATCGCGTTGACGGCGGCGGCGGTGATCGCACTGCCGCCGCGGCGGCCGCGGACGACGAGGAACTCCAGGTCGGCCTCGGCCAGGGCGTCCTTGGACTCCACCGCGCCGATGAAGCCCACCGGGATGCCGATGACCGCGGCCGGGCGGGGTGCGCCGTCGCGGACCATCTCCAGCAGGTGGAACAGCGCGGTGGGCGCGTTGCCGATCGCGACCACGGCGCCGTCGAGCCGGTCGCCCCACAGGTGCATCGCCGCGGCGGTGCGGGTGGTGCCCAGCTCGCGGGCCAGCTGCGGCGTGCGCGGGTCGTTGAGGGTGCAGACCACGTCGTTGTCCTTCGGCAGCCGCTTGCGGGTCACGCCGGAGGCCACCATCTGCACGTCGCAGAGCACCGGTGCGCCGGCGTCCAGCGCCTCCCGGGCACGCAGCACGACCTCGGGGGAGAAGTCGATGTCGGTGGTCAGGTCGACCTGCCCGGAGGCGTGGATCATCCGGACGGCGACGTCGGCGACGTCGGCGGGGAAGCGCGACAGGTCGGCCTCGGCCCGGATCGTGGCGAAGGAGCGGCGGTAGATCTCCGCGCCGTCGTGCTCGTACTCGTACATCAGCCCTCTTCGATCCGGTAACCGCTGGTCGTGGCGACGACGTCGACCACGTCGCCCTGGGGCCGCCCGCACCGGCGCTCGCAGCCGACCCAGTGCTGACGGGCGCCGCCGGCGGGCAGCGTCCGGGTGGCGACGGCGGACACGGCGTCGGCGCGGACGTCGGCCAGCGACCTCGCGCACCCGCGGCCGGCGCAGGTGGTGACCCGCAGCCAGGGGCTGGCCTCGTCGAAGACCATGCCGGTGCGGAACAGGTCGACGGCGGTGTCGTCGACGGCGTCCTCGGCGAGGTCGGGGACGACGACGCTGCGCCACGGCGTGAGCTGGACCCAGCCGGTGCGGTCGGCCATCAGCTCGGCCTGGGCCGCGGTGAGCCGGCCGAGGGGCAGGACGCCGATGAGCGCCGTCCGCCCGTCTGTCTGGGCGACCGCGCCCACCGGGCCTACGACGGGTGCCGGGGGGACGTCGACCGCGGGCTCGCGGGGGCCGTCGAGGCGGGCGGCGACCCGGGCCGGCCCGTCGGTCAGCTCGGTCACCCGCCAGGCGGTCGAGCCCTGCGCGGCGCGCTCGGCGAGGAAGGCGCGGGCGGCGGCCAGGGCGAGCAGGACGGCGTCGTCCGGACCGGCGCGCAGGCCCGAGTCGGTGCCGCCGACCAGCAGGGCGACCCGGTCGGGGAACAGGGCGAGCAGGCCGACGTCCCCGCCGAGGCCGGCCACGTCGCCGCGGCCGTCGTCGAAGGTGGCCAGGAAACGGCCGGGCAGCTCGGCGAGGGAGGGGTCGGCGCGCAGGCCGGCGTCGAAGAGCAGCACCCAGCGGGCGGCGTCGGCGTGCCCGGCGCCGTCCCGGCCCGACAGCGTGCTGGCCAGGGAGTTGCGGGCGCGTTCGTGGGTGTCGCTGGGCAGCAGCCCGGCGTCGGCGAGCCGGGCACCCAGCAGCTCCTGGGTGCCGGCCTGCAGTCCGCGCAGCTGGAGGTTGCCGCGGCTGGTCAGCTCCAGGTGCCCGTCGCCGAGGTCACGGGCCGCGGCGGCCAGGACGCGCAGCTGCTCGGCGGTCAGCACCCCGCCGGGGACACGGACCCGGGCCAGCTCGCCGTCGGCGGCCGAGTGGGTCTGCAGCGCGCCGGGGCAGGCATCGACGCGGTCGCGCACGGGGGCGACGGCGGAGGGGGCGGGGGAGGACATGGCGCCAGCGAGGTTACGTCCATCCCGCCACCCGGCCGTCGGCCCCGTGGCTCAGCGCAGCGTGGGCTGGTCGTAGGACATCCACACCTCACGCCGGGCGGAGCGGGTGCGCACCTTGGCCATCGCGGCGACCCGGGCCTGCTGGACCTCGGTGGCGCGGTGCTCGATCACGGCCAGCTCGGCCTCCCGCATCGCGCGCTCGGCAGCGGCCTCCTCGGGCGTCTCCGGCTGCTGGGGGCCCTCGTCGATGACGTCGGCACCCTGCTCACCGCGGTAGGGGCTGTCGTCGGGGAGGTTGCCGCTGACCCGGCCGTAGGCGCCCAGGGTGAGCAGCACCAGGCCGGCGCAGATGGAGAAGATGACGTTGGCGACGGAGAAGGCCAGGAAGTTCCAGTCGGTCTCCAGCAGCGCCAGGTTCACCAGCGCCGAGCCGATGAAGAGCACGCCGATCACCAGCATCGTCGTCGACGCGATGCGGGAGCCGCGGAGCGCGGCGACGACCAGCACGGCGGCGGTCACCAGGGAGATGGTCGACAGCAGGCCGTTGGAGGACAGCCCCGCCACACGTGAGCCGTCGGTGGAGAAGTACGCCAGGCCGTTGGCCAGGCCCAGGACGCCGAACGCGGCGATCACCGCGGCGACGACCAGGGCACCGACCCGGTGGACGACGGAGACACGGGTCTTCTCCTCGGCGCTGGAGGAGAGGTGGGGCAGGTGCAGGGTGGGGGTCATCACGTACTCCGGGGGAGGAGCGGGCGCCGAGCCGGTCGGCGTCGGCGGGCGGGCCCTACCCACTTCCGTGGCGCACAACTCAGCGACTCGCCAGAGAAATGTCGTTGCGTGCCGGGACGATCGCGCAGCGTCGCCGGGAACGTCAGCGGCCCCGACGCTGTTGGCGGCCGGTGGAAGGAGCGTCATGACCAACCCCACGCCCCAGCACCACCCCGTCGACCTGCACTCCGAGTACCTGCGCGCCGACCTCTTCCTCGCCGTCGACCAGCCCGTCGAGGCCGCCAGGGTCCTCGTCCCGCTGGTCGAGGCCGAGCCCGCCAACGAGGCCGCCCTCGAGCTGCTGGCCCGCAGCTACTTCCGGTCCGCGCAGCTCACCCGCGCCGAGGAGACCCTCACCCGGCTGGTCGAGCTCGCCCCGGCCAACGGCTGGGCCCGTCGCGCGCTGGCCCGCACGCTCGAGCGGCAGAGTCGGTCACTGGAGGCCGTTCCGCACCACCGCGTGGCCGACGCCCTCGGCGTCGCCTGACGCAGCAGGAGCCCGTGCCCTGCCCCCGGGACGGGGACAGGGCGCGGGCTCCTGTGCAGGACCTGGCAGAGCGCTAGACGACCAGGTTCAGCAGCAGGACGCCGATTAGGCCGACCACCGAGATGATCGTCTCCATCACCGACCAGCTCTTGATGGTCTCCCCGACGGTCATCCCGAAGTACTCCTTGACCAGCCAGAACCCGGCGTCGTTGACGTGGGAGAAGAACAGCGAGCCGGCGCCCACGGCCAGCGCGAGCAGCGCCAGGGTGGGGGAGTCCAGGCCGGCGGCCAGCGGGGCGACGATCCCGGCGGCGGTGATGGTGGCGACCGTCGCCGACCCGGTGGCCAGCCGGATGCCGACGGCGACGAGCCAGCCCAGCAGCAGCGGGGAGAGCGAGGCGCCCTCGGCGGCGTCGCCGATCAGGCCGCTGATGCCGGAGTCGACGAGCAGCTGCTTGAAGCCACCGCCGGCGGCGACGATCAGCAGGATGCCGGCGATGGCCGGCAGTGAGCCGCCCAGGGTGTCGGAGATCTTCTGCCGGCCGAAGCCGACCGCGGTGCCGAGGGTGAACATCGCGACGACGACGCCGATGAGCAGCGCGATCACCGGGGTGCCCAGGATGTTGGAGACCGAGCGCAGCGTGGTGCCGTCGTCGAGGGTGAGCTCGCCGATCGCGCCCAGCGCCATCAGCACGACCGGCAGCAGCACGGTCGCCACGGTCGCGCCGAACGCCGGCTGACGTCGCACGGTGGTGTCGTGCCGTGCGGCGTCACCGGTGTCACCGAGGTCGCGGTCGGCGCCGTCGCCCCCACCGGCCCCCGTCGTCCCGGTCTCCCGGGCGCCGGTCCCGGCGCCCACCAGGGCCGCCGGCGTCGCGACGTGCAGGCGCTTGCTGATCAGCGTGCCGAACACCGGACCGGCCAGGACGACGGCCGGGATGGCCAGGATGAGGCCGAACAGCAGGGTCAGGCCCAGGTTGGCGCCCAGGCTGCTGATCGCGACCAGCGGCCCGGGGTGCGGCGGGATGAACCCGTGCAGCACCGACAGGCCGGCCAGCGCCGGGATGCCCACCCGGAGCACCGGCTGGTTGCTGCGGTGCGCCACCAGCAGCACGATCGGGATCAGCAGGACGACGCCGATCTCGAAGAACAGCGGGATGCCGATCAGCGCCGCGACCCCGCCCATGGCCCACGGCAGCGCCTTCGGGCTGACCCGGTCGACGATCGCGGTGACCACCCGGTCGGCTCCACCGGAGGCGGTGAGCAGCCCACCGATCATGGCGCCCAGGGCGATCAGCAGGCCCACGCTGCCCACCGTCGAGCCGACGCCGGCGGTGAAGCTGGCGACGATGTCCTTGACCGCGACGCCGGCGATGACGCCGAGCACGGCCGAGCCGATGATCAGCGACAGGAACGGGTGGACCTTCAGCACGGTGATCAGCACGACCACCACGGCGATGCCCACGAGCGCGGCCGTGATCAGCAGCGGCGAGCTGCTGGTGTGGCCGACCTCGGCGGCGAGGACGTTCATCGGGCGTGCTCGGGAGGCTCGGCGGTCGTCATGATCAACAGTCTCGGCCCGCGGGGGTGCGCGCGCCAACCGTCGCCCGGCGTGGCGCGCGGTCGGTCGTCCCGACCGGCGTCCGGCGTGGCACGCGGACGACACGCGGCGTCGATCCGCACATTTGCGCTCATGGATTGACCGGCTAACGCACAGGAGTGCACGCTTCCGCGCACGAGAACTGCACATCCACCGAGAGGGTCACAGTGTCGTCACCCGTATCGCTCCGCCGCCTCGCCGCAGGAGGGGCCCTCATGGCCCTCACCCTGCTGGCGCCCGCGCTGGCCGGCACCGCCCAGGCCGCACCGGGACAACCCGGCACCCCACCGTCGCACGCGGGCTCCACGTCGATGGTCGAGCCCGTCATCGACGCCAACTTCGCCGACCCCGACGTCCTGCTGGTCGACGGCGTCTACCACGCCTACGCGACCAACAACGACGGCCAGAACGTCCAGCACCAGACCTCGACCGACCTCGTGCACTGGACGCCGCAGCCCGACGCGGCCCCGACGCTGGGCCCGTGGGTCGGGGCCTGCAGCTTCGCCCCGGGTGGTGCCACCGACAACTGCGTGTGGGCCCCCGAGGTCAGCGCGGTCGATGGCGGCTACGCGCTGTACTACACCGCCCGCGACGCCGCCTCGGGTCGCCAGTGCATCGGTGTCTCGACGTCGGCCTCGCCGGACGGGCCGTTCCTGCCCGTGGGCAACGACCCGCTGGTCTGCCCCAGCGGTGCCCGCGACACCGTCGACCTCGGCGGCGCCATCGACGCCACGACCTACGCCGAGAACGGCCAGCTGTACCTGCTCTGGAAGGCCGACGGCAACTGCTGCGTCGGCAAGACGGCGATCATCTACATCCAGCCGCTCTCGGCGGACGGCACGACGCTCACCGGGCCCCCGAAGGAGCTGATCCGCCGCGACCTGCCCTGGGAGGGCAACGTCGTCGAGGCGCCGACCCTGGTGGAGCACGACGGCGTCTACTACCTCTTCTACAGCTCGAACGACTTCGGTGGCGGTGGCTACCGCACCGGGTACGCGACCGCGTCGAGCATCACCGGGCCGTACACGAAGTCGACGACCGAGCTGGTCACCAGCGAGATGTTCCAGGACCACGTGCTCGGCTACGGCGGTCAGGACGTCATCACCAACCCCGACGGCGGCACCTCGATCGTCTACCACGGCTGGGACCCGACCTACTCCTACCGCGCGATGTACGTCAGCGACCTCAACTGGACCGCCGCCGGGCCCGTCGTCGCCGACGCCGCGGTGCGCTACCAGGCCGAGGCCGGGAAGGTCGTCAACGCCCGCGTGGCCCCCGACGACGCGGCCTCCGGGCTGGCCAAGGTCGGCGGCATGGACGCGACGAACAGCTCGGTGACCGTGACGGTGCAGGCGGAGAAGTCCGGCCCGGCGACGCTGGGCATCCGCTACACGAACGGGTCCACCGACGGCGCCACCCCGGTGACGGCGACCGACACCCTGACGGTGAACGGGCGCAGCGCCGGCACGGTCACCTTCGCCCACACCACCTGGGGCAACTGGCGGATGGCCGAGGTCGACGTCCAGCTGAAGAAGGGCACCAACACGATCACGCTGACGAAGGCCACCTTCTACGCCGAGATCGACGCCTTTGACGTCTACGACGCCAGCCACGTGCCCGACCCGAAGGGCCCGCCCGCGGGCTCGACGACCACCCGCTACGAGGCCGAGGCCGGCGTCGTCACCCACGCCTCGATCGGCGGGGCCGGCGGCGCGTCCGGCGGCCTGAAGGTCGGCGGGATGGACTTCGCCGACAGCTCGGTCTCGCTGCAGGTGTACGCGGAGAAGGGCGGCCCGGCCACGCTGGGCATCCGGTTCGCCAACGGCTCCGACCGCGGCGGCTACCCCGTCCAGTCGACCGACACGGTCTCGGTGAACGGCACGGCGGCCGGCACGGTCACCTTCCCGTACACCCGCTGGGGCAACTGGACGACGGTCGAGCACCAGGTGCTCCTGAAGAAGGGCTGGAACACCGTCACGCTGACCCGGGGCACGTTCTACGCCGAGATCGACGCGGTGGACGTCTCCTGACGTCCCCCTGAGCAGGCTCCATCCGCGCACGCCACAGCCGCCGACGGCCCGCCGTCGGCGGCTGTGGTCTGCTGGGGGACCGCCCCCAGCACCCGAGCGCCACTCGGCCAGGAGACCTGCCATGACCCGCCGCACCGCCCCCCGCCTGCTCCTCACCGCCGCCGTCGCGCTGTCCCTGGCCGCCTGCGGCGGCAGCACGGACGACTCCTCGCCGGCGGCCGCGGGGTCCAGCGCCGCCGCGGCCTCCGACTGTCTCGCCGAGGCGCCCACCAGTGCGGCCCCGGCCGGGGTGTCCACCGACCTCGCCGTGCGGCCCGAGGCGCCCTGCTACACCGCCCCGGCCCCCACCGACCTGGTCCTCAGCGACGTCGTCGTCGGCACCGGCGCCGAGGCGGCCGCTGGCACCGACGCCGAGGTGAAGTACGTCGGCGCCTTCTACGAGTCCGGCGACGAGTTCGACGCCTCCTGGAACGGCGGCGACGACAAGACGTTCTCCGTCACCGTGGGCGCCGGCCAGGTCATCCCCGGCTTCGACCAGGGCATCGAGGGGATGAAGGTCGGCGGCCGCCGGATGGTGACCATCCCCAGCGACCTGGGCTACGGCCCGTCCGGGCAGGGCCCGATCCCCGGTGGCGCCACTCTGGTCTTCCTCATCGACCTGGTCTCGGTGAGCTGACGCGGATCAGCGCAGCACGGAGGTCAGCAGCAGGCTCGTCGCGGTGTTCAGCACCCCGGGGACGGCGCGGATGCGGTCCAGCAGGGCGTCGAAGGCAGCCAGGTCGGCCGCCCGCACCTCGGCGACCAGGTCCCACGCGCCGTTGGTGGTGTGCAGCGACTCGATCTCCGGGAACCCGCCGAGCCGGGCGATGACCCCGTCCGCGGAGCGGCCGGCCACCTCGATCAGCGACACCGCGCGCACCCCGCCGTCCGCGGCGTCCTCACGCACCCGCACGGTGAACCCGACGATCACCCCGGCGGCGACCAGCCGGTCCAGTCGTGCGGTGACCGTGGCCCGGGTGACGCCGAGGCGGCGGGCCAGCTCGGCGACCGGGGCCCGGCCGTCCTCGCGGAGGACCGCGAGCAGGCGGCGGTCCAGCTCGGTCAGCGGCGTCATGAGCAGAAGGTAGAGACGGGCTGCGCAGGTCGGTCGGTGGGACGGCCGGAAACGCGCTGTCCGCTCATCGACGCGCACCCGCCGGGCTCCCTAGCGTTGCGCCATGACCGAGTTCGTGGACGTGCGGGACATGGTGCGGTGGGTGGCGGCCACCGGCCCCGAGCAGGTCATCGCCGGGATCGCCCGGTACGTGGCCGAGGACTTCACGCGCTGGGAGTCCTTCGACAAGACGCCGCGGGTGGCCAGCCACACGCCCTTCGGCGTCATCGAGCTGATGCCCACCAGTGACGGGGAGCTGTACGGCTTCAAGTACGTCAACGGCCACCCGGACAACCCGGCCCGCGGCTTCCAGACCGTCACCGCGTTCGGCGCGCTGGCCGAGGTGCACAACGGCTACCCGGTGTTCCTGGCCGAGATGACCCTGCTGACCGCGCTGCGCACCGCCGCCACCTCCGCGGTCGCCGCCCGCGCCCTGGCGCGGACGGACTCCCGGCGGCTGGCGCTGATCGGGGCGGGCAGCCAGTCGGAGTTCCAGGCGCTGGCCATGCGCACGGCGCTGGGCATCGAGGAGGTCAGCGTCTGGGACACCGACCCCGCGGCCACGGCCAAGCTGGTGCGCAACCTGACCCCGCTCGGCTTCGACGTCCGGGTCGCCACCTCCGCCCGGGACGCCGTCCGCGGCGCCGACGTCGTCACCACCTGCACCGCGGACAAGGCGCGTGCCCAGGTGCTGGAGGCCGGGTGGGTCGAGCCGGGCACGCACGTCAACGCGATCGGCGGCGACTGCCCGGGCAAGACGGAGCTCGACCCGGCCATCCTCACCGGGGGCACGGTGTTCGTGGAGTTCACGCCGCAGACCCGCGTCGAGGGCGAGATCCAGGCGCTGCCGGCCGACTCCCCGGTGACCGAGCTCTGGGAGGTGCTCACCGGGCGCGCGCCGGGGCGCACGTCGGCGGCGCAGGTGACCGTCTTCGACTCCGTCGGCTTCGCGATCGAGGACTTCTCCGGGCTGCGCTACGTGCGCGACGCCGTCCGCGGCACGCCCTGGGTCTCCGCCATCGACCTGGTGGCCGAGCCGGAGGACCCCAAGGACCTGTTCGGGATGGTCGGCGCGCTGTCGCCGATCGGGGTCTGAGGTTCAGCGGGCGGCGACGGGCTCCCGGGCGGGGGAGTCCTCGCCGGCGAACAGCGCGGCCGTCGCCTGCGCGCTGGCCTGCGCCCGGCGGGTGGTCGCCGCCGTGCACAGCAGCACGACGACCAGCCCGCACCCGGCCAGCAGCCACCAGGCCGGGTGCGTCGCGGCGGCGAAGTCCGGGCCGATGACGCCGGTCGTGGCCCCGGCGATCGAGCCCGCGACCGCGACGCCCAGCGAGGCACCCACCTGCCGGCTGGTGGAGGCGACCGCGGCCGCCACCCCGGCCTGCGCCCGGGGCATGCCCGAGACGGCGGTGTTGGTGATCGGTGCGTTGACCATCCCGAAGCCGATGCCGAAGACGAGGTAGGCGCCGAGCAGGTACAGCAGCGGGGTGGTCGGGGTGATCCGGGTGAGCAGCACGGCGGCGGAGCCCATGCAGACGCCGGCGACGTAGAGCGGGACGCGCACCCCGCGCGCGCCGACGATCCGGCCCGACACGGGGGCGAGCAGGAAGGTGGCCAGCGCCATCGGCAGGGTGCAGAGCCCGGCCTCCAGGGCGCTGTAGCCCCGCGAGCCCTGCAGGTACAGCGTGTTGAGGAAGAGGAAGGCGGCGAAGGCCCCGAACGCGGTGACCGCGGTGAGGGTGGCCGAGCTGAACGGCACGCTGCGGAAGAAGCGCAGGTCCAGCAGGGGGTCGGTGCGGCGCGGCTCCCAGCGCAGCAGCCCGGCCAGGGACAGCAGGGCGAGCAGGAACAGCGCCACGATGACGGGGGAGCCCCACCCGTGCCGCGGCCCCTCGATGATCGCGTAGGTCACCGTGGCCAGCGTGATCGCGACCAGCAGCTGGCCGACCGGGTCGGGACGGCGGGGCCGCTCGGCCCGGGACTCCGGCACGAAGACCGCGGCCAGCACGAACGCCGCCACCCCGACCGGGACGTTGATCCAGAAGATGGCCCGCCAGCCGACCGTCTCGGTCAGCGCGCCCCCGACGATCGGGCCCAGGGCCATCGACAGCCCGACGACGGCACCCCACACGCCGATCGCCCGGGCCCGCTCCCGGGCGTCGGTGAAGACGTTGGTGATGATCGACATCGCGACGGGGTTGAGCATCGAGCCACCCACCGCCTGCAGCGCCCGGGCGGCCACCAGCCAGCCGAGCCCGGGGGCGAGGCTGCACAGCAGCGACCCGACCGTGAACGTCACCAGGCCGACCTGGAAGGTGCGCCGGCGGCCGAGGCGGTCGGCGGTCGAGCCCGACAGCATCAGCAGGCTGGCCAGCACCAGCGTGTAGGCGTCGATCGTCCACTGCAGGCCGGACAGCGACGCCCCGAGGTCGCTGCGGATCGAGGGCAGCGCCACGTTCACGATCGTGTTGTCCATCGAGACCATGAGCAGGCTCAGGCAGCAGATCAGCAGGACCAGCGTCTTGCGGCGGGGTGTCATCGGGGTCGGACCTCTTCCGTTGCTCGATGCAACGGTACGAGCTGTCCGGCGATGAGGGGGGCGGGCTGCCCGGCCGGGTAGCGTCAGGGGCAACCACGGCAGTGCAGCAGGGAAGCCGGTGCGAGCCCGGCGCGGTCCCGCCACTGTGACCTCCGCACGGAGGGAGCCAGACACCTCGGCTGCCGTGTCCGACGACCCGGGGCGCGGACCCCGAGGGAGGCACCACCTCGTGAGCTCACGCACCTTCACCCTGCTGTCCACCTCCGACACCGACCTGCTGTCGGCCCGCGCCAGCGACTCCTCCTGGAAGCTGGGCAACCCCTACCGCGCCGGCGACCTGGCCGAGTTCGCCGCCGGGACCGACCTCGTCGTCGTCCGCATCCTGGGGTCGCGCCGCAAGTACGAGGACATGGTCGCGCCGCTGCTGGCCCTCGGCGTCCCGGTGGTCGTGCTCGGTGGCGAGCAGCTGCCCGACGCGGAGCTGATGGGGCTCTCGACCGTGCCGATGGGCGTGGCCACCGAGGCGCACGCCTACCTGGCCCAGGGCGGCCCGGACAACATCGTGCAGCTGCACCGCTTCCTGTCCGACACCGTGCTGCTGGACGGCGAGGGCTTCGACGCCCCGGCCGTCGCACCGGACTGGGGCCTGCTGGAGCGCCCGAGCACCGCGACCGGGCCGCGGGTCGCCGTCCTCTACTACCGGGCGCACCACCTGGCCGGGAACACCGCGTTCGTGCACGACCTCTGCGCGGCGATCGAGGGCGCCGGCGGCGTGCCGGTGCCGGTCTACACCGCCTCGCTGCGATCGGTGGCGCCGGAGATGCTCGACGTGCTGCGCACCGTCGACGCCATGGTCGTCACCGTGCTCGCCGCCGGCGGCACCAAGCCCGCCACGGCGTCGGCCGGCGGGGACGACGGCGCCTGGGACGTCGGCGAGCTCGCCCGGCTCGACGTCCCGGTGATCCAGGGGCTGGTGCTGGGCACCCCGCGGGCCACCTGGGCGGCCAGCGACGACGGGCTGTCCCCGCTGGACGTGGGCAACCAGGTCGCGATCCCGGAGTTCGACGGCCGGATCATCAGCGTGCCGTTCTCCTTCAAGGAGGTCGACGAGGAGGGCCTCACCTCCTACGTCGCCGACCACGAGCGGGCCGCCCGGGTGGCCGGCACCGCCGTCGCGCACGCCCGGCTGCGGCACACCGCCCCCGCCGACCGGCGCATCGTGATCATGCTGAGCGCCTACCCGACCAAGCACGCGCGGATCGGCAACGCGGTCGGCCTGGACACCCCCGCCTCGACGGTCCGGCTGCTGGCCGCGATGGCCGGCCAGGGCTACGACATCGGGGCGTTCGACGGCGAGGGCTCGTTCCCCGGCGTCGCCGACCTGGACGGCGACGCGCTGGTGCACGCCCTGATCGAGGCCGGCGGCCAGGACCCGGACTGGCTCACGGCCGAGCAGCTGTCGGGCAACCCGGTGCGCATCCCGGCCGCGGAGTACCGCCGCTTCTTCGACACCCTGCCCGCCGAGCTGGCCGACCGGATGGTCGAGCACTGGGGGCCGCCGCCGGGTGAGCTGTTCGTGGACCCGACCGACGACTGCATCGTCTTCGCCGCCCTGCGCGCCGGCAACGTCGTGGTGATGGTGCAGCCCCCGCGCGGGTTCGGGGAGAACCCGATCGCGATCTACCACGACCCCGACCTGCCGCCCAGCCACCACTACCTGGCCGCCTACCACTGGCTGCGCTCGTCCTTCGGCGCGCACGCGGTCGTGCACATGGGCAAGCACGGCAACCTGGAGTGGATGCCCGGCAAGACCGTCGGGCTGTCGGCGTCGTGTGCGCCGGACGCCGCCCTGGGCGACCTGCCGATGGTCTACCCGTTCCTGGTCAACGACCCGGGCGAGGGCAGCCAGGCCAAGCGCCGGGCGCACGCGGTGCTCATCGACCACATGGTGCCGCCGATGGCCCGCGCGGGGACCTACGGCGACATCGCCCGGCTCGAGCAGCTGCTCGACGAGCACGCCAACATCGCCGCGATGGACCCGCCGAAGCTGCCCGCCGTCCGGCAGCAGATCTGGACGCTGATCCAGGCCGCCAAGCTCGACCACGACCTGGGCCTGGACGACCGGCCGCACGACGCCGAGTTCGACGAGATGATCCTGCACGTCGACGGCTGGCTGTGCGCCATCAAGGACAGCCAGATCCGCGACGGCCTGCACGTCTTCGGCTCCCCGCCCGAGGGCGACGCCCGCGTCGGCCTGGTGCTGGCGATCCTGCGGGCCCGGCAGATCTGGGGCGGCTCGGTCGCCATGCCGGGGCTGCGCGAGGCCCTCGGCCTGGTCGAGGACGGCTCGGCCGGGCTGCACGAGACCGACGAGGTCGAGGCCCGCGCGCTGGCCCTGGTCACCGCGATGGAGGCGGCCGGCTGGACCGCCGAGGCCGTCGAGCCCACCGTGGCCGAGGTGCTGGGCGGCCCGCACGCCGAGGTCAGCCGGGTGCTGGACTTCGCCGTCGCCGAGGTCGTCCCGCGACTGGCCAGGACCACCGACGAGATCGACATGGCCCTGCACGCCCTGGACGGCGGCTACGTGCCGGCCGGCCCCTCGGGCTCGCCGCTGCGCGGGCTGGTCAACGTGCTGCCGACCGGGCGCAACTTCTACTCCGTCGACCCGCGCGCGGTGCCCTCCCGGCTGGCCTGGGAGACCGGGCAGGGCCTGGCCGAGTCCCTCGTCGAGCGCTACGTCTCCGAGACCGGGGAGCACCCGCGCTCGGTGGGTCTCTCGGTGTGGGGCACCTCGGCGATGCGCACCTCCGGCGACGACGTCGCGCAGGTGCTGGCGCTGCTCGGCGTCCGGCCGGTCTGGGACGAGGCGTCCCGCCGGGTGACGAAGCTGGAGCCCATCCCGCTCGGGGAGCTGGGCCGGCCGCGGATCGACGTCACGGTGCGCATCTCCGGGTTCTTCCGGGACGCCTTCCCGCACGTGGTGACGATGCTCGACGACGCCGTCACCCTGGCCGCGGGCCTGGACGAGACGCCGGAGCAGAACTTCGTCAAGGCGCACGTGGACGCCGACGTCGCCGAGCACGGCGACCGCCGGCGGGCCACCACCCGGGTGTTCGGCTCCAAGCCGGGCGCCTACGGGGCCGGGTTGCTGTCGCTGATCGACAGCCGGGACTGGCGCACCGACGCCGACCTGGCCGAGGTCTACGCGGTCTGGGGCGGCTACGCCTACGGCCGCGGTCTGGACGGCGTCGCGGCGCGCGGGGACATGGAGACCTCCTACCGGCGGATCGCGGTCGCGGCGAAGAACATCGACACCCGCGAGCACGACATCGCCGACTCCGACGACTACTTCCAGTACCACGGCGGCATGGTCGCCACCGTCCGTGCGCTGACCGGCACCTCGCCCAAGGCCTACATCGGTGACTCCACGCGCCCGGAGCACGTGCGCACCCGCTCGCTGGTCGAGGAGACCTCCCGCGTGTTCCGGGCGCGGGTGGTCAACCCCAAGTGGCTGGCCGCGATGCGCCGGCACGGCTACAAGGGCGCCTTCGAGATGGCCGCGACGGTGGACTACCTGTTCGGCTACGACGCCACCACCGGCGTGGTCGCCGACTGGATGTACGAGAAGCTCGCGCAGTCCTACGTGCTCGACCCGGAGAACCGGGCGTTCATGGAGGAGTCGAACCCCTGGGCGCTGCACGGCATCGCGGAGCGGCTGCTGGAGGCCGTCGACCGCAAGCTGTGGGCCGAGCCCGACCCGGCGCTGCTGGCCGAGCTGCAGCAGGCCTACCTGGACACCGAGGGCGACCTGGAGGGCGGGGACACCCCCGCCCAGGCGGGCGCCCGCACCTGACCGGGGT
Source organism: Modestobacter sp. L9-4 (assembly GCF_019112525.1). Classification (NCBI taxonomy): domain Bacteria; kingdom Bacillati; phylum Actinomycetota; class Actinomycetes; order Geodermatophilales; family Geodermatophilaceae; genus Modestobacter; species Modestobacter sp. L9-4. The sequence continues at coordinate 2,765,024 of NZ_CP077800.1, forward strand.
CCGGTGACCGCGATCAGGTCCCCTGACCGGAGGGCGTCCTCCCGCACCTGCGCAGGTGCGGGAGGACGGACCCCGAGCAGGTGACCTGGTCCACGCCGGCACCGCACCGACGCGCCCGCCACGGGTGGCGGCGCCGTCATCGCTACGTTGGAGACAGTCGCCCGGGACAACCGGGGAGGACCGGGTGGACGACCCGGTCCGTGCTACCGAGGGGAACGCAACGCATGACGCAGGCCGATCCGATGAACGTGGTGGTGATCGGGGCGGGCCCGGCAGGCCTCACCGCCGCCTACGAGCTCACCAAGCGCCACGTGCCGGTGACGGTCGTCGAGGGCGACGCGATCGTGGGCGGGATCAGCCGCACCGCGGAGCGGGAGGGGTGGCGCTTCGACATCGGTGGGCACCGCTTCTTCACGAAGGTGCCCGAGGTCGAGGCGCTGTGGCACGAGATCCTCCCGGACGAGGACTTCCTGCTGCGGCCGCGGATGAGCCGGATCTTCTACGACGGCAAGCTCTACGACTACCCGCTCAAGGCCTCCAACGCGCTGCGCAACCTCGGCCCGGTCGAGGCCGTGCGCTCGGTGGCCTCCTACCTGGCCGCCAAGGTCCGCCGGCCGCAGGAGGACACCCTCGAGGGCTGGATCGTGGCGCGCTTCGGTCAGCGGCTGTACCAGCACTTCTTCAAGACCTACAACGAGAAGCTGTGGGGTGTGCCGGTCGACAAGCTGCCGGCCGACTTCGCCGCCCAGCGGATCAAGAACCTCTCGCTCACCGGCGCGGTGATCAACGCGCTGACGCCCAAGCGCAAGCAGACCTCGATCACCTCGCTGATCGAGGAGTTCCAGTACCCCAAGTACGGCCCGGGGATGATGTGGGAGGCCGCTCGGGACAAGGTGGAGTCCGGCGGCGGCACGGTGGTCATGGAGCAGAAGGTCAGCACCGTGCACTGGGAGCCCGGCCGCGGCGTCACCGGCCTGACCACGGTCGTCACCGGTGGCTACGGCCCGGGTGCGGGCGCGCCGGAGGCCACCCGCACCGACATCGGCGCGGAGCACGACTACCCGGCCGACCACGTCATCTCCTCGATGCCGTTCTCCTCCCTGGTGAAGGCCCTGGACCCGGCCCCGCCGGCCGAGGTGCTCGCCGCCGCCGACGCGCTCAAGTACCGCGACTTCCTCACCGTGGCCCTGGTGCTCCCGGTCGAGGCCGGGTTCCCGGACAACTGGATCTACATCCACTCCCCGGAGGTGCAGGTCGGGCGGATCCAGAACTTCGGGTCGTGGTCGCCGTACCTGGTCAAGGACGGGCGCACCTGTCTGGGCCTGGAGTTCTTCGTCAACGTCGGCGACGAGGTCTGGAACCGCTCCGACGAGGACCTCATCGCCCAGGGTGGCCGGGAGCTCGAGCACCTCGGGCTGGCCAAGGCCGCGGACGTCGAGCGCGGCTTCGTCGTCCGGATGCCGAAGGCCTACCCGTTCTACACAGCGGACTACAAGGACAACGTCGAGGTCATCCGCCGCTGGATCGAGGCGAACACGCCGAACCTGCACCCGGTCGGGCGCAACGGCATGTTCCGCTACAACAACCAGGACCACTCGATGCTCACCGCACTGATGACCGTGCAGAACATCGCCGACGGGGCGCACCACGACGTGTGGGACGTCAACGTCGAGGAGGACTACCACGAGCAGGGGCCGGCCGACCGCGAGGCCGACCGCTGACGGCGGACTGACGACAGGAGACCCCGTCCCGCGCCCGTCCACCGGGTGCAGGGCGGGGTCTCCTCGTTCAGCTGGGTCGGTCGTCGGCCAGGGCGGCGGTGCAGGCGAGCAGGTCGCCCTGCAGCCGGCCCGCGGAACCGGCGGGCAGCGCGACCAGCATCCGCTGCTCGACCGCGGCGACGGCGCTGCTGGCTCGCGTGAGCAGCTGCGCGCCGTCCGGCGTGAGCGCGGTGGGCAGCGCGCGCCCCTGCGGTGCGGTGGTGGGCCGGGCCAGCAGGCCGCGATCGGCCAGCCCGGCGAGCACCGTCTGCATGGACTGGCGGGTGACGAAGACCCCCCGGGCCAGTTCGGCGGCCGAGAGCCCGGGCCGCTGGCCCAGCAGCTCCAGGCAGGCGTACTGGGTGACGTTCAGGTCCAACGGGCGCAGTGCCGTCTCCATCGCCGTCCGCAGTGCGGCCGCCGCCTGCTTGAGGGCGTAGCCCACCGACGTGTCGAGCTCGACCCCTTGCGCCATGTCAGGATTCTGACATACGGTGGTCGATGTCAGGAAGTTGACATCGACCAGGAGGACGACATGCCCACGGTGACCGGACCCGACTTCATCGCCCTGCAGGTGCGCGACCTCGATGCCGCGGCGACCTTCTACGAGAAGCGACTGGGGCTGCGGCGCGCACCGGTCGCCCCGCCGCACGCCATCGTCTTCTCCACCAGCCCGATCGCCTTCGCCGTGCGCGAGCCCCAGCCCGGCGTCGACCTCGACGCGATCAGCCCCCGGCCCGGCGCCGGGGTGGCGTTGTGGCTGCACGCCGACGACGCTCAGGCGCTGCACGACGAGCTGGCCGCCGCCGGGGTCCCGGTGCTCGCCGAGCCGGTGGACGGCCCCTTCGGCCGCACGTTCACCTTCGCCGACCCGGACGGCTACGCCGTGACCGTCCACGACCGCGCCTGAGCCCCCGCCGATGAGTTCACCGGCTCCCGGGGGTCTCCAGGTGCATGACCACCACGCTGCTGGCGATCGGCACCCGCAAGGGGCTCTGGCTCGCGACGAGTGAGGACCGGCGCAGCTGGTCGCTCTCCGCGCCGCACTTCCTGATGACCGAGGTGCCCAGCGTGGGCATCGACGTCCGTGCCGGGCGCACCCGGCTGATGGTCGGGGTGCGCTCGGAGCACTTCGGGCCCACCGTCGTGCACTCCGACGACCTCGGCCTCACCTGGGACGAGCCGCCGGGCGGGGCGATCCGCTTCCCGGCCGACACCGGGGCGGCGGTGGAGCGGATCTGGCAGCTGCAGCCGGACTCCGCCGACCGTCCCGGCGTCGTGTGGGCCGGCTGCGAGCCGATCTCGGTCTGGCGGTCCGAGGACGGCGGCTGCTCCTTCGCCCTGGAGCGCGGGCTGTGGGACCACCCGCACCGCACCGAGTGGGGTGCCGGCTACGGCGGGGCGGCCGCGCACTCCGTCGTCCCCGGGCCCGGCGGCACGGTGCACGTGGCGATGAGCACCGGCGGCGTCTACCGGACGACGGACGGCGGCGGTTCCTGGCGGCCGCGCAACGGCGGCATCGGCGCGTACTTCATGCCCGGTCCCGCACCCGAGTTCGGCCAGTGCGTGCACAAGATCGCCCGGGACGCCGCCGACCCGCGCCGGCTGTACGCGCAGAACCACCACGGCGTGTACCGCTCCGACGACGACGGCGACACCTGGACCTCGATCGCCGACGGGCTGCCCTCGGACTTCGGGTTCGTGATGCTCGCCCACCCCTCCCGCGGCGGCACGATCTGGGTGGTGCCGCTGGTCGCCGACGGGGAGCGGGTGCCGCCGGGCGGCCGGCTGGCGGTGCACCGCAGCGACGACGCGGGGGAGACCTGGCGGGAGCTGCGCGCCGGGCTGCCCGACGTCGAGTTCAACGCGGTGCTGCGGGACGCCGCCTGCGTGGACGGCGGCGACCGGGCGGGCGTCTACCTGGGCACCCGCGGCGGCGACGTCTACGCCAGCGCGGACGAGGGGGAGTCGTTCACCCACGTCGCCGGGCACCTGCCCGACGTGCTGTGCGTGCGGGCCGCGGTGCTGCCGTGAACGTGCCGGTGCGGCTGCCGCGGATGCTCGCCGACTGCACCGGCGGCCGGACGTCGGTGACCCTCGACCTGGCCGCGCCGGTGACCGTCGGGGCACTGCTGGACGCGCTGGCCGCCGACCACCCGGTGTTCGGCCGGCGGGTGCGGGACGAGACCGGTGCGCTGCGCCGGTTCGTCAACGTCTACGTCGGCGACGAGGAGGTGCGCCGGCTGTCCGGACTGGCCACCGAGGTGCCGGCCGGGGTGGAGGTGATGGTCGTGCAGTCCGTCGCCGGCGGCTGACCTCAGGTCAGCAGCAGGGCCGCGACCAGCAGCGTGACCGTCGCGGTGACCTCGCCGAGGGCGCCCATCACGTCGCCGTTCACCCCGCCCAGCCGCGCGCTCGCCCGACGGCGCAGCAGCTCGGCCGCGCCCCAGCCGAGGACGACGGCGACGGCGAGCAGCGGGTCGACGGCGGCCGCGGCGGCCAGGGTGACCAGCGCGGCGCCGGCCAGCCAGCGGCGGGAGACGGTGCCGGCCACGGCCTGCCCCAGCGAGGACCCCGCGGCGATCGCGGTGCCGGGCAGCCCGGTGCGGGCCATCGCGACCCGGGCGGCGACCGTGGCCGCGGGCAGCGCCGTCCAGCCGCCGTCCACGTCGAGCAGCGGGGCCAGGCAGACGACCTGCAGCAGCAGCGCGAGCACCAGGGTGACCACACCGAACGGGCCGACGTCCCCGGCACGCATCACCGCCAGTGCCCGCTCCCGACCGCGCAGCGGGCCCAGGCCGTCGGCGGTGTCGGCGAGACCGTCCAGGTGCAGACCGCGGGTCAGTGCCGCGAGGACGGCGACCGCCAGCACCGCACCGATCAGCGGCTCGCCGTAGCGGGCGCCGAGCCAGCCGACGGCGGTCGCGAGCGCGCCCAGCACCAGGCCGACCAGCGGCGCCCAGGGGAGCACCCCGCGCGCGGTCTCGGCCGCCGGCACCCGGGCGATCGACAGCATCGCGAACGATTCGGCGGGCCCGGTCCAGGGGCGGCGCGTCACCGCAGGCGCTGGGGGAGGCCGGCGACGACGAACCACACCTCGTCGGCGGTCGCGGCCAGCCGCTGGTTGACCGTGCCCAGGGTGTCCCGGAACAGCCGCCCGGCGCGCGTCTCGGGCACCACCCCCAGGCCCACCTCGTCGCTGACGGCGACCACGTGCGCCGGGGTCATCACCCAGTTGCTGACCAGCGCGTCGCAGCGCTCGTCGAGCCGCTCCCGGGCGGCGACGGCGGCGGCGGGGGAGCGGTCGGCGGCGTGCGCACCGGCGTCCTCTGCGACGTCCCAGATGCCCGCCTCGTCCATGAACGCGGCCACCCAGGTGGTGACGCTGTCGACCAGCACCGCGCCGGCGCGCACCAGCTCGGAGGGGGCGGTGGTCTCCACCGTGCGCCAGTGCGCCGGGCGGCGGGCCCGGTGGGTGGCGACCCGGGCGGCCCACTCGGTGTCGGCGGAGTCGACCTGGGAGGTGGCCAGGTAGGTGACGTCGTCCCAGCTCTCCAGCAGCGTCTCGGCGTGCGCGGACTTCCCCGACCGGGACCCGCCCAGCACCAGCACCCTGCTCATGGCTCGTCTCCGGACTCGTTCCGCTCCTCGGTCGCTGGCGCTCCCTGCGATGCTCGCTCGCCCGTCGTCATCGCGACGCTCACGTCAGCACCAGCCGGGTGACCGTGCCGTTGTGCGGGGTGACCGCGGGCATCGCGTCGGGGCCGAGCCCGGCGGCGACCGCCTGGACGGCGCGGATCGTGTCCCCGTGGGTGACCAGCGCGACGACGTCCGCCGGCGGGTCGGCCCGCAGGGCGGTCAGGTACGCCGACACCCGGGCGTGCAGCTGGGCCAGGCTCTCCCCGCCCTCGGCGGACCAGTGCACGTCGGTCCAGTCGACGACGTCCCACAGCTCGCGGGACGGGCGGCCCTCGAGCACCCCGTAGCCCTGCTCGCGCAGTTCGGGGGTGGTGGCGAACGCCAGCCCGGTCGCGGCGGCGCAGTGCTCGGCGGTCTGCACGGCCCGCAGCAGGTCGCTGGAGACCAGCGCCCCGGGGCCGGCGCCGTCCCGGGTGAGCGCGGCCAGCTCGGCGGCGGCGGCCGCTGCCTGCTGGTGCCCCAGCTCGGTGAGCGGGATGCCGGGCGTCTGGCCCTGCATGCGCCCGGCGGCGTTCCACTCGCTCTGGCCGTGGCGGACGAGCAGGAGGGTCGGTGCGGCCATGGTCGGGTCAGCGTATGTGGCCGCCGGACAGCGGTGCGGGCGGCGGGCGACGACACTGCGGCCATGCGCTCCCTCGACGTCGACGGTCTCGGTCAGGTCAGCCGGGTGGGACTGGGCACCTGGCAGTTCGGCTCCCGCGAGTGGGGCTACGGCGACACCTACGCCTCCGGCGGCGCCCGGGACATCGTGCGCCGGGCCCGTGAGCTGGGCGTCACCCTCTTCGACACCGCCGAGGTCTACGGCACGGGCAAGAGCGAGCGGATCCTGGGCGAGGCGCTGGGCGACGAGCGGGCCGAGGTGGTGGTGGCCAGCAAGTTCTTCCCGGTCGCGCCGCTGCCGGCCGTCGTCCGGAACCGGGCCGAGGGCAGCGCCCGCCGCCTGCAGCTGGACCGCATCCCGCTCTACCAGGTGCACTGGCCCAACCCGCTCGTCCCGGACTCGGTGGTCATGCCCGGCCTGCGCACCCTGCTCGAGGAGGGGCGGATCGGCGCGGTCGGCGTCTCCAACTACTCCCTGGACCGCTGGCGGGCCGTCGACACCGCACTGGGCCGGCCGGTGGTCAGCAACCAGGTGCGCTTCTCCCTCGCCTCGGCCGGGCCGCTGGAGGACCTGGTGCCCTTCGCCGAGCGGGAGGGCCGCATGGTCATCGCCTACAGCCCGCTGGCCCAGGGGCTGCTGGGCGGCCGGTACTCGGCGGAGAACCGGCCCGGCGGCGTGCGGGCCACCAACCCGCTGTTCGGCACCGAGAACCTGCGCCGGGCCGAGCCGCTGCTCGCCGTCCTGCGCGAGGTCGCCGACGCCCACGACGCGAGGCCGGCGCAGGTCGCGCTGGCCTGGCTGATCAGCCAGCCGCAGGTGGTGGTGATCCCCGGGGCGTCCAGCGTCGAGCAGCTGGAGTCCAACGTCGCGGCGGCCGACCTGGAGCTCACCGACGGCGAGCGGAGCGCGCTCACCGCCGCTGCCCGGGCCTTCACGCCGGCCTCCGCGGTGCGCACGGCCGGTGACACGGTGCGGGAGCAGGCCGACCGGCTGCGCAGCCGGCTGGGGATCTGAGCCGGGCGGTCCTCAGGCCCGCCGACGCCGCACGGGCACCGGGGTCGGCGCGACCACCGGCTGGAGCGCCCGGCGCCGGACGTACCAGGCCAGCCCGACGAGGGCCGCGCTCAGGGCCGCGCCGACGACCACCGGCGGCCGGGTGCCGGTGAACCGGGCCCGCATCGACACCGGGCGGGAGAAGGTCAGCACCGGCCAGCCCCGCTCGGCGGCTGCTCTCCGCAGGCCGCGGTCGGGGTTGACCGCGGTGGGGTGCCCGACCGTCTCCAGCATCGGCAGGTCGGTGTGCGAGTCGCTGTAGGCCCAGCAGTCGGCCAGGTCCCAGCCCTGCTGGGCGGCCAGCTCGCGGATGGCGGCGGCCTTGGTCGGCCCGTAGGCGTAGTACTCCATCTCGCCGGTGTAGCGGCCGTCCGCGATCACCATCCGGGTGGCCACGACCCGGTCGACACCCAGCATCTCCCCGATGGGCTCGACGACCTCCGCGCCGCTGGTCGACACGATGACGACCTCCCGGCCCGCGTCCTGGTGCGCCTCGATCAGGTCGGCGGCCTCCGCGTAGACCAGCGGGTCGACGATCCCGTGCAGCGTCTCGCGCACGATCTCGTGCACCACGGCGACGTCCCAGCCGGTGGTCATGGCCGCGATCTGACTGCGCATCCGCTCCATCTGGACGGCGTCGGCGCCGGCCAGGGAGAAGACGAACTGGGCGTAGGCGCCCTTGAGCGCCGCCCGACGGTTGATCAGCCCACCCTGGAAGAACGGTCGTCCGAAGGCCAGGGTGCTGGACTTCGCGATGACCGTCTTGTCCAGGTCGAAGAACGCCGCAGCGCGGGTCACGGCTCACACGGTAAGGGGACCGGGTGTCCAGCCGGTGGAGGGCACCGTCGTCCCCACCCGGGCGGGTCGTCCACAGGCGCCGGCAGCCGGGCCCCTCCGTCGGCACGAGGCCACACCTCCGGTCGTGGCCGCGCGTCCCGACCGCCCCGCTCCGGGGCCGGGCTGGGCGATACTCCCGGGCATGTCGGTCGACCTGGCGGTGCTCGAGGCCATCGGGCGGCACCGCACCGGCTGGGCCGACGCCGCCACCCGCGGGCTCATGGACGCCGGCCAGCCCGCCGTCACCTACGTCCTGGCCGGGCTGGTGGCGCTGGCCTTCGCGTACGCCTGCCGGGCCTGGCGGCCGGTGGCCGCGGCGATGGTCTCCTCCTTCGTCGCGACGCTGCTCGCCGAGTGGCTCAAGGAGGTCATCGGCCGGGCGCGGCCGCCCGCCGACCTCGCGATCGTGCCCGCGGCCGGCTCCGCGTTCCCCTCCTCGATCGGCGCCCTGACCGCCGGCGCCGCCGTCCCGCTGGTCCTGTGGGGCCTGCGCCGGGCCGACCGGGCCGGCCGCGTGGTCGCCGTCCTGCTGGGCGCCGGCACGCTCGCGGTGGGGGCGAGCATGGTCTACCTCGGTGCGCACTGGCTGACCGACGTCCTGGCCGGCTGGCTGCTCGGCGGGGCCGTCGGGGCGCTCGCCCACCGGGTGTCCCGGTGGACCCCGGGCCGCCGCACCGCGCCCGCCCGCTGACCCCTCCCCGACGGCGCCGCGGCCCGGCACGGCACGGTCCCGGGCCGCAGCCGCCGGTTTCTGCGGCCCGGGCGCGCGCAGAGCCCCCGCAGGGTCGCCGGGGCCAATACGCTTCCGCCGCTGACCCGCTCCACCGGGTCCTGGGGGACCGGTGGGAGAGCTGCACAGGAGGCCGTGTGACGTTCGGCGAGATGCCGGTCTACGACGTGTACGGAGCCGGCGGGCATGCCCAGGTGGTGGTCGACGCCCTCCGCGCGTGCGGCATCGGCCTGCGGCGGATGTACAACGACAGCCCGGCGAACCAGCACCCCGCGAGCCGGGACGTGCTCCCCGGCATCCGCCTGGTCGGGCCCGACGCCTTCCCGCTGCTGGACGTCCCGCTCGTGCTGGCCGTCGGCATCAACGGCGAGCGCGCCGAGCTCGCCCAGGTCCTCGACGCCCACTACGGCCAGGCGGTCCACCCGACGGCGATCGTGGCCCCCTCGGCCCGGATCGGGGAGGGGACCGTCGTCCTGGCCGGGGCGATGGTCCAGCCCAACGCCCGCATCGGCCGGCACGTGCTGGTCAACACCGGGGCCAGCGTCGACCACGACTGCGACATCGGCGACTACGCGCACATCAGCCCGCAGGCGGCGCTGAGCGGGCACGTCACCGTCGGCGAGGGCACGCACATCGGCGTCGGTGCGGTCGTCATCCCCAAGGTCCGGATCGGGCGCTGGTGCAAGATCGGCGCCGGCACGGTCGTCATCGCCGACCTGCCCGACCACGTCACGGCCGTGGGCAACCCGGCGCGGATCCTCCCCGACCGCAGCGGGGAGGTGCCGCCGGACCCGGCGTTCGTCCGCTCCGGCGGCCGGCAGCGGACGGGGGTGCGGGTGCCGTGACCGCCGTCGACCAGCACGACCGACCGGGCGGGGCGCTGTCCGAGGACGGCGACGAGGGGAGCCACGACCTGGTCTTCGTCGGCGCGGGGGCCTCCACGTCCTACGTCCTCCTCGCGTTGCTCACCACCCTGGCCGCCGACCCGCCCGCGCGGCCGCTGCGGATCGCCGTCGTGGAACAGGCGCCCGACCCGTTCCCCGGCGTCGCCTACGGCAGCCGCGCCGCACGGACCTCGCTGCTGATCACCCCGCTGCGGGACTTCCTGCCGCCCGAGGAACTGCGGCTGTTCACCGGGTGGCTGGCGGAGAACTGGTCCTGGGCGCTGGAGGAGTTCCTCGCCGCCGGCGGGCCGGTGTCCTCCCGCTGGTGGGAGCGCCACCGCGAGGCCGTCACCCGCGGGGAGTTCGAGGACCTGTTCCTGCCGCGGTACGTCTTCGGTCTGCACCTCGCCGGGCGTGTGCGCGAGGCGATCGACCTGGCCGCCCGGGTCTCCGCCGCCACGGTCGACCTGCTGCAGGACGAGGTCGGCTCCCTGGACCCGGACGGACCCGTCCACCTCGTGACCGGCCGGCGGTGCCGGCTGCGCGCCCGCCACGTGGTCCTGGCGACCGGGTCGGCCCCGGTGGTGCGCCGGCTCGAGGGGGCCGGGGGGCCGCACGACGCCGTGCTGATCGACCGTCCCTTCGACGACATGGGGGAGGGGCTGGAGCGCACCCGGGCCGCCGTGGCACGGCGACCGGCCGACGCCGGTCCGCCGCACGTCGTCGTCATCGGCGGCAACGCCGGCACCATGGACGTGCTGTACCAGGTCAACGACCTGCCCGTCGTCGCCGAACGGGGCACCGTCTTCACGGTGCTCACGCCCGGCGGCGCGCTGCCCGAGCTGCTGGCCGAGCCGCGGCCCGGCTTCGTGGCCGGGCACCTGCTCGCGCTGCGGTCCGCCCCCGCGGTCACGGCCCGCGAGGTGCACGCCGCCGCTCTCGCCGACCTCGCCGACGGCCGGGCGGCCGGGCTGACCGTGGGGGACACCCTCCGGCCGATCTCCCAGGGCGTGTCGGAGGTGCTGCCCCGGCTGTCGGAGGAGCAGACCCTGGAGTTCGCCGGCCACTGGGGCGTGGAGCTCGGCCGGCACCAGCGGCGCGCCGGCTGGGAGTACACCGAGGTGGTCGAGGAGCTGACCCGCGCGGGGCGGATGTCGCTGGTGGCCGGCAGCTTCACCGGCCTCGCCACCGACGGCGGTGCGGGGGTGCGGGTGCGGTACTCGGCCGCGGGCGTGCCCGCCGAGCTCGACCGGCCCGCCGACGTGGTCGTCAACTGCGCCGGCCCGACCCGGGCGCTGCGTGACGCCGTGCCCTCGCTCGTCGCCTCCCTGCTCGACCGGGGCGTCCTGCGCCCGACCCCGTACGGCGGCGGCATCGCCGTCGACCGGGACCTGGCGGCGGCCCCGCGGCTGTACGTGATGGGCCCGCTGCTCGCCGGCAACATCGTGCACGGCCAGCCGGTCTGGCACATGGAGCACTGCGGCCGGATCAGCGCCTACGGGACCCGGCTCGGTCGCAGCCTCGCCGCGACCCTGACGACCCCGGCACCGGCGCCCCGCTGACGGACGGGCCCCCGCCGGCCGTGGCGGGGGCCCCTCCCCGGCTCAGGCCGCGTCGTCCTGCCGGCTGCCGGTGAACAGGTGCATCGTCGGGGCGTCGGCCGCCGAGATGCCCTCCCGCCGCAGCACCGTGCGCAGCGTCGCGAGCAGGACCTGCAGGTCCAGCCGGGGGCCCAGCCGGTCGACGTACTCGACGTCGGCGGTGAACCGCTCGTCCCAGGCCAGCAGGTTGCGGCCGCGCACCTGGGCCAGCCCGGTCACGCCGGGGCGCACCTCGTGCCGCCGTGCCTGCTCGGGGGTGTAGCGCTCCAGGTACTCCATCAGCAGCGGCCGTGGTCCGACCAGGCTCATGTCGCCGCGGAAGACGTTCCACAGCGTGGGCAGCTCGTCGAGGCTGGTGCTGCGCAGCCACGTCCCGAACGGGGTGAGGCGGTCGCCGTCGGTCGCCACCGAGTCGCCGGGGCCGAACGTGCGCATGGTCCGGAACTTCACCAGCTCGAACGGCCGGCCGCCGAGGCCCGGGCGTTGCTGGCGGAAGAGCACCGGCGTCCCGAGGTCCCGCCGCACCGCGACCGCGACCGCGGCCATCAGCGGTGCGGTGACGGCCAGCCCGATCCCGGAGACGACGACGTCGACGGCCCGCTTGACCGGCGGGTAGCGCCGCCTCACCGGTGCTGCTCCAGGAAGCCGGCCAGCGTCCCGAGCACCTCGTCGACCTGGTCCGGCGTGAGGGCCGAGCCGCTGGGCAGGGTCAGCCCGGTCGCGAAGAGCCGGTCGGCGGAGCCGTCGAGGTGACCGCGGGCGCCGGCGAACAGCGGTTGCCGGTGCATCGGCTTCCACAGCGGCCGTGACTCGATGTCGGCGGCGTCGAGCGCCGCGCGCAGGTCGTCGACGGACCAGCCGGTCACGGTCGGGTCGACCAGCAGGGCGGTCAGCCAGCAGTTGTCGACCGCGTCGCCCTCGCGCTGGAACACCCGCACCCCGGGGACGCCCTCGACCATCGCGGCGTACTGCTCGCGCAGGGCGCGGCGCCGGCCGATCATCTCGTCGAGCCGCTCGAGCTGGGCGAGCCCGAGCGCGGCGAGCAGGTTGCTCAGCCGGTAGTTGTAGCCGACCTGGGTGTGCTCGTAGTGCACCGCCGGCTCGCGGGCCTGGGTGCTCAGGTGGCGGGCCCGCCGGGCGGTGGCGGCGTCGTCGGTCAGGAGCATGCCACCGCCGCTGGTGGTCATGATCTTGTTGCCGTTGAACGACAGGGCCGCCACGGCGCCGAAGGACCCGGCGGGGCGGCCCTGCCAGCTGGCGCCCAGCGCCTCGGCCGCGTCGGAGACGACCGGCACACCGTGGCGGGCGCAGACCGCCTCGATCACCGGGTAGTCGGCGCAGCGTCCCAGCAGGTCGACCGGGACGACGGCGGCCACCGGCGTGCCCTCCGCGGCCAGGGCGGTGAGCGCCTCCTCCAGCAGGGCGGGGGAGAGCACCCCGGTGTCGGGGTCGCAGTCGACGAACACCGGCTCCGCGCCGGTGTAGGTCACGGCGTTCGCGGTGGCGACGAAGGTCATCGTCGGGACGACGACGGCGCGGCCCGGGCCCGCGCCGACCTCCAGCAGGGCCAGGTGCAGCGCGGCCGTGCCCGAGGACAGCGCCACGGCGTGCGCCCGGCCGCACCGCTCGGCGACGCGCTGCTCGAAGGCGTCGACCATCGGGCCCAGCGGGGCGATCCAGCCCGAGGAGATGGCCGCGGCGACCATCTCCTGCTCACGGGTCCCGACGTCGGGCGTGGAGAGCAGGATCCGGCCCCGCGTCCGGACCGGTGCCGCCGTCACCGCGGCACCACGCCGGCGCGCTCGGGCTGCCGGGCGACGTGGTTGAGCGGTGCGGCCGTCCGGGTGGTGGTGGCGGGGTAGCGGCTCCCGAGCCGGTCGACCTCCTCGGGCGGCAGACCCGGCACCGGCACGTGGCTGATCATCGGGTGGAACGGCCGGCTGTCCTGCTCGCCGGCGCCGAACAGCTCCTCGTGCAGCTTCTCGCCCGGCCGCAGCCCGGTCACCCGGATCTCGATCGGCCGGTCCTCGAGGTTGATCAGGTGCGCCGCGACGTCGCCGATGCGCACCGGGGTGCCCATGTCCAGCACCAGGGCCTCCCCGCCGCGGCCGATCGCGCCGGCCTGGACGACCAGCTGGACGGCCTCGGGGATGGTCATGAAGTAGCGGGTCACCTCCGTGTCGGTGATGGTGAGCGGGCCGCCCCGGGCGATCTGGGCCGCGAAGGTCTCCAGCACCGAGCCCCGGCTGCCGAGCACGTTGCCGAACCGCACCGACAGGTACCGGCCGCTGCCTGCCTCCGCGTAGGTGGCGGTCAGCTGCTCGGCCATCCGCTTGGTGCGCCCCAGGACGTTGACCGCGTTCGCGGCCTTGTCGGTCGAGACGTTGATGAAGTGGGTGACCTGCACCTCGGTGGCGGCGGCCAGCACGTTGCGCGTCCCCAGCACGTTGGTCTTCCAGCCCTCGTCCGGGTACTGCTCGAGCATGTTGAGGTGCTTGAGCGCCGCGGCGTGGAAGACCACCTCCGGGCGCCGCTCGGCGAACAGCCGGGAGATCGCCTCGCCGTCCCGGATGTCGGCGAGGACGGCCTGCGGCTCGTGCAGCCGGGCCTCGCCGAACATCGTCAGCTGCAGCGCGTGCAGGGCCGACTCGTCGCGGTCGAGCATCATCAGCTCGCCCGGGCCGAACTGCTGGATCTGCCGGCACAGCTCGGAACCGATCGACCCGCCTGCGCCGGTGACCAGCACCCGCTTGCCGCGCAGGTAGTCGGCGATCTCGGCGACGTCGGTGTCGATCTGCCGGCGGCCCAACAGGTCCGCGACGTCGATGTCGCGGACGTCGCGGATGCCGACCCGGCGGTTGAAGTACTCCGACATCCGCGGCAGCACCTTCACGGTGAGCCCGGCGTCGTTGGCCCGCTGGGAGAGGTCGCGGACGAGTGCGGCACCGGCCGAGGGCAGTGCGATGACGACGGTCTCCGCGCAGGTCTCCGCGGCCGCCTCGGCCAGGCGCTCCCGGCCGCCCATCATCCGGACGCCGCGGATGCGCAGGTGCCGCTTGGTCGGGTCGTCGTCGAGCAGGCCGACGGGCAGGTAGGGGCTGTCGGGGTCGGCGAGCATCGAGCGGACGAGCTGCTCGCCGGCGATCCCGGTGCCGAAGACCAGCGTCCGCTCGCCGGAGCGCGGGCGCACGGCCCCCTCGCGCTGGCTGCGGATCGCCACCCGGAAGGCCGCCATGATCACGAAGGACAGGACGGCGGCGACCGGCGGGACGCTCAGCGGCAGCAGCCGGGGCGTGCCGGCCAGGACGACGACGAGCAGCACGGCCAGCAGGGTCACCCCCACCGCGATCGCCAGGCTCTTCAGCTCCTCGGCCGTGCCCACCGCGTAGCGGCCCTGGTGCAGGCGCAGCGCCGTCGACGCGACCGGGAAGACGAGGACCGTCAGCGCCATCGCCAGCACCAGGCCCCGGCTGTCGATCTGGTCGAGTGCCCCCTCGTAGCGGGCGGTGACGGCCAGGACCAGCCCGGCCAGCAGGGAGCCCACGTCCCCGGCGAGCATCGCGAACCGGATGAGGCGCCACCGCAGGGCGGGGTCCCTGTCGTCGTCGGTCATGTCGGCCTTCCTCTCCGGACGGGCGGGGTGCGCGTCCGTCGTCGGGTCGTGGGGGTGGGCGTCGACGGGTCGGTCGCCGCTCATGGCTGGTGCGGGGGGAGTGGGGGGTCGACCGGCGGGACGGGCCCGGCCGGGACGGTCCGGCGGCGCTGCCGGTCGGCGGCGTAGGTCGTCGAGCCGGTCGTGGCGACCCGGGCCCGGTGCGGGAGGCGGGTGAGCACCACGCCCAGCGCGGGCACGCGGACCCGCGCCACCGCGGCCGCGGCCTCGGCCAGCTGGTCCCGCCGGGTCCGCCCGTAGCGGGCCACCAGCAGGCAGGCGTCGGCCTGGGCGCTGAGCACGGCGGCGTCGACCACCGGGATCAGCGGCGGGGCGTCGACGACGACGACGTCCCGGTCCTCGCGCAGGCCGCGCAGCAGGGCCGCCATGGCCGCCGAGCCCAGCAGCGCCTCGGGGTCCGCCGGCAGGCCGCCGGCGCCCAGGACGGCGAGGCCCTCCGGCCCGCCGTCCCACCGCTGGAGGACGTCGGCCAGCTGCGCGGTGCCGGTCAGCACCTCGGTGAGGCCCGGCCCGTCGGGCAGCTGGAGCCGGTGCCGGACGTGCGGACGGCGGAGGTCGGCGTCGACCAGGGTGACCCGGTCGCCGGCCCGGGCGAGGGAGACGGCCAGCTCGGTGGCGACGGTCGTGGCCCCCTCGCCGGGCAGTGCGCCGGCCACCACCACGACCCGGGGGCCGGACTCGCTCCCCAGGTGCCGCAGGGCGACCCGCAGGGCCCGGAACGCCTCGGCGGTCGGCGACTGCGGAGCGGCACCGGTGGCCACCGGCTGCCGGGCGAGCTCGCGGTCGGCGAAGACGCGGCCGATGACCGGCGCCCCGGTGGCCTGCTCGACGTCGTCGACCTCGCGGACGGTCCGGTCGAGCCGGCTGCGCACGAGCACGGACCCGATGCCCAGCACCAGGCCCACGGCGGCCCCGCGCCACAGGTCGCCCACCGTGTCCGGGCTGACCGGCGTCCGGTCCAGGTCGGCGGGCTGCAGGACCTCGATCGAGACCGTCGGCGACGTGGCGCCGGCCGGGGTCTCCAGCTGGGCGACCCGCTGGGTGAACTGCTGGGCGAGGGACGCGGCGATCGTCTGCGCGCGCTCGGGCGAGCTGTCGGTGACGACGACGTCGAGGACGACGGTGTCCGGCAGCGGCGTGACGGCGACCTCGGCGGCCACCTCCCGCGGGGTGAGGCGCACCCCGGTGGCCTCGACGACGCGCTCCGCCAGCTCCTCGGAGCGGAGCACCTCCGCGTAGGAGGCGATCCGCTGCTGGGAGAAGAGGTTGCCCTCGTAGGCGTCCTCGGAGGCGGTGGACCCGCCCGTGCTGACGAACAGCTGCGTCGACGAGGCGTAGGTCCGCTCCGCCGTGAGGCTGAGCGCCGCGGCCACCGCGAGCCCGAGCAGCAGTCCGGCGACGACGAGGTGGAGGTCGCGCCGCAGGAGCTGGAAGAGGTCGATCCGTTGCACTCGTCCGCCGATCCCCGTCGGGTCCTGGTCGCCCGCGTCCCGCTGTCGGGCGCCGCCGCCCGGAGGGCGCCGGAGTCACGGAAAGTAGGGGGAACCGGATCCGGTCGGTGGCGTTTCATGCACGGATCGATGACGTTGGACACGTTCTCGCCCGACGCGCGGCTGGTCGTGCTCGCCGGTGACCGGTCCGTGTACGGAGCGTCGCGACTCCGGCTGGCGGTTCAGCCGATCGTGTGCGAACTCGTGGAGTGCGAGCGCTGGAAGGCCTCTCCGGCGGGCTCCTGGCCTCTAGCCTGCGGGCGTGGGCACCGAGACGGGAGAGCGCGTGTGACCGTGGCCGACGTCGGTCACCGCCGGACGGTGACCTCGGTGGGTGGGGTGCAGGTCGTCCCCGAGACCGACTGGGACCGCGTGGTCGGTGCCCTCGGGGGGCTGGACACCTACACCAGCGCCGGGTACTCGCGGGCGTCCGCGCTGCTGGAGGTGCCGGGGACCCGGCCGGTGCTGCTGCGCCTGCGCCACCGGGACGGCGACGTCGCGCTGCCGCTGCTGCTCCGGCCGCTGCCCGGACGGCCCGGGTGGGACGCCACCACCGCCTACGGCTACGGCGGGCCGGTCGCCCGCTCCGGGGCCGCGGCCGCCGCCCTGGGCCCGGCGCTGGACGCCTGGGCGCGGGCCAACGGCGTCGTGGCCACCTTCCTCCGGCTGCACCCGCTGCTGGGCAACGCCGCGCTGGTCCCGGCCTCGGCCGAGCTCGTGCCCGCCGGCTCCACCGTGGTCTGGGACGTCTCACCCGGCCGGGACCTGTCCGCCGGCATGCACCCGCACCACCGCCGGGCGGCACGCCGGGCCGACCGCGAGGGGCTCGAGGTCACCGTCGACCCGCGCCCGGCCTCCCTCCGGGACTTCCGGACGCTGTACGTGGCGACGATGCGCCGGCAGCAGGCCGACGCGTTCTTCTACTTCCCCGACGACTACTGGGCGGCACTGCTCGAGGAGGCGGCGACGCTGCGCCCGCTGCTGGTCGAGGGCCGGGTGGAGGGGCGGCTGGTCGCGGCGCTGCTGTGCTTCGCGCACGGGCCGTGGCTGCACTACCACCTGGGCGCCTCCGACGAGGTGGCCCGCACGATGGGGGCCTCCAACCGGCTGTTCCTGGCCGCGGCCGAGTGGGCGCAGGCCCAGGGCATGGACCGGCTGCACCTGGGCGGTGGACTCGGCGGGTCGGCGACCTCGCCGCTGTTCGTCTTCAAGCACCGCTACGACCCGCAGGGCGAGCCGCTGCCCTTCCACGTGGCCAAGCTCGTGCACGACCCCGTCGGCTACCGCGAGCTCGCGGGCACCGACGACACGGCCGGGTTCTTCCCGCCCTGGCGCCGTCCCGCCTGACCCCGGTCAGGCCGGCGGCACCGGGCTCCCGAGGCCGGGGGCCCGGCGGCCGAGCACGTCGAGCAGGGCACCGGCCAGGCCGTCGGCGGCGGCGGCCGCGTCGAGGTCCGCGCGGACGTCGGGGACGCCGAGCACCGCACCGGAGGCGGTGTCGCCGGCGAGCAGGCCGGCCAGGGCCGCGACGTCCCCGTCCGGCGCGAGCCGGACCAGCGGGGCGTCCCGCAGGCCCTTGACGTCGAAGCCGTAGCACCAGCGGCCGACCGCGGCGGCCTCCAGCGCGACGCGGGGGAGCCCCTCCCAGGAGGCCGTGTGCAGCAGGGCGGTCGCCTCGCCCAGTGCCGCGGCCACCGGTCCCCGGCCCTCGGCGCGGACGACGTCGCCCAGGCCGAGCTCCGCCGTCCGGGCCCGGACCGCCTCGTGCAGCGGCCCGTCGCCGAGCATGCGCAGCCGCACGGGCACCCCGCGCTCGACCAGGTGGGCGACGACGGCCAGCGCGAGCAGGGGCCGCTTGCGGGGGGTCATGTCCCCGGCCCACAGCAGCTCGAGGGTGCCCGGTGCCGGCGGCGGCGCGGCCGGCCACTGCCCGAGCGGGACGCCGACGCCGCCGGCGAGGCGGTGCACCCGCCGCGCCCCGTGTCGTTCGAACCAGGCCTGGTCGTCCCGGTTGATCGTCACCACCCCGGCCGTCCGGGGCAGCAGGGCGCGCTCCACGGCCTTCCACGGCAGCGCGCGGACGTCGTCGCGCCCCCAGTGCAGGCCGTGGCAGAAGTAGACGACCGGCGCCGGCAGCCCGCCGGCCCGCACGAGCACCGACGCGGTCGCGGTGTTGGTGACGACGACGTCGTGCCGCTGCGCCGCCGACCAGGCCCGGACGGCGCGGACGGCGGTGCGCACGTGCGGGGAGGGCCGCTGGGTGAAGCCCGCCAGCGGCGTCCAGCCCGGCAGCGACGACGTCGTCCCGCTGGCCGACGTGACCGCGAAGCCCAGGGCGGTGAGCCGGTCGACGATCGGGGGGAAGAACGCGTCCAGCGTGCGGCCGACGCTGGTCACCAGGCCGACCCGGACCGGTTCGCCACCGGCAGGTCCCTGCTCCCGGTCGGGCGTCACCGCAGCACCCGCTGCTCGCCGGGGACCGCCACGGCGGTGCGCGCCGCGACGGCCGGGAGGGTGCGTTCCGGGCGGAGCACCCAGGCGACCAGCAGCCAGCCGGCCACACCCGGCGCCAGGACGTCGATGTCGAGCAGCCGCATGTGGATCGGCGTGGCCATGAGGACGGCGGCCAGCACGCTCAGGCCCCAGAGCGAGGCGGGGTGACCGGGCCGGGGCCACGTCCCCAGCAGGTGCACGGCCAGGCCGGTGAGCAGGAAGAGCCCGACGACGCCGGCCAGGCCGAAGTCGAACCAGGTGTCCCCGAACGCCGTGTAGGTGTTGAAGGGGATCGGCATGTCCACGTAGTCGGCGAACGGCTGGGGCTCGGGGACGGGCACGCCCAGGAACTGGAGTGCCTTCCCGACGGCGTAGACCGACCGTCCCCACCCCCCGTAGGGGCCGGGACCGCCGGTGGACTGGTCGACGGCGACGGTGAACGCGCTGATGCCGCCGACCTGGTAGAGCACGGGCTGCACCAGCGCGTCGGGCAGCCAGTCCGCGACCGCCAGCCCCGCCGGCACGGCGCCCTTGTCCAGCTGCTGGCCGACGACGCCGAAGTAGGCCAGTGCGCCGCCGCCGACGGCCGTGACGAGCGCGGCCACCCGGACGCCCGGGGACAGCACCCGTCGCCGGGAGCGGCGGACCAGGCCCGGGGACCGGGGCAGCAGGACGAGGAAGAACAGGCAGGTGATGGCCACGGTGAGGGTGGCCGTGCGGGACGGGGACTGCATGGTGCTCGCGATCGCGACCGGGACGAGCAGCGCCCACCACCAGCGGTGGCAGAGCGCGCCGATCACGCCGAACGCGCCGAGCAGCGGGGCCAGCGCCTGGGCGACGCCGACCGGCGCGGAGACCGACAGGTCGCCGTAGAGCTCGGCCCAGCGCACCAGCTTGGTGTCCAGCTGCCCGAAGGGGACGCCGAGGACCGCCGAGACCGCCAGGCGGTACTGCCACGTGCCCCAGGCGACGACGACCAGCACGACCCCCGTCGCCGCCGCCAGCCGGCCGACCCGCAGGGTGGTGCGGACCGGGGGCGCGGCGGTCGCGTCCACCCCGGGCCGTGGCGTGCGGTCGAACAGCAGCGGGACGGCGGTCATCGCGGCCAGGCCCAGGACGATCGCCACCGCCGTCTGCAGGCTCGGCTCCGCCAGCCCGACCGGCCGGGTCACCAGCAGCAGGCCGATGACCGACCACAGGCCGAGCGTGACCGTCAGCAGGTGCAGCGGCCCCCACCGGCGCCAGCACAGCAGGAGCAGCAGCACCGACGCCACCAGGACCATCGCCGAGGTCACGACAGCACCGCCACCGTGCCCGGCCGCCACGCCTCGCGGGCCGACAGCAGCAGGGCCCGCCGGCGCACGCGGCCCCCCTCCGGCTGGCGGGTCAGCGTGCGGGCGACCACCTCGGCCAGCGTGACCAGCAGTGCGGCCGCCGCGGCCGGGCGCCCCCCGCGCTTGGCGAAGTACCGGACCCGGGAGACGCGGAAGACGCAGTAGGACGTGGCGGCGACCGTGCGCGAGCTGCCGCCGCCGGCGTGGCTGCCGTAGCAGCGGGTGTCCAGGAGCACCCGGCCGTGCTCCCGCGCCCGCTCGCAGAGGTCGAGGTCCTCGAAGTACAGCTCGAAGCGCTCGTCGTACCCGCCGAGCAGCTCCAGGAAGGTGCGGTCGGCCATCAGGAACGCGCCGTCGACCTGGGGCACGGCGACCGTGCCGCTGTCCGGCGTGACCGGCTGCACCGACGACCTAGCCCCCAGCACCGCGCGGCGCAGCTCGGTGCCCAGCGTCTCCCGGCGCCGGGCGTTGCCGATCGCGCCGCCGGCCTCGCCGGTCAGGCCGCCGCCCAGGACGAGCCGGTCGTCGGCGGCGCAGGCCTCGACCAGGTCGGCGACGCTGCGCTCGAGGCCGACGTCGGGGTTGAGGAAGGTGACCACCGGGTCGCCGGTGGCCCGCATGCCCAGGTTGCAGCCCCGGGCGAACCCGACGTTGCCCCCCGGGTCGAGGTAGCGGACCCGCCCGCCGGTGCCGTCCACCACGCGCTCGGTGGCCGGGTCGCTGCTGTTGTCCACCACGACCACCTCGCCCACGGCGGGGTCCCGCAGGAGTGCGGGCAGGCCGCGTTCGAGGTAGCCGGCGGAGCGGTAGGCCACCAGCACGATCGACGTCCGGGTCACCGGTCCTCGCCTCCTCGCAGTGCTGAGCGCAGGCTGGTGCGCAGGTACAGCGCCGTCCCGACGTAGGCGGCGGTGGAGACGGCGGCGGTTCCGGTGGTGCCGCCCAGCCACGCCCCGGGCAGGTAGCCCACGGACAGCAGCACGGCCAGGACGCCGAAGGTCGCCACCGCCGAGTGCCGGCCGAGGGCCTGCAGCGCGCTGAGCGCGACCCGCGAGTAGCCGGCGAAGAGGACGCCGGGCAGCACGACCAGCACGAGCGGCACCAGGCCCCGGTAGTCCGACAGCGGTCCGAGCGACAGCACGACGGCGGCTCCGGCGATGCAGACGGCGGCCAGGCAGCCGACGGCGGCGTTGAGGCGGACGGTGCACCGGAGCTGACCCGCCCAGCTGTCCTCCGACAGCCGTGCGCGGCCGGAGAAGACCGACAGCGCCAGGGCCTCCGGGACGATGAGCGCCAGCTCCGTCAGGGAGAGGGCGATGCCGTAGACGCCGGCGGCCGTCGGGCCGAGGACGACGCCGACGACGAGCACGTCGGCCCGGAGCATGACCATCTGGCCGATGCTGCCGACGTTGTTGGCGGTGGCCGAGCGCAGGAACGCCGGCCAGGTCCGGGCCGGCGTGCCGGCGGGGGCGACGACCACGTGCTCCCGCAGGTGGCGGACCAGCTGGGTCGATGCGACCGCCAGGCCGGCGACCACCGACAGCGCCCAGGCGCCGTAGACCAGCATCGGGGACCGCGTGGTCGCCAGCACCGCCGCGGCGGCCAGCAGGTAGAGCACGCTCTGCACGACGATCGTCACCTGGTAGGCGCGGTCGCGCCCCAGGCCCTGCAGCACCCGGTTGGCGAACAGCTGGCAGACCACCAGCGCGCCGCCCAGGAGGGCCCACCCGGTGGAGACCGTGTGCGGGTGCCCGTCGCCGGTGGAGGCCGCCCGGCCCGCGACGACCAGCACGACGCCGGCCGTGGCCAGGAGGCCCGCGAAGCCGGCGACCAGCCGGACGCCGTGCCGCAGCGAGCTGCGGTCCCCGCGGCGCAGGTCCTCGACCACGGGCACGTGCAGGCTGCCGTAGGCGAGCGCGCCGGCCAGGAGCGCACCGGTCATCAGGAAGGTCAGCACGCCGCGCCGCTCGGGGCCGAGCAGGGCGGCGGAGACCAGGGTCAGCACGAACGTGACGCCGAGCGGCACGACCTGGGCGATGAACAGGTCGGGGAAGCCGCCGGTCCGCAGCGTCCCCAGCGCCCCGCGCAGCACCGCAGCCGGGCCGCCCGGTGCCGCCGCGGGAGCGGCTCCCGGTCCGTCCCCGGCCACCGCCGTCGACGACGGCAGCTCGGCGCTCACGACGGCTCCGGCGAGACCGCCGGCAGCGGGCCCACCCGGTCCGCGCCCCCGGCCGGCCGCTCGGCCGGTGCGGCGGGAGGGGAGGGCACGTGCGCCGGGGTGGGCGTGACGGTGACGGCCCGGTCCGGCGCGTAGGGGACGAGCAGCCGGTGCACGCGCGCGGCCCGGGCCGGCACACCGGTCAGCACCGCCCCGAGCAGCCCGGCCGGGGTGTCGGCCAGCGCCCGTGCGGCCTCGGCCAGCTGCTCGCGGGGCGTGACCTCGAACCGGCTCTCCAGCAGGATCCCGTCGGCCACCTCGCCCAGCTCCACGGCGTCGGCCACCGACAGCGGCGTCGCGTCGACGAGGACGACGTCCGCCCGGGTGCGCAGCCGGGTCAGCAGCGCGGCGGTGCCCTCGGCGGGGGAGGCCGCAGCGAGGCCCGGCGGCGTCGCCCCGGCGGGCAGGACGGTCAGCGTCCCGTCGCCCCACGGCCGCAGTGCGCTCTCCAGCTCGACGGTGCCGGCCAGCACGTCGCCGAGGCCGGGGCCGTCGGGCAGCCCGAGGGTCCCGGCCAGGGCGGGCGCGTGCAGGTCGGCCTCCACCAGCACCACCCGGCTGCCCTCCTCGGCCAGCGACAGCGCCAGCCGGAGCGCCAGGGTGGAGCGGGTCCCACCCGCCGTCCCCCCGGTCACGACCACCACCCGGGGCGGGGTGTCCCCGTGCCCGAGCCGGAGCTGCGCGCGCAGCCGGCGCAGCGCCGCCGCGTCGGGGGAGCCAGGGGCGGGCGTCGCCGAGGGCGGTGGGTCGCCGGGCCGGGGGTCGGCCAGGAGGGTGGCCAGCGGCGCGGCGCCGGTGACCGTGCGGACGTCCTCGGTGCTGCCGACGGTCCGCCGGACGCGGGTGGGCACCAGCACCAGCAGGGCGCCCAGCAGCAGGCCCAGCCCACCGCCGAGCGAGAGGACGCGGGCGACGTCGGGCCCGACCGGCTCGCTCGCCAGCGTCGCCGGCTGGATCGTCGTCACCCGCACCACGGACTCCACGACGCCGGGGGGCTGCTCCAGTGCGGTGGCCTGCTCGGTGAACTCGGCGGCGACCGCTGCGGCCAGCTGCCGGGCGCGCTCGGGCGTGCTGTCGGTGACCGTCATCCGCAGGACGACGCTGTCCGCGACCGGCTCGACCCGGATGCGGGAGGCGACCTCGGCGGGGGTCTCGTCGAGCCCCAGGTCGTCGACGACCCCGCGGACGAGCCGCTCGCTGTCGGCCAGCTCGACGTAGGAGGCCAGCCGCTGCATGGCGAACAGCTCGGCGGCGTGCGCCTCGGCCAGGTCGCCGACCTCCGTGGCGTCGACGAAGACGCTCGTGGTCGACGACCAGGTGGGGGCCGTCCGCGCCAGGACCAGCGCGGCCACCGCCAGGCCGACGACGACCCCGAGGACGGGGGACCACCATCGGGCACGCAGCGCCCGTCGCGCGTCCCGCAGTTCCACCGTGCCCCCGTCCTCCGTCGGAGTGCCGCGCCCTCAGCAGGGGACCGGCACGGGTCCGGGTGCTGGCCGGACCCTCAGGCGGCCACACGGTAACGGCCGCGACCAGCTCGGATAACCCCTTTCGGCCCGCTCTCCTGCAGCCCGTCCGGCCGCACGGCCGGGTCGCACCGCGCGGCGGACGTGCAGCCGAGCAGGCTGCTCGTCACGGTTCCTGTGCGCTGCGTCACGGCACGCCTGGTCACGTGGAGCTCCAGCGGGGGAGGACCCACGGTCGGGTCGACGCACGGCCACCAGCGGGACCGGTACGGCCACACTCCCGGCCGTGCGGAAGTGGACGCTCGCGGCGCTCACGGCCCGGTCGAGGACCTCGCCGGCCCGCTGGGACGCCGTGACCAGACGCGAGGTGGACGGCCCGACCGACGGGGGCCCGGAGGCGGCGAGGGTGCCGCGGTGAGGGGCACCCCGCGCCCGGGCCGGTGGGCAGCCGCCGTGCTCTCGCTCGCCGTGGTGGGCAGTGCGGCCGCGTGCGCCGTCCCGGCGGCGGCGACCGAGCCGAGCGGAGCGCTCGTGGTCGTGGTCGGCGGGCGGTCCAACGCGGCGCCTCCGGTGCTGTCCGGCGCCGCCGCCTCGGCCCGGGACCTCGCGGTCGCCCAGCAGTCGGTGTTCTCCCTCGTCGTCGCCGACGGGGCGCCCTACGCCCCGGAGCTGCCGAGGTCGCTGACCGCCGACGCGGCGGACGCCGGGGAACGCGAGGAGCAGTACGCGGCCAACCGGGGCCTGGTCGACGCGGCGGTCACGGGAGCGCGGGCGCGCGCACCGGAGAGCGACCTGCTCACGGCCATCGACCTCGGCGTCCAGACGGTCGGCACGCCGACCGGGCTCCGCACGCTCGTCCTGGTCGACTCCGGCCTGGCCACCGCCGGGGCGCTCGACCTCACCGCGCCCGGCATGCTCGACGCCGACCCCCGCCAGGTCGCCGACACCCTCGCCGACTTCAGCCGGCTGCCCGACCTGCGTGGCTGGTCGGTCGTGCTCCAGGGCCTCGGGGACACCGCGCCGCCGCAGGAACCGCTCGACGCAGCCCGCCGCACGCAGCTCGCCTCCATCTGGACCGCCGTCCTCGAGCGGTCGGGGGCCACCGTCGTCCAGCGCGGTGACGACCGGCTGGTCGGCGTCCCGGAGTCGTCCCTGCCGCCGGTCGAGCCGGTGACCGTCGACCCCGGCATGCGCTGCACCGGTGAGGTGCTCACCCTGACCGGCGGGCCGCTGGCCTTCCGGCCGGGTGAGCCGGCCCTGCTGGACCGGGCCGCGGCGACGCAGCTGCTGCGCCCCTACGCCGAGCAGCTCATCGCCCGCCCGGAGCTGATCGCGGAGGTGTTCGGCACGTCCCCCGCGGTGGGCGAGGCCGCCGTGGACCGCCAGGTCAGCGAGGACCGGGCCCAGGAGGTGGCCTACGTCCTCATCGACCTCGGTGTGCCTGTCCCACAGCTGCACGTGCTCGGCCTGGGCAGCGAGTTCGCGGGCCGGGTGCCCGACCGGGACGACACCGGGCACCTCCTGCCGGGGGCCGCGGCCCTCAACCGCACGATCCGGATCGACTTCACCGAGCCCATCGAGTGTGTCTGACATGACCGCACCTGGACCGAGCACCGCCGACGTGAGCACCGCCGCCGTCCTGCCCCGGATCGCCGTCGGCTCCTCCTACGGGCCGGCCGGGGCCAGCACCCGGGTCCGGGTGCTGGAGTGGCTGCGGTTCCTCGGCCTGGAGGCCGAGCAGGTGCTGCAGTACATGGGCACGCCGAACGTCCGACCGGGGACGCTGCTGCGCCGACCCCTGGAGGTCGTGCGGGCGGAGCGACGGCTGCGCCGGACCGGCCACGGGCCGGGCTGGGAGCGGCTGCTCATCTCGCGCTCGCTGGGCCCGTTCACCCGCGGCCGGGTGGAGGCCGACCTGCTCCGGCGCTCCGGCTGGGGGGTGTTCGACTTCGACGACGCCCTGTTCGCCGACGACCGTGGCGGGGTGCACCGCGTCTTCGGCGAGGCCGCCGGCTGGTCGACGGCGGTGCGCGCGGCGGACCTGGTCATCGCGGGCAACGAGCTGCTCGCCGAGGGGGCTGCCCGGCTGAACCCCGAGGTGCGGGTCATCCCCAGCTGCGTGGAACCGGATGCCTACCCGCGGAAGCAGGACTACGGCGTCGGGGCGGTCCCGCGGGTCATCTGGGCGGGGTCGCCGTCGACCGAGCCCTACCTCGCCCACGTCACCCCCGCCCTCCTCGAGGTGCACCGCCGGACGGGGGCGCGGCTCACGGTGGTCAGCTCGGGCGACCGCTCGCTCGGCGACCTGGAGGTGATGGCCGACCGCGTCGCGTGGGCCGGCCGGGAGACCGACGCCCTCCTCGCCTCCGCCGACTGCGGGATCATGCCGCTGCCCGACATCCCCTTCACCCGGGGCAAGTGCGCCTACAAGCTGCTGCAGTACGGCGCGGCCGGGCTGCCCTCGGTGGCCACCCCGGTCGGCGTCAACGCCCGGGTCCTCGAGCACTTCGGCGCCCCCGCGGCCACCGGCACCGACGAGTGGGTGGACGCCCTGCTGACCGTCCTGCAGGAACCGGAGTCCGCCCGCCGCGCGCGGGGCGACGCCGCCCGCCGGGCGGTCGAGGAGCACTACAGCTACACCGCGTGGCGGGGCGCGTTCCTCGAGGCGCTGCACCTGCCCGCCGACACCGGTCCCGGGGTCACGTCGGACACCGCCGACGTGACGACCGGGCCGGGCGGAGGACCGTGAGCCCGGACCACCGGAGTCCCCGGGGACGGTCGGCCGTCCCGACGGTCCACGGCACGTCCCCCGAGCCGATCGCCCCGGCCCGGCCGGACGAGGAGGCGGGGCGCACGGGCCGGGGCCGGACACCCTCGCGGCGCGTGCTCGCCCGGACCGCTCTCGCCGTGGTGACCGCGGTCCTGGCGGGGACCGGCCTGTTCCTGCTCACCGGCGGCCCCGGCGAGGACGGGGGACAGCCGCCGCCGTACGCGGCCGCGCCGTCGTCCGTCGCGCCGGCGGTCCCGTCACCGCCGGCCCCGCGCGCCGGCGCACCGGGCACCGGCACGCCCGCGACACCGGGCGCGGTCGACGTCCGGTCCTTCGGCGCCACCGGCGACGGCGTGACCGACGACGCCCCGGCGTTGCGGCGGGCGCTGGCCGAGGCGAGCGACGTCCACGTGCCCGCCGGCACCTACCTGCTGGGCTCCTACGCCACCCCGCGGGACGACGTCGTCGGCGCGGACTTCGTGTTCCAGTTGCGCGACGGGCAGACCGTCACCGCCGACCCCGGCGCCGTCCTGGTCATGGCCGACGGCGTCATGGCCGCGTCCAGCGCCGAGTGGGGCGGGAACGTCTTCCTCGGCGACTCGGTCACCGACGTGCGGCTGTCCGGGCTGACGATCGACCTCAACGGCGCGGGCAACCTCGTCCCCGCCGGGCGGACCATCACCGGGTACGGCCTCTACCTGTACGGGGCGCAGGACGTCACCGTCGACGGCGTCACCATGCGCGACACCCCGGGGCAGAACTACGTCGTCGACCAGGGCGGCGGGAGCCGGATCGCGGTGCGGGACTCCACGTTCCTCAACGGCGGCACCTCGGTGCCGGGCAACTCCCACCAGGACGACTTCTCCGCGCTCTACTTCACCTCCTCCGACGTCTCGGTCGAGCGGATCGTCGTCGACCACGACCAGCAGCCGGCCGGCTTCAGTGGCGGCGTCGAGCTGCACGGCCCGCGCGAGGCCGTCACCGGCAGCGTCGTCAGCGACAGCTGGCCGGCCGTCTACATCGGTCCCGACGCCGCCTCGGACCTGCAGCTGCAGGACCAGGTCACCGTCTCCGGCAACCGGTTCCTCGACTGCGGCCGCGGGGTGGTGTTCAACGCGCTGGGCACCGGGGACATCGAGGGCGTCGACATCACCGGCAACGAGTTCCGGATGGCCTCCTTCGCGGCGTTCGGAGGCGAGCCCACCCGCGCCGTCGACCAGGACATGCCCCCCGACGGCAACTGGACCTACCACCACCTCATCACCGGGCTCACCGTCCGCGGCAACACGGTCACCGGTGACGGCGGGTGGAGCGACGCGGTCGTGCGCCTCTCCCAGGTCCACGGGGCGACCATCACCGGCAACCGCTTCGACGGCGTCGTCGGGTCGGCTCTGGTGCTCTACAGCTCGCCGTGGGCCACGACCGACGTCGTGTTCTCCGGCAACGACGTGACGTGGCGGCCCAGCCGCGGGGCGCCGCTGGTGGCGCTGTCCTTCGACGGCAGCTCCACCCAGCCGCAGCGTCCGGCCTTCGACGCCCGCGCCGTCACCGTGGCGGACAACAGGGTCCGGGTGACCGGGGACGGCACGGGGTCCTGCGGGGTCTACGCGGAGTGGCCGGAGGCGGCCGAGGTCCAGGACGTCGAGGTCCGGGGCAACGACCTGCCGGGGGTGGGGCAGAGGACGTGCGGTCCCCAGGCCGGGGAGCTCGCCGGCGGCTCCTGACCGGGCGCCCGGGTCGGTCAGTCGTCCGCAGGGGCGAGCCGGTGGACCACCCAGTCGCGGCCCCGGGCGTGGGTCGTGGCGCCCGGGAGGGTCGCGAACACCGCGTCGTGCACGGGGTTGACGTAGACGACCCAGACCGGGTCCGGGTCGCCCCGGCGGGCGCTGCGCAGGGACCGCAGGACGAGCTCGAGCGTGGTGGCACCGAAGGGGTTGAACATCATCACCACCAGCGGTCCCGACGGCAGCGGCTCGGTCGCGGCGTCGCCGTGGACGACCCGGACGTCGGCCGTCGCACCCTGCCCGGCCCGCCGCCGCCAGCGCCGGATGTTCTCCTGCGCCTCGGCGGCGAGGTGCTCGTCGAGCTCGACGCCGACCACGCGGCCGAAGCCGGCCTCGGCGGCCAGCAGCACCGCCCGTCCCCGTCCGGCACCGAGGTCGACCAGGGTGCTGCCGGCCCGGTCGACCGGGACGGTGGCCAGCGCCTCGCCCAGCGGACGCAGCCCGATGGGCTGGTAGAAGGTCGGGTCACCGCCCACCGAGCGGGCGGCGACGTGGTCCTCGTTGCGCACGAAGCCGCGGGTGCGGGTGCCGTGCCGCAGGTCGAAGACCAGCTCCCGGGTGAGGGCCACCGGGATGCCGCGCAGTTCCCCGGCCAGCCGCAGGCCCTCCGTGGCCAGCCCCCGGCTCCCGCTGCGCCCCCAGGCGGTGGTCAGCCGTCGCGTGGCCTGCTTCGTCTTCCACAGGGCGGTGGAGGTCACCGGCCCTCCCGTCGGGTGCCGTGGACGCCGTCCCGCCGAGCTAAGCGGCTGGGAGCACCGGCGTCAACGGCTCCGGGCACGGGCCGGACGGTCGGCTGCGGACGCCTGGCAGTTGTCGGTCCCGCCGGCGCGGGGGACGATGGTGGACAACCGACCGTCCTCCCGGCCGGCGCCAGACCGAGGAGGGGCCGTGACCACTGCCCTCGTCATCGGGTTGTGCTGGCTGGTGTTCACCGGTGCGCTCGTCGTCGTCGTCGGTCGTGCGATCCGCGCCGCCGACCGCGCGGACGACGCGGACGCCCGGACCGCCCGACGGTCGCGCAGCCGGACCAGCGGCTCGTCCGCTGTCGCGCTCCCCGAACCCGCGCCGCCGCCGTCGGCCGAGGAGCTGGAGCAGTGGTTCCGCACCGGCTGGCGGCCACCGGCGGACCGCGGCCAGGAGCCCCCGGAGGACGCCGGCTGACCGGGCGCCCCCCGTTCAGTCGACCGGGCCCCGCACGGCCCGCCCGAGGGCCCGCCCGAGGATGAGCAGGTCCAGGCCGAGCGACCACTCGCGCAGGTAGCGGTCGACGACGGCCGAGGTGTCCTCGTCCGCCCGCCCCCGGGCGAGCGCACCGAGACCGGTCAGGCCGGGCCGCAGGGCCGAGCGCGCCAGGGTCGTCCCGTGCGGACGGGCGTGCCCCGGGGCCTCCGCGCGGGGGCCGACCAGGGACATCTCGCCGCGCAGCACGTTGATCAGCTGGGGCAGCTCGTCCAGACAGGTCCGCTGCAGCAGCGCGCCGACCCGGCCGGTGGTGAGGCCCGGGCCGGTGACGCGGAAGCGGAGCAGGTGGAACGGGCGGTCCCACTGGCCCAGTCGCGCTTCCCGGTGGAGGACCGGGCCGTCGTCGTGGCTCCACAGGACGACCGCCAGCGCGGCCATCCACGGCGCAGCCAGGAGCAGCAGGACGGCGGCGCCCAGGCGGTCGAGGGCGGTCTTGGTGAGGGGCAGTGGTCCGCGCGGGTGCAGGCCGTGGGAGACGGTCAGGGACACGTTGTCCTCCCGGACTGGTGCAGGGTGGCGGCGGGACCGCGGCTGTGTGGGCCGGGTCCCTGACGCGCCGGGTGGAGGGGCGTCGCGGTCGTCCGCGACGGGCGGCCGCAGGACGGGCCGGGCGGCGCGGACCGCTCGCATCGGGTGGGTGCGGTCGGGAGCTGACGGCGCAGTGCGTCCGCGCGACTGCAGGGGTGGGGCAGGTGCGGGAGTCGCCGCAGCTCAGTCCGGGCGTGTGGCGGGATCGCCTGGGCGGGAGGTCGCCTGCGCCGCCGCTGCGGGCAGCACACGGACGTCCCGGGGAGCACCGTCACCGGCTCGGGCACCGGTGGGCAGGACGGCCGACGGGTCGCGCAGGCGCAGGCGCTCACCGGACCCGGACGCGCCCGGCCCGCACCCGCCGGCACCGGCGTTGGTCGGCGGGGCGGGCGACGGCGCGGCCGGTGGCGTGGTGGGCGACGGCAGGGCGGGCGGCGGCGGCACCAGGGGGACGGGATCAGCTGCGGCGGCGGGTTCGGGGGTGCCGGTCGCCGGCGGTTGCGGCTTGGCCGAGGTCGCCGCGGCCGGGGCGCTGGCTGCGCCGCCTGTCCGAGTACCTGTGGTCCACGGGCGACTGTCGTGGCGGGCCGGGGTCGGACAGGCGGGGCGCGGACCGGCGGGCGCGGGTGTCACCCGTCGGGCATCGATGGGGGTGCCGACCGCGACCGCTCCCGCTGCGGTCTCGCTGGTGGGTGGTGGGTCGGTGGCTGTCCGGTGGGCTGTCGCTGGGAGTGCCGGCGTCTCGACGGTCGTGGCCGGCGCGGGCTCGGCGGTCACTGGCGGGGCCGTCGCGCCGGTCGTCCGGGTGTCCGCCGTGCTCGTGGCGTCGGCGTTGTCCTCGGCCGGGACGGTGCCGCCGGAGGGTGAGCAGGGTCGGGGCGGTGTGGTCGCGGCCGGGGCCGCGGGGTCCTCGGCGGCGAGCGGTCGTGGTGGCGTCACCGGGCACGCCGGTGCGGCGGCGGGCTCACGCGGGGGAGTCCCGGGGGTGGTGCCGCCGGTGTCCGTCCCCGAGGTCGGCGGCGGGCTCGGGACCGGGTTGGCAGTCGGAGCCGGAGCCGGGGCCTCTGTCGGAGTCTCTACCGGAGCCGGGGCCGGGGCCGGAGCCGGGGCCGGGGCCTCCGTCGCAGTCTTTGCCGGGGTCTGTGCCGGGGCCGGGCGCGGGTCCGGGCGCGGGTCCGGGGTGGTCGCCGACGGAGCGGGCTCGAACGGGGACTCGGACGTGACGTCGGTCGGGGGCTCCTGGAGAGGTGCGGGTTCCGGCGTTGGCTCGGGCGCAGCCTCGGCCTCCGCCCCGACGGCCTCATCGTGTCCCACCGGAAGGGACCAGGTGGTGACGCCGGTGGCGGGCGGATCTCCGTCGATCGGCCCCGGACCGGGTTCCGCAGACGTCGAGGGCGACGGGACGTCGACGAGGTCAGGCCTGGTAGCCGCGCCGCCGGACCGGCCGCGGACGGGAGCGTCGGGGGTCTCGTGCCCTGTCCGGACCCAGACACCGCGGGTCGAGACGCCCTGGGCACCAGTCTCCGAGGCCGTCACGTCCGGTGTCGTCTCGTCCGGGGTCTCACCGTCCGGTGTCGTCAGGTCCGGTGTCGTCACGTCCGGTGTCGTCACGTCCGGGGTCGTTACGTGGGGGGTCTCAGCGTCCGGTGTCGTCAGGGCGGGGGCCGCCTGGTCGGGGGCCGCCTCGTCCAGGACTTTCTCGTCCGGGACTGCCTCGTCCGGGGGCGCCTTGTCCGGAGGCGTCTTGTCCGGAGGCGTCTTGTCCGGAGGTGCCTCGTCCGGAGGTGCCTCGTCCGGAGGTGCCTTGTCCGGGGCTGCCTTGTCCGGGGCCGCGGCATGCGGGGCCGGGGCGTCCGTGTCCGCGGCAGTCGTGTCGTCGGCGACCGGGACGTCGGCGACCGGG
The DNA here is from genome assembly GCF_019112525.1 of Modestobacter sp. L9-4. NCBI lineage: Bacteria > Bacillati > Actinomycetota > Actinomycetes > Geodermatophilales > Geodermatophilaceae > Modestobacter > Modestobacter sp. L9-4. Next base: position 2,797,090 of record NZ_CP077800.1, read on the forward strand.
GCCGGTGCCGGTGCCGGTGCGGACGACGCGACGCCCACCTCGTGGGTCGCCTGCGGTGGGTCGCCGGCACGGGCGGGGGAGGCCCCGAGAGCGAGCAGCAGCCAGGCTCCGACGGCCAACGCGGCCGCGGCGAGCGCCCGGCGCGGCGCGGCGCGGAGGCCGACCCCTGGGTGGTCCCGGACGGCGACGACCCCGGGCGGGATGCCGCTCAGCCCTGGGGACGTCACCGTGGGCACGCTGGCCCTCACCCGGATGGGCGTCAAGACCCTGCGGCGCGGCACCTGAGCGGCGGCGTGTCTCGTCACAGCTGGTGACCGGTCACGACTGGGGCGCGTGTCGGTCGGGTCCTGGAGCACCGCCCGATGAGCGCCTGGCCCGCGCAGGGACCGGTGCACCGCCGTCCACATCCGGGTGCTGCGTCCACAGATGTGCCGGCGTCCTCCCGCCGACCGCTGTGGAGGACTGCGCTGGGTGGCGTGTCTGCTGCCTCCTCCACCACCGTCCCCGGGGCGGTCGCCCCCGCCCGCCCGCTCGTGGTCAGCACCGACCCGGTGCTGCTCGACGACCTGCTCCGGCTGCTCGCCGCCGCCGGCAGCACCGGCGAGCTCACCTCCGGCGGCGGTGCACTGCGCCGAGCGCACCGCAACGCCCCGCTGGTCCTCCTCGGCGTCGACGTGCTGGCCAGCGCCCCGGTGCGGGCGCTGCCGCGCAGGGCCGGCCTGCTCGTCGTCGCCGCAGGGGAGCCGTCCGCCGAGGTGTGGCCGGCCGCGGTCGAGCTGGGCGCCGAGCGGGTCGTCGTCCTGCCCCGGGACGAGACCTGGCTGGTCGAGCGCGTGACGGCCGCGGTGCGGGCGCCGGGGTCACCGGGCTGGCTGGCGGTGGTGGGCGGTGCCTGCGGCGGCTCCGGGGCCAGCACGGTGGCCACCGCCCTGGCGCTCGCCGCCCGCCCCGGTGCGGACGGCGACGTGCTGCTGGTCGACGGCGACGGGTGGGCCGGTGGACTGGACCTGCTGCTGGGCGCCGAGCAGTCACCCGGGCTGCGCTGGCCGGAGCTGTCGGCCACCAGCGGGCGGGTGTCCGGGCCGGCGCTGGCTGCGGCGCTGCCCGAGGCCGCCGGTGTCGCGGTGCTGTCGGCCTCCCGGGAGCACCCGCAGGAGGTGCCTCCGGAGGCGCTGCTGGCCGTCGGCGCCGGCGCCCGCGACAGCGGCTGCGCGGTGGTCGTCGACCTGCCGCCGCGCAGCGCCGCCGCCGAACCGGTGCTGGCCGAGGCCGAGCTGGCGGTGCTGGTCGTCCCGGCCCGGCTGCGCGCCGTCGCCGCGGCGCGCGTCCTGCTGGAGGGCTCCCGGCCCTGGGCCCCGGCGCTGGTCGTCAGTCGGCCGGTGCCCGGTGGGCTGGCCCGCGCCGACGTCGCCGCCCTGCTGGGCCGGCCGGTGTTCGCCGAGCTGGCCGCCGACCGGTCCGCGGTGGCCCGTAGCGAGCGGGGCGAACCGCCCTCGGTCGCGGCGCGCTCGCCACTGGGCGTGCTGAGCCGGCAGCTGCTCGCCCAGCTGGCCGGGCGGGCGGCGTGACCGGGGAGTCGGCGTCCCCGCTGGTCGAGCGGGTGCGCGCCCGGCTCGCCGCCTCGGCCGGGGCGCCCAGCGCAGCGGCGGTGGCCGCGCTGGTCCGGGAGGAGTCCGGTGGGCTGCTCGGGAACCGGGCGGTGCTCGACGCGGTGCGCGCTGCCACCGACGAGCTGTCCGGTGCAGGCGTGCTGGAACCGCTGCTGCGGCTGCCCGGGGTCACCGACGTGCTGGTCAACGGCCCGGCGTCCGTCTGGGTCGACCGGGGTGGCGGGCTGGAGCCGGTCGACGTGCGCTTCCCCGACGAGGCCGCCGTGCGCCGGCTCGCCGTCCGGCTGGCCGCGGCGGCCGGGCGCCGGCTGGACGACGCCTCGCCGTGGGTGGACGCCGGGCTGCCCGACGGCACCCGGCTGCACGCCGTCCTCCCGCCGGTCTCCGGCTCGGGCACCTGCCTGTCGCTGCGGGTGCTGACCCGGGCCGAGCTGTCCTTCGCCGACCTGGCCGCCCGCGGTGCGCTGCCCGGCGCCGCTGCGGACCTGCTGCGGCACCTGGTCCGGGCGCGGTTGGCGTTCCTGGTGACCGGCGGGACGGGCACCGGCAAGACCACCGTGCTGTCGGCGCTGCTCGGGCTGGCCGACCCCGCCGAGCGGCTGCTGCTGTGCGAGGACGCCCCCGAGCTCACGCCGCGGCACCCGCACGTCGTCCGGCTGCTGACCCGCCCGCCCAACGTGGAGGCCGCCGGTGCGGTGACGCTGCGCGACCTGGTCCGGCAGGCCCTCCGGATGCGCCCGGACCGGCTGGTCGTGGGGGAGGTGCGAGGTGCGGAGGTGGTCGACCTGCTGGCTGCGCTCAACACCGGGCACGACGGCGGTTGCGGCACCGTGCACGTCAACCGGCCAGCCGACCTGCCCGCCCGGCTCGAGGCGCTGGGCGGCGCGGCCGGTCTGGGCCGGGCGGCCGTGCACAGCCAGGCGGCGGCCGCGCTGTCGCTGGTCGTGCACCTGCAGCGCGGGGACGCCGGCCGGCACGTCGCCGAGCTGGGCGTGGTGCGGCGGCACGGCGAGCTGATCGAGGTGGCCGCCGGGTGGCGGGCCGACGGCGGCGACTGCCCGGCGCGCCCGGATCTCGCCGCCCTGCTCGGCGTCCGGGTGCCGGGGTGACCGCGCTGCTGCTCTGCCTCGCCGCGGCACTGCTGTCCTGGCCGTCGGGTGTGCGGGGCAGCGCCGGCCGGCTCGACCCCACGCCGGGTCACCGGGTCGATCCCACCCGGCTGGTGACCGGGCGGCTCGGGCTGGTGCTGCCCGCGCTGGTCGCCGCTGCTGCCGGACTGGTGCTGTCCACTCCCGTGGTCGCCGCGCTGGCGGCGGGCGTCGCGGCAGCGGTCGGGCGGGCCGTGCAGCAGCGGGCCCGGGCCGCCGCCGACGACCGCGGCACCCGGGCGCTGGCCGAGGCCCTCGGCGTCCTGGTCGCCGAGCTGCGGGCGGGGCGGCCGCTGGCCGACGCCACGGCCACCACGGTCACCGGCTGTCCGGAACCTGCGGTCGCCGGGGCGCTGGGCCCGGTGCTGCGGCTGGGCGAACCGCCCCCGGACGGCGACCCGGCGCTGGCGCGGATGGCCGCCGCCGTGCGGCTGAGCGCCCGCACCGGCTGCTCGCTGGCCGGGGTGACCGCCGCGGTGGAGGACGACCTCCGGGCGCGGCTGCGCGCGGAGGAGGAGCTGCGCTCGGCGGTCGCCGGGCCACGGGCCAGCGCGACCGTGCTCGCCGGCCTCCCCGTGCTCGGGCTGCTGATGGGCAGCGGGGTGGGCGCGGACCCCTGGCGGGTGCTGACCACCACCGGTCCGGGCACGGTCCTGCTGGTGCTCGGAGTGGCGCTCGAGCTCGCCGGCACGGCCTGGACGGGCCGGCTGGTGCGGCGCGCGGTGGCCGCGTGAGCGCATCGCTGGCGCTGCTCGCCGCTGGGCTGCTGGCCTGGCCCTCGTCCGCCACGGCCCGCCGGCAGCGCCTGCGCGCACTGCTGCCCACCGCCGCACCTGCTCGCCCGCGCCGGACACCGAGCGGGCCACCGGGCGTCCGGCGTCGCTGGACAGAGGCGGTCGCCGGTGGGCTGGTGACGTACCTGCTCCTGGGCGGCGGGCTGCCGGCCGGGCTGCTGGCCGCCGGCGTGGTCGCCGGGCTGGAACGGCTGCTCCGGCGCTCCGGTGCACCGCCCGGGGACGCCGAGCAGTTGGGCCGTGACCTGCCGGTGGCCTGCGACCTGCTGGCCGTGTGCCTGCAGGCGGGCACCCCGGTGGGCACCGCGGTGGCCGCCGTCGCCGACGCGGTGCCCGGCCCGCTGGGGGAGCGGCTCACCGCGGTGGGCGGGCTGTACCGGCTCGGCGCGTCCCCGCAGCGGGCGTGGGCCGATGTGGCCGCACCGGTCGACGCGCTGGCCCGCACGGTGGTGCGGGCAGGGGAGTCCGGGTCCTCGGTCGTGCCCGCGCTGCAGCGGCTGGCCGCCGACCTGCGCGGGTCCGCGCGCAGCCGCACCGAGGCCGCCGTCCGCCGGGCCGGGGTGTGGGTGCTCGCGCCGCTGGGGCTGTGCTTCCTGCCGGCGTTCCTCTGCCTGGGCGTCGTGCCCCTCGTGCTCGGCATCGCCGGCGACGTGTTCTGAGCCCGTGCCCGCCGCCGTCCACATCCCGGGCCGCCGTCCACAGCTGCGGCCGGGCCCTGGAGCGGCGGCCCCGGCGGCAGCAGGGTCGGTGCGACGGACCGGCAGGCGGTCCGCAGGGAGGGTGGGACATGGACGAGGAACTGCAGGCCGGGACGACGACGCTCCGGACGGCGCTGGCGCGGCGGTGGGCGCAGGCGCAGGCCACCGACGAGGACGGCATGAGCACCGCCGAGTACGCGGTCGGCACGGTCGCGGCGTGCGCCTTCGCCGCGGTGCTCTACAAGGTGGTCACCGGCGGCTCGGTGGTCGCCGCGCTCGGCGACCTGGTCGAGTCGGCGCTGAGCACGCTGTCCTGAGTCGACTCGTCGCCATGTCGACACGGACCGCTCCCGACCGGGAGGCGGGCATGGTCACCGCGGAGACGGCCGTCGTGCTGCCGGTGCTGCTGATGGTGCTGGCCGGCGCCGTCGCCGCGGTGGTGGTCGTCGGTGCCCAGCTGCGCTGCGTCGACGCCGCCCGGGAGGGTGCCCGGGCCGCGGCCCGTGGCGAGCCGGCCGGGGTGGTCACCGACGTCGCCGGCCGGGCCGCGCCCGAGGGAGCGGTCACCGGTGTGGCGACGGCGGGGGAGACGGTGCAGGTCACCGTCTCGGCGACGGTCTCCCCGCTCGGGCCGCTGCCCTGGCACCTCGAGGTGTCGGCCACGGCGACGGGTGCCCTCGAACCGGCGGCCCGGCCGTGACCGGCGGCCCGACCAGGTTCGGCTCGACCGTGACCGACGGCTCGGCCGTGACCCACGACCCGACCACGTCCGGCTCGACCGTGACCGACGGCCTGACCGGGTACGGCGATCCGACCGGGTCCGGCGGCCCGGTCGTGACCGACGGGGAGCGGGGTTCGGCGACCGTGTGGACGGTCGCGCTGGCCGGCGTGCTCGCGCTGGTCGGCGCGGCCGTGCTGCTCGTCGGCGCCGCGGTCGTCGCCCGGCACCGGGCGACCTCGGCCGCCGACCTGGCCGCGCTCGCCGCCGCGGGCGCCGCCGTGCAGGGCGACCCCGCGGCCTGCGCGGTCGCCGCACGGCTGGCGGAGGCGAACGCCGCGACGCTCGACTCCTGCGGCGTCAGCGCCGGCGCGGTGGTCGAGCTGCACGTGCACGTCCCGGTCCGGCTCGGCCCGCTCGGGGTGCTCGACGCCCGGGCACGCGCACGCGCCGGTCCGGCGCCGCCCGACGTCCGGCCCGTGGGGTCAGAAGACGAGGTCCTCGGGGTCGGGCCCCGGCGTGGGCTCGGGGACCAGGTCGTCGGCCGGCTCGCCGGACGGCGCGTCCTCGGCCGCCGGTGCACCCGGACCGGAGGTGCCGAACAGCCCCGACCGCGGCGCCGGGGGCCGGGTCATCACCGCCTCCTCGGCCGTCAGCTCCGGGGCGCGCGCCAGCTCGTCGAGGACGACGTCCAGCACCCGCACCGCGCCGGCCTTGTCCAGCGGGTCGTTGCCGTTGCCGCACTTGGGCGACTGCACGCACGAGGGGCAGCCGGACTCGCACTCGCAGCTGGCGACCGTCGCCCGGGTGGCCTGCAACCAGTCCCGCAGCACCGCATAGCCGCGCTCGGCGAAGCCCGCACCACCGGGGTGCCCGTCGTAGACGACGATCGTGGCCGCACCGGTGTCCGGGTGCAGCGCGGTGGAGATCCCGCCGAGGTCCCAGCGGTCGCAGGTGGCCAGCAGCGGCAGGATCCCGATCGAGGCGTGCTCGGCGGCGTGCAGCGAACCGGGCAGCGCCACGTCGTCCACGTCGGCCCGGGCCACGGCCCGGTCGTCGAGGGTCAGCCACACCGCGCGGGTGCGCAGCTGGCGGGCGGGCAGGTCCAGCGGGAACTCCGCGAGCACCTCACCGGTGCCCAGCCGTCGCCGCTGGTAGGCCACCACCTGGTTGGTCACGTCCACCACGCCGGTGTGCGCGGTGACCGCGCCGAGCGGCCGGGTCCGGTCGACCGAGACGATGGACAGGTCGACGGTGTCCCGGGCGACCGTCGTCCACTCCGGGCTCTCCTGGTGCACGACGGCGCAGGCGTCCTCGACGTCGAACTCGTCGACCACCCAGGTCTCGCCGCGGTGCACGTACAGCGCGCCGGTGTGCACGGTGGCGTGCGAGGCGTCGCCGTCCACGGTGCCCAGCAGCCGGCCGGTCGAGCCCTCGATGATCGACACCGGCGGCTCGCCGCTGCCCCGGATGTCGACGTCCGGGCGCCCGCGGCCGGCCCAGTACCAGCCGGTGGGGCGCGAGCGCAGCAGCCCGTCGGCCACCAGCTGCTCGACCTGCGCGGCCGCGACGTCGCCGCCGAAGTCGGCCAGGTCGTCCGGGGCCAGCGGCAGCTCGGCGGCCGCGCAGCACAGCTGCGGGCCGAGCACGTAGGGGTTGGCCGGGTCGGTCACCGTCGCCTCGACGGGCCGGCCGAACACCGCCCGCGGGTGGTGGGCCAGGTAGTGGTCCAGCGGGTCGTCGCGGGCGACGAAGACGACCAGGGACTCCGTCTGCGCGCGCCCGGCCCGCCCGGCCTGCTGCCACAGCGAGGCGAGCGTGCCCGGGTAGCCGGCCAGCACCACGGCGTCCAGGCCGGCGATGTCGATGCCCAGCTCCAGGGCGTTGGTCGTCGCGACGCCCAGCAGCTTCCCGGTCGACAGCGACCGCTCCAGCTCCCGCCGCTCCTCGGGGAGGTATCCGCCGCGGTAGGAGTCGACCCGCGGCACCAGGTCCGACCGGCCCCGCGACCGCAGGATCGCGCGGGCCTGCTCGGCGACGGACTCCGCGCCGCGGCGGGAGCGGACGAAGGCCAGCGTGCGGGCGTTCTGCTCGACCAGGTCGGCCAGCAGCCCGGCGGCGTCCGCGGCGGCGGAGCGGCGCAGCGGGGCGCCGTGCTCACCGGTCTTCTCCGTCAGCGGCGGCTCCCACAGCGCGAAGGTCGCCCCCGGCCGCGGCGAACCGTCGTCGGTCACGGCCGTGACGGGCGCGCCGACCAGCCGGCTCGCCGCCGCAGCGGGCTCGGCGACGGTGGCCGAGGCCAGCACGAACACCGGCTCGGCGCCGTACCGCCGGCAGATCCGCCGCAGCCGCCGCAGCACGTGCCCGACGTGGGAGCCGAAGACACCGCGGTAGGCGTGGCACTCGTCGATGACCACGTAGGCCACCCGGCGCAGCGTGCTCGACCACTTCTGGTGGGCGGGCAGGATCCCGCGGTGCAGCATGTCCGGGTTGGTGACGATCCAGCGCGAGTGCCGCCGCACCCACTCCCGCTCCTCCTGCGGGGTGTCCCCGTCGTAGGCGGCCGGGCGCACCGAGGAGTCCGCGAGCGCCGCCACCGAGGCCAGCTGGTCGCGGGCCAGCGCCTTGGTCGGGGCCAGGTAGAGGACGCAGGCCCGCGGGTCCTCGGCCAGCGCGGTCAGCGCCGGCAGCTGGTAGGCCAGCGACTTGCCCGACGCCGTCCCGGTCGCCACGACCACGTGCTGACCGGCCCGGGCCAGCTCGGCGGCGCCCACCTGGTGGCTGAACGGGGCGAGCACCCCGCGCTCGGCCAGCTTCTCCCGCAGCGGCGCCGCCACCCAGGCCGGCCACTCCGCCGTCCGGCTGGGGCGCGCCGGCAGCCGGTGGACGTGGGTGACCGGGTCGTCCTCGGGGTCGGTGCCGGCGAGCAGGGCGTCCAGCAGCTCGGTGCCGGGGAGGGCGGCCGGGTCGGCGCCGGCGGGGCGCAGGGACGTCACCCCACCACTGTCACACCTCCGGGTGACGGTCGGGGCCCGTTGACCGGGTGGGTGTGCACCAGATCACCGCCCGGTCGTCGGTCACCGCCAGTCGAGCTGGACGTGCGGCGCCGTGGGGCTGGTCAGCACCCCGTCGTACTGCTGCTCGATGCCCGTGCCGCCGGTCTCGTAGCGGTCCTGCAGGACGAACCCGTTGTTGAGCCCGGTGGCGTACTGCTGCCGCACCTCGTCCGTCACGCCCCAGACCTGGGTGCCCGGTGCGGTCATGATGCTGCCGCCGATCCCCGTCCCGAGGCCGCTCGGCTGGTCGTCCCAGGTGATCGTGCCCGGCGTCCAGGTCGGCGCGGCCGGGTCACCGAGGAACGCGTCGACGATGGTCGGGCTCCCCGGCACCAGGTTCTGCAGGCGCATGGTCGCCGCCAGCAGGGTGCAGCCCGGCTTCGCCGGGGGCAGGTCGAAGCGGACCCAGGTCCGTGCGCCGGCCGCCGTCCGCGACCGCACGCGCAGCGTCCCGGTGTCCGGCTGGTTGGTCGTGGGGGCGGCCTGGTCGGTCCACGCCACGGCGGACGCGGTGACGAACTCGGTCTTCTCGCAGAAGTTCGCGGCGGTGCCGACCCGGTTGGTGCCGTCGACGGTCGTGGCGGTGAACGTGGCGCCGACCGGCACCTGCGCCAGCAGCACGGTCAGCGCTCCGGCCACCCCGACGGTGAGGGCGCGGACGGCCAGCCGGACGGCGCGTGGACGGCGCCTCACGCCGGTGCCCCGGTCAGTTCGGCGCGGCCGGACCTGCGGGTCGCCCGGCTCCGCTTGACCTCGTACATGAGCCGATCGGCCTGGGTCAGCAGCGCCTCGAGGTCCTGCTCCCCGACGGCGGTGGACGCCGCCCCGATGCTGACGCCGATGACGGCCGTGCCCGCGGGCAGGACGAAGGACCGCGCCAGCTCCCCTTCGATGCGCAGGCCCAGGTCGGTCAGGTCGACCTCCGACGCGCCGGGCACGACGACGACGAACTCGTCGCCGCCCATGCGCCCGAGCACACCGGTCGGTCCGACGCACCGCTCCAGGCGGTGGGCCACCTCGGTGAGGAGCTCGTCACCCGCAGCGTGGCCGAGTGTGTCGTTGACGGCCTTGAAGCCGTCCAGGTCGCAGAACAGGACGCCCAGCCGGCCGGGCAGCTGCTCGGCCCGCAGCACCAGTCCGCGCCGGTTGAGCAGCCCGGTCAGCTGGTCGCGGGTGGCCTGCTCCTCGTAGGTCTGCTTCAGCCGCTCGAGTTGCCGCACCAGGACCGCGTTGGCCAGGCCGACCCGCGCCTGTGCCACCAGGAGGTCCAGGGCCTCGACGCGCCGGGCGACCTCGTCGGCGGAGCCGGTGACCAGCGCCCGGAAGGCGTACGGCGTGCCACCGGGCACGGCGAGCTCCCGGCGCAGCACCGTGGACCCCCCGGGCGGCGCGGACCCCGGGCCGTCGGTGGACGCCGCGTCACCCACCGGTGCCGCCACGGTCACCTCGACCGCGCCCAGCTGCTGGGCGCCGCGGACCAGCTGGGACAGGACCGACTCGACGTCCAGCGGGAAGATGTCCGCGGTGATCGCGGACAGGTCACCGAGCAGCCGGGCGCGGTCGTCGGCCGCGGCCCGGGCCGTCCCCAGCCGGCCCACCTGCGCGACGAGGTGCTCGGCGAGCATCGCCACCGGGATGGTCGCCAGCAGCAGCGTCGGCATCGCGACCACGAGGACGCCGAGCGCGCCGTCCGGGATGCTCGTCGGGTCCGTGACGACCAGGACGCCGAGCGCGGCCGAGCACAGCGTCCACAGCACGGCGAGCCCGACGAGGCCGAACCACAGGGCCGCCTCCAGCAGCGGCAGCATCAGCAGGACCAGGGCCATCGACCGCGGCGGCAGGCCCGCGGTCCCGACGACGCCGAGCACCACGAGGGCGTCGGCGGCGGTGGCCACGAGGGCGAGCGTCGACCGCCGTCCGGTCCGGGCACGCCCGGCGCGCGAGGAGACGACGCTGACCAGCAGGAGGACCACGGCCGCAACGGCGACCAGGACCAGGGCCTGACCCCGGTCGAGGGTCGCCCCGGGGGCGGGGTGGTGGCCGGCTCCGCCGACGAGCAGCAGTGCCACCGCGACGAGACGGATCTGCCCCAGCGCCCGCTCGGCCACCGACCGACCGCCGTGCCGGCTGCCGGCGTCGAGGCGGCGGTCCCGGGTCGTGGCACCACGGTGGCGGGTCATGACAGTCCTTCCAGCAGGTGGGTGGTCCGGTCGGAGACCGCGGCGCTCTGCCTGGCCAGGCGGGCGTGCACGAGGTCGTGGAGCTCGGCGGGCAGCAGCCCGTCCGTCCGTCGGTCGCCGGGGGTCCGGCCCAGCAGCACCTCGGCGGGGTTCACCCGCTGCGTCGCGCCCCAGGGGTCGAAGGCGGGGTCGACGGCGCGCGGAGCGAGCCCGACCAGCAGCAGGAGGACCGTCCCGGTGGCGGTGAGGGGGAGCGGCTCGCCGTCACGGAGCCACAGGGAGGGGTGGCCCACCCACGGCACGGCGAGGACGGCGACGCCCCGGACGTCGACCGGCCGGACCGGGGCGCTGTCGGGGACGTCGTTGGCGTCGCCCTGCGTCCGGAAGGTGCCGTCGGGGAGCACGGCCACGATCCGGTGCAGGACGCGTCCGGTCTCGGGCCGGTCGTAGAGCACCACAGTGTCGATGCCCAGCTCGTCGGTGGGCACGGGTCGGACCACGACCACGTCGCCGGGGGACACCAGGGGCGCCATCGACCCGGAGACGATCAGGGTGGGCGACCAGCCGAGCAGCGCCCACGGCAGGCCGATCCACAGCCCGAGGCTGGCCGTCATCGACAGGACCAGCATGCTCACCGTGCCGGCGGCGTACAGCGCCACCCGGTGCCGGGCGTGCGCGGCCGCGCCGCCCGCAGCGGTCAGCTGGTCCGTGTTTCCCACGTGAACCCGAACTCCGTGGCCAGCCCCTGCGCGCCCGGGGTGTCCTGGACCTGGAGCCGGAAGCGGAAGACCCGCGTCTCGGGGGTGCCGGCCGGCTGCCAGGTGCTCAGTCCGGTGGTCCAGTCGCTCCGCGTGGAGGCCAGGCTGGAGAGCGTCCCGGAGAAGAGCCGCTGGCCGGTGCCGAAGCCGGTGCAGGACCCGGGGCCGGCGGCGTTGTCGGGGGCGATGTCGACGGTGAGGTCGAGGAAGGGCGCCAGGGCGCCGGTCGGTGCGGACGGGACGTAGAGGCGGACGTCACCGGCGTCGACCGTGCCGGTGTACGTGACCTTGATGCACCGCTCCTGCACGTTGCCCGGCGTGAGGCCGTCGACGGCGAACATCGCGTAGCCGGAGTCGTCGTCGGCCAGGTGGACGGCACCGGCACCCACGTGGTTCCGGGGGTTGTCCGTCTGCGCGACGAAGGCGGCGTGCGAGGCGGTGACGACCAGCAGCGAGACCAGGATGAAGGACAGCGCGACGGCCGACAGCTGCAGCGCCAGGCCGTTGAGCGACCGGCGCCGAGCGGCAGGTGCCGTGGCCGTGACCTGCGGGTCCATCGATCTCATGGGCTCTTGGTCGGCCGGACGAGCCGCCTGCTTGAGCGTCTCGGAGACATCTTCTCCACCCGATCGGGTGGGACGGGTGGCGCAGGGCTCGCGCGACGGGCCGACGTGTGCCCCCGGCGGGGCGCCGGAGCGTGGGTTGTGGACGACGCCACGGGGTGTGGACGACGGTGCCCGGGCGGTCCCGAGGCGTTCCTAACGTCCTGCCCGTCGGTCCCCTCCAGGGTCCGCTGCCGCGCCGGGAGGCCCCGTGTCCCATCTGATCTCCGTCCAGCTCGACGCCCTCGCGGCGCTGCTGGCGGAGCTGTCCGCACTGGGCGTGGAGCTCGCACAGGAGGGCGAGCTCTGCGCGGCCACCGGCCGCTCGCTGACGGGTGCCCTCGAGGGCCCGGTCGGCGTCGATGCCGGTCTCGCCGGCGCCGGGTGGACCGAACTGGTCACCACGCTGGCCGCCCGGACGCTGGCGGTCGCGGCGAGCCTCGAGGCCGCCGTCGCCACCTACCGCGCGGCCGACGCGGGGATCGCCGGGCAGCTCGACCCGGGCTGGGCCGGCCGGGTCCCGGTGCCCCGGTGACCGCCACCCCACTGGCCGCGCTCGCCGGCTGGGACCTGCCGCTGCTGCGTGGCTCCGTCGGCACGCTGGACGTCGTCGCCGAGCGGCTGCTGCCCTGGCGGTACCGGCTCGACGACCTCGGCCGCCGGCTCGGCGACGCCGACTGCTGGTCGGGCCCGGCAGGTACGGCAGCCGAGGCAGCGCTCGTCGAGCTGTCCTCGGCGACCGCCGCGGTCACCGGCGCGCTCACCGGTGCACTGGAGGACCTGCACGGGCTGGCCGGCGCCGCGGCAGCAGCCCAGGAGCTGGCTGAGCAGGCCCGCGTCGTGGCCGCCTCCGCCAGCATCGGGCTGGACGACGGCGGCCGGGTGACCGGGGTGCCGTCGTCGCACCCGGCGATGTCCCCGGACCAGGTCGCCGACGTGGCCGCGGCCTCCCGCGCCGGGGTATCGGCAGCTGCCGCCGCCGAGGACGCCTTCGCCGCCGCGGCACGCGCAGGGGAGTGCGCGCGGGCCGCGGCCGGGCCACTGGCCGCGCTGGGTGCGGTCGCGCTGCCGGGACCGGTCCCCTTCGCCGACCTGGTGGCCCGGCTGCCCGCGACCGCACTGCCCGTGGCGCCGGCCGGCGGTGCACCGCAGACCGTCGCGACCTGGTGGTCGGCCCTGACGGTGGCCCAGCAGGAGGCGGCGATCACCACGGAGCCGGGCGCGATCGGCGCGCTCGACGGGCTGCCCGGCTGGGCCCGGGACCAGGCCAACCGGGCCAACGTGAGGGCCGCCCTCCAGCACCTGCCGCCGGGGTCGGACGGCCACCGGACGGCTCTGGCGGTGCAGGCGGTCCTGACCGCCGTCGAGGCGGCCGGCTCGGTGGCCCAGCTCCTGCAGTTCGACCCGGCCGAGGACCTGGTGGCGCTGTCCGTGGGGGACGTCGACACCGCGGCCGCCGTGGGCGTGCTCGTCCCGGGGATCGAGACGACCCCCGCCGGTGACCTCGGCGGCCTGGTCGGTGACGCCCGGGACGTGGCGGCCGCGGCCGCGGTCGCCGCGCCGGGGCTGGCGGTCGCCACGATCGCGTGGCTGGGCTACCGGACGCCGCGCTGGTCCACCGCGTGGCAGCCGGTCGACGCACTGCGGGGCGGACGGGCGCTGGACCGGGCGCTGGACGGGTTCGCTGCCGCCCGGTCTGCCTCGCCGGCCCTCGTGCGCGCTGCCCCACCGAGGACGACGGTGCTGGCGCACAGCTACGGCACGGTCGTCACCGGGGTGGCGGCCCGGGCTCCCGGGCAGCTGGCCGCCGACGCCGTCGTCCTGCTGGGGAGCCCCGGGGTGCCCGCCGGGGACGCCGAGGACCTCGAGGCCGAGGAGGTCTACGGCGCCTGGTCGCCCACCGACCCGGTCTCCTGGCTGGACTGGTTCGGGGACACCCCCTCGGACCCCGGCTTCGGTGACGTCGACCTGCCCACCGACGTGACCCAGTGGCACACCCAGTACTACGACCGGGACCGCCCGACGCTGGCCGCGATCGGCGAGGTCGTCGCCGGCACCCGCCCGCACGGATGAGCCGCCCCGGGAGCCCGGGAACAGCTGCCGTCGCCGTGCGTTGGACGACCGACGGCGCGCCCGGTGACGGTCGCCGCCCGGGCTCTTCTACGGGCGGTGGCCTACCGTGGCCTCGCCGAACGGGTGCAGCTCACACTGCCCCGTGTGCGCCCGGGTCCTCCCGGCGCCTGCACCAGCACCCCGACAGGAGCACCGTGCCGCCCACCAAGACCGCGAAGTCCGCCGCCACCACCGGTACCGCCACGCCGCGCAAGCGCGCGGCCGCCACCGGTGGCAAGCCCCTCGTCATCGTCGAGTCGCCCACCAAGGCGACGAAGATCGCGGGGTACCTGGGCAGCGACTACGTCGTCGAGGCCTCCGTGGGGCACATCCGCGACCTCCCGCGCAACGCCGCCGACGTGCCCGCCGCCCACAAGGGCGAGTCCTGGGCCCGGCTCGGCGTCGACGTCGACCACGGCTTCGCCCCGCTCTACGTGGTCAGCCCCGACCGCAGGCAGCAGGTCACCCGGCTCAAGCAGCTGGTGAAGGAGGCCAGCGAGATCTACCTCGCGACCGATGAGGACCGCGAGGGCGAGGCCATCGCCTGGCACCTGATCGACGCGCTCAAGCCCACCGTGCCGATCCGCCGGATGGTCTTCCACGAGATCACCCGCGAGGCGATCGCCCGCGCGGTGGCCAACCCGCGCGAGCTCGACACCGCCCTGGTCGACGCCCAGGAGACCCGCCGCATCCTCGACCGGCTCTACGGCTACGAGGTCAGCCCCGTGCTGTGGAAGAAGGTGCTGCCGAAGCTGTCGGCCGGCCGCGTCCAGTCGGTGGCCACCCGCATCGTCGTCGAGCGGGAGCGCGCCCGGATGCGCTTCACCGCCGCCGACTACTGGAGCCTGGACGGGGTGTTCGAGGTCGCGCAGCAGCGCGCCGGCGCCGACGCCGGTGAGCCCACCAGCCTGCGCGCCCGGCTGGTCAGCGTCGACGACAGCCGGGTCGCCACCGGCAAGGACTTCGACGCCGACACCGGCACGGTCACCAGCAACGTGGTGCACCTCGACGAGGCCGGCGCCCGCGGTCTGGCCGCCCGGCTGGAAGGCCGCGCGGTCACCGTCAGCCGCGTCGACGAGCGCGACTACACGCGCAAGCCCTACGCGCCCTTCATCACCTCGAGCCTGCAGATGGAGGCCGGTCGCAAGTTCGGCTGGTCCTCGGCCCAGGTGATGCGGGTGGCCCAGCGGCTGTACGAGAACGGTCACATCACCTACATGCGCACCGACTCGACGAACCTGTCGAACGAGGCGATCACCGCCGCGCGCCGTCAGGCCGCCGAGCTCTACGGCGACGCGTACGTGCCCACCGAGCCGCGCCGCTACGACAAGAAGGCCAAGGGCGCCCAGGAGGCGCACGAGGCCATCCGCCCCGCCGGTGACTCCTTCCGCACCCCCGGGCAGCTCGCCTCGCAGCTGGCCCGCGACGAGTTCCGGCTCTACGAGCTGATCTGGCAGCGCACGATCGCCTCCCAGATGGCCAACGCCGTGGGCAAGACGCTGAGCATCCGGCTGGCGGGGCGCTCCAGCACCGACGAGGCCGTGGAGTTCACCGCCTCGGGCCGCACGATCACCTTCCCCGGGTTCCTGCGCGCCTACGTCGAGGGCAAGGACGACGACCACACCGACGACGCCGAGAGCGACGACAGCGAGCGCCGGCTGCCGCGGGTCGAGCGCGGTCAGACCCTCGACACCCGCGAGCTGGACCCCAAGGGGCACACCACCAGCCCGCCGGCGCGCTACACCGAGCCGAGCCTCACCGCCCGGCTGCAGGAGCTGGAGATCGGCCGCCCGTCGACCTACGCGTCGATCATGCAGACCATCCAGGACCGCGGCTACGTGTGGAAGAAGGGCTCGGCACTGGTGCCGACCTTCATCGCCTTCGCCGTGGTCAACCTGCTGGAGCAGCACTTCGCCGCCCTGGTCGACTACGACTTCACCGCCCTGCTGGAGCGCGAGCTCGACGAGATCGCCGCCGGGCAGCTGGGCCGCGTCGACTGGCTGACCGAGTTCTACTTCGGCGGCGCGGGCGGGCACGCCGGCGGGATCGGCGCCTCCGGTGGCCTCAAGTCCGTCGTGGGTCAGCGCCTGGAGGAGATCGACGCCCGCGGGGTGAACTCCATCCCGCTGCGCGCGGTCACGCCCAACGGCGAGCCGGTCGTCGTCCGGGTCGGCCGTTACGGGCCCTACCTGCAGGCCGGCGGTGAGGAGGGCGCGCGGATCAGCATCCCCGACGACATCGCCCCCGACGAGCTGACCAGCGCGAAGGTCACCGAGCTGCTCGACGCGCCCTCGAGCGACCGGGAGCTGGGCACCGACCCGGAGTCCGGGTTCCCGGTGGCGGTCAAGGCCGGCCGCTACGGCCCCTACGTCACCACCGTGCTGCCCGAGGGCAGCAAGGAGACCCCCCGCACCGCCAGCCTGTTCAAGACGATGACGCCGGAGACGGTGACGCTGGAGCAGGCCCTGCAGCTGCTGACCCTGCCCCGCACGATCGGCAAGGACGCCGACGGCGAGGAGATCCAGGCGCTCAACGGCCGGTACGGGCCCTACGTCAAGAAGGGCACCGACTCCCGCTCGCTGGAGAGCGAGGAGGCGCTGTTCACCGTCACCCTCGACGAGGCGCTGGCGATCTTCGCCCAGCCCAAGCAGCGCGGCCGGGCCGCCGCCAAGCCGCCGCTCAAGGAGCTCGGCCCCGACCCGGTCAGCCAGGGGCAGGTCACGGTGCGGGAGGGCCGCTTCGGTCCCTACGTGACCGACGGCGAGCACAACGCCAGCCTGCGCAAGGGCGACGAGATCGAGACGCTGACCCTTGAGCGGGCCGCCGAGCTGCTGGCCGACCGCCGCGAGCGGGCGCCGGTGAAGAAGAAGGCCGCCGCCAAGAAGGCCCCGGCGAAGAAGGCCCCCGCCAAGAAGGCGGTCGCCAAGAAGGCCACGGCCACCAAGACGGCGGCCACGAAGACGACGGCCACCAAGGCCGCGACCGCGAAGAAGGCGCCGGTGAAGAAGAAGGCGACCACCGCCGCGGCGGTCACCGAGCCGGTCGCCGCCAGCTGATGACCGTGCCCGGCTGGCAGGAGTTCCGCACCTCCTTCGGTGAGGTCGCGGCCGAGTACGCCGCCCTCCGGCCGGGCTACCCGGCGGGGGTGGTGCCGTTCCTGCTGGGCGCGGCACCCCGCCGGGTGGCCGACCTCGGTGCCGGCACCGGGCTGTTCACCGACCGGCTGGTCGAGGCCGGGCACGAGGTGGTCGCCGTCGACATCTCCGCCGGCATGCTCGACCAGCTGCGCGCCCGGCTGCCGCAGGTGCGCGTGGAGGTCGGGGGAGCGGAGGCGCTCCCGCTGGCCGACGCCTCCGTCGACGCGGTCGTCGCCGGCCAGGCCGCCCACTGGTTCGAGATCGAGCCCGCCGCGGCCGAGCTGCGCCGGGTGCTGCGGCCCGGTGGCGTCGTCGGCTTCGTCTGGAACACCCGGGACGAGCGGGTGCCGTGGGTGCGGGCGCTGGGCGAGCTGATCGTCGAGGAGGCCCGCGGCCACGAGGCCGACCAGGGCGTGGTCGAGCGGTTCGCCGCCGCGCTGCCGGCCGACGTCGAGGTGCTCGACGACGCCGTGGTCCAGTCGCTGACCCCGGAGCAGGTGGTGGGCGGCATCGGCACGCGCAGCTACGTCGCCGTCAAGGACGCCGCCGGCCGGGCGGAGTTCCTCGGCCGGGTCCGCGAGCTGCTGGCCACCCACCCCGACACCCGGGGCCGCGAGCTGCTGGACCTGCCATACACGACCCGGGCGTACCGGCTTACCCCGCGGTGACGGCAGCGCTCACCGGCCCGGCCGCGGGGTCCACGCACCCCGCGGCCGCGCGCTGACCCCACCGCCGGCCCTGGGCTCAGTCGGGCCGGTGGCCGACGGCGAACACCCGGCGGAAGGGGAGCACCGTCGTCCCGTCGGGGCGGGCCGGGTAGGCCGCGCGCAGGGCGTCGGCGTACTCGGTGGTGAACTCGTCGGCGTCCCCGGGTGACAGCCGGGCCAGCACCGGACGCAGCACCGTCCCCGACACCCAGCGCAGCACCGGGTCGACGCCGGTCAGCACGTGCAGGTACGTCGTCTCCCACGCGTCGGCGGACAGCCCGGCGGCGGTGAGGACGTCGAGGTACCCGGCCGGGTCCAGGACGGCGGCCGGGTCGAGCACGGTGTCCACGCCCGGGGCCAGCCGGCCGGCCCAGCGGTGGCCGCCGACCAGGTCGGCGAGCAGGGCGTGGGTGGGAGCGGCCTGGTTGCCGGGCACCTGCACCGCCAGCCAGCCGCCGGGCGCGAGGTCCCCGGCCCAGCGGGTGAGCAGCCCGGTGTGCCCGGGCACCCAGTGCAGCACCGCGTTGCTGACCAGGACGTCGACCGGTGCCGCCGGCCGCCAGTCCCGGACGTCGCCGGCGGTGAACTCCAGCCGGCCGGGCACGGCCAGGGCGGCAGCGGCGGCGAGCATGGCGGGGGAGCTGTCCACGCCGCTCACCCGGGCGTCGGGCCAGCGCTGCGCCAGGGTGGCGGTGGCGGATCCGTCACCGCAGCCGAGGTCGACGACCTCGTCGGGGTCCAGAACGCCGATCCGGGCCAGCAGGTCGCCGAAGGGCCGGGCCCGCTCGTCGGCGAAGCGCAGGTAGGTGGTCGGGTCCCAGCCCGTGGCGCTGTCCACCACGGGAGGCTACGGCCTGCGGCCGGGGAGGACGCCGGCTGGACGCGCCCGGTCTCGGGTCGCGACGGCCCCGTCCTGTCCGACCCGGCCGGTACGGTGACCGGGTCCGGCCGAGACCCGGCCGGGCACCGCGCGCCCCGTGCGCCGCCCACACCCCGGGGGGTCTCGATCAGCTCCGACCAGGCTGACGGCCCGTCCACGGCCGGCGCCATGCCCGGTGCCGGTTCCGGTGGCGTCGCCGGGCCCCCCGCGGCTCCCCGGCCCTCCTCCGGTGCCGTGCCCACCGACGGGCTGCCGCCGGCCGGCACGCCGACGCCCGACGGCGCCGGGGTCCCGCTGGCCGACCTGCTCGACGGCGGCGCCGCCTGGACCGACCGCTCCGGCGCGGCCCCGGTGGAGGCCGACGACGGCGAGGCGCACGAGGGTCCCGGGGCGGTCGGTCTCGGTGCGAAGGTCCGCGCCGTGCTGCGGGTGCGCGACTTCCGCCGGCTGTGGCTGTCGATGACGCTGTCCAGCTTCGGCGACTGGCTCGGCCTGCTGGCGATCACCGCGACCGCGACCTCGCTGGTCGACGGGTTCGCCGCGGCCAACTTCGCCCTCGGCGGCGTGCTGCTCTTCCGGCTGCTCCCCGCGATCGTCCTCGGCCCGCTGGCCGGCGCCTTCGCCGACCGCTTCGACCGGCGCCGCACGATGGTGGTCTCCGACGTCCTGCGGTTCGCGCTCTTCGCCTCGATCCCGGTCGTCGACGACCTGGTGTGGCTGTTCATCGCCCAGTTCCTCATCGAGGCGATCAGCCTGTTCTGGATCCCGGCCAAGGAGGCCGCCGTCCCGAACATGCTCCGCAAGGACCAGCTGGAGCCGGCGAACCAGCTGTCGCTGGTCACCACCTACGGGCTCACCCCGGTCGCCGCGGCTGCGGTGTTCGCCCTGCTCGCCTCCCTCGGCGGCGGGCTCAGCGACGTCCTGCCCGGCGTCGACGAGGTCGACCTGGCGCTCTACCTGAACGCGCTGACCTTCCTGGTCGCGGCCGTGGTCATCTGGAACCTGCCCTCGATCAGCGGGCGGCGGGCGGCGGGCGTGCAGGTCACCGGGGAGAGCTTCTTCGGCTCGCTGCGCGAGGGCTTCTCCTTCGCCGGGCACACCCCCCTGGTGCGCGGGCTGGTCGTGGGCATCACCGGCGCCTTCGTCGCCGCCGGCGTCGTGATCGCCACCGGCCAGGCGTTCGTCGAGGCGCTCGGCGGCGGGCAGGCGGCCTACGGCGTGCTGTTCGGTGCCGTGTTCGTCGGCCTGGGTCTCGGGATCGCGCTCGGCCCCAGCGTGGCCCACGACCTGTCCCGCGAGCGGCTGTTCGGCATCGCCATCGTCGGGGCCGGCGGCACGCTGCTGGTGCTGGGCTCCACGGTCGCGCTGTGGATCGCCCTGCTGCTGGTCGTGCTCATGGGCTTCTTCGCCGGCGTCGCCTACCTGTCCGGCTTCACCCTGCTCGGCACCGAGATCGACGACGCGATCCGCGGCCGCACGTTCGCCCTGGTCCAGTCGCTGGTCCGCGCCGCGCTCATCGTGTCGCTGGGCCTGACGCCGCTCCTGGTGGGCGTGATCGGCCAGCGCCGCGTCGACCTCGGCGCGTTCACCCTGCCGGTGACGGGGGAGCGGGTCCTGCTCCTGGTGGCCGGCCTGCTGGCCGTGCTCGTCGGCCTGCTGGCCTACCGGCAGATGGACGACGGCCGCCCGGTGCCGCTGGTCGCCGACGTGATGACCGCGCTGCGGCGTGACACCACCGCCCGCCGCCGCCTGGCCGGGGGCGGGGTGTTCATCGCCTTCGAGGGCGGGGAGGGCGCGGGCAAGTCCACCCAGGTGCGCCGGCTGCAGGAGTGGCTGACCGAGGAGGGCCTGGTCGCCAGCACCACCCGCGAGCCCGGCGGGACGGCGCTGGGCGGCAAGATCCGCGCGATGCTGCTGGACCCGGCGAGCGCCGGGCTCTCCCCGCGCGCCGAGGCGCTGATGTACGCCGCCGACCGCGCCCAGCACGTGCACGACGTGCTGCGCCCGGCCCTCGACGCCGGCGAGGTGGTCATCACCGATCGGTTCGTCGACAGCTCGCTGGCCTACCAGGGCGCCGGCCGCACCATCCCCATGGACGACGTCCGGTCCATCTCCCGCTGGGCCACCCAGGGGCTGCGGCCCGACCTGACCGTGCTGCTCGACCTGCCCCCCGAGGTGGGGCTGGCCCGGGCCCGGGGGCGCGCCGTGGCCGACCGGCTCGAGTCGGAGTCCCTGGACTTCCACCAGCGCGTGCGGCGCACGTTCCAGGCCCTGGCCGAGGCCGAGCCCGACCGCTACCTGGTGCTGGACGCCCGGCAGACCCCCGAGGAGCTCGCCGCGTCCATCCGGGTGCGCACCAGCACGCTGCTGGAGGGGCTGCCGCTGCAGCAGCTGCCCACCGACGCGGAGGTCCCGCGCAGCCGCCGGCACGCCGACCACGTCGTCCAGACCGGCCCGACGCCGGAGCTGCACCCGTGAGCGACGCCTTCCCCCGCGAGCCCGGGGTGGGCCTCGGGACGGGGCCGGGCCCGGCTGAGGGACGATGAGGGCGTGACCGCGACCGGGGTGTGGGCCGACGTCGTCGGGCAGCCGGCGGTCGTCGCCGAGCTGCAGGCCGCGGTGGCCTCGCCGTCCGCGATGACCCACGCCTGGCTGTTCACCGGCCCGCCCGGCTCGGGCCGGTCGGTGGCCGCGCGTGCCTTCGCTGCGGCGCTGCAGTGCCCCAACGGCGGCGACGGCACCTGCCACGAGTGCCGCACGGTGCTCGCCGGCAGCCACGCCGACGTGCACCGGATCGTGCCCGAGGGGCTGTCGATCAGTGCCGCGGAGGTGCGCGCCATCGTCGGCACCGCAGCGCGCGCCCCGTCGCGGGGGCGCTGGCAGATCGTGCTGGTCGAGGACGCCGACCGGATGACCGAGGCGGCGTCCAACGCGGTGCTCAAGACCCTGGAGGAGCCGCCGGCGCGCGCGGTGATCCTGCTCTGCGCGCCCTCGCTGCACCCCGACGACGTCTCGGTCACCATCCGGTCGCGCTGCCGGGTCGTGCCGCTGCGCACCCCCACGATCGAGGCGGTCACCGAGGTGCTGGTCCGCCGCGACGGCATCGACCCCGCGCTGGCCTCGTGGGCGGCGGCGGCCGCCGCCGGGCACGTCGGGCGCGCCCGGCACCTGGCCCGCGACGAGTCGGCCCGGCTGGCCCGCAAGGCGGTGCTGGACATCCCGCTGTCGCTGGTCTCGCTGGCCGCCTGCCTTAACGCCGCCGACGACCTGGTCGGCACGGCGAAGGAGGAGACCGACAAGGCCGTGGCCGAGGTCGACGTCCCCGAGACGGAGGCGGTGAAGGCCAGCCTGGGCATGGGGGCCCGCGGGCCGGGCGTGGCCGCGGCCAGCCGCGGCGCCGGCCAGCTCAAGGAGCTGGAGAAGCGGCAGAAGTCCCGGGCCACCCGGATCGGCCGTGACTCCCTGGACCGGGCGCTGGTCGACCTGGCCGCGATGTACCGCGACGCGCTGGTGGTCAGCGCGGCGTCGGCGGCCTCGGCCGAGCTGACCGTGCCGCTGGCCCACCCCGACCGGCGTGCCGACGCCGTCGAGCTGGCCCGCCGGATCGGTGCCGACGGTGCGCTGCGCCGGATCGACGCGGTGCTGGCCGCCCGCACCGCGCTGGAGCAGAACGTGAAGCCGCAGATCGCGGTCGAGGCGCTCACCGTGGCGCTGCGGCTGCCTGCCTGAGCTCCGCCCGTCCCGGCGGGGGCGTCGCAGCCGGACCGGGACGGTGCCGTAAGCTCACCCGCGCAGTCCGCCGCCTTAGCTCAGTCGGTAGAGCGTCTCACTCGTAATGAGAAGGTCGTCGGTTCGATTCCGACAGGCGGCTCGCACCTGGCCGGTCAGCCCTCTGCTGGCAGGTCGGTCGCGGGTGAGGAGTCCCCGTGGCCGGACGGGTCAGAGGGCGTGCAGCACCGAGCGCGCCTCGGGGCGGCCGGGCCCGCGCAGCCAGGCGGGCAGGTCCTCGACCGGCATGGGTCTGCCCAGGTGCCAGCCCTGCACCAGGTCGCAGCCGGTGGAGGCGATGAGGTCCCAGGTCGTGCCGTCCTCGACGCCCTCGGCCACGACCTCCAGGCCCATGTGCCGGCCCAGGTCGACGATGGCGCGGACGATCCCGAGGTCCTCGCCGGTCTCCCGCAGCCCCGTGACGAAGCTCTGGTCGATCTTCACCTCGTGCACCGGCAGCCGCTTGAGGTAGGACAACGAGGAGTAGCCCGTCCCGAAGTCGTCGACCGACAGCCGGCAGCCCAGGTCACGCAGCCGGTGCAGCAGGGCGATGGCGCGGGTCGGGTCGGCCATCACCGAGCCCTCGGTCACCTCGAGGGTCAGCCGGGCGGCGGGCACGTCGTGCCGGCGGAGGAGGCGCTGCACCTCGTCGACGAGATCGGCGTCGTGCAGGCTGCGGGTGGAGAGGTTCACCGCGATGCCCAGGTCGATGCCCTGCCGCCGCCAGGCGGCGACCGCGGCGAGGGACTGGTCGAGCACCACGGTCGTCAGCGGGCCGATGAGACCGCTGCGCTCGGCGATCGGGATGAACTCCGCCGGGGAGATCCAGCCGAGCTCGGCGTGCTCCCACCGGACGAGGGCCTCGACGCTCACGGTCGTCCCGGTGTCCGCGCGGGCCTGGGGCTGCACGTGCACCCGCAGGTCGCCGCGGGTGAGGGCGGAGCGCAGCTCGGCCACCAGGGTGAGCCGGCGCGGGTCGGTGGAGTCCAGGTCGGCGTCGTAGACCCGCAGGCCACGGCCGGAGGCCTTGGCGTCGTACATGGCCAGGTCCGCCCTCTTGAGCAGGCCGGCGGGGTCGCCGGCGTGCTGCGGGGCGAGCGCGAGGCCCAGGGAGCCACCGATCTCGACCTCCATGCCGTCGAGCACCACCGGGTGCTCCAGGACGCGCAGCGCGCGGCGGGCGATCCGGACGACGGCGTCCTCGTCGCCGCTGGCCCCGACCAGGACGGCGAACTCGTCGCCGCCGAGGCGGGCGACCACGCCGGCGGTCCCGATGGCCGCGGTCAGCCGGGCGCCGACCTCGATGAGCAGCAGGTCGCCCTGCTGGTGGCCGAGGGTGTCGTTGACCTCCTTGAACCCGTCGAGGTCCAGGATCATCACGGTCGCACCCGCCGACGCCCCGGCGGCGACCTCGTCCAGCGCGCCGGACAGCCGGCGCATCAGCATCGCCCGGTTGGGCAGCCCGGTCAGCGCGTCGTGCAGCGCCTCGTGCCGCAGCTGGTCGACCAGCTCGCCGTTCTGCAGGGCGACGCTGGCGTGGTTGGCGACGGTCTCCATGATCAGGACGTCGTCCTGGTCGTAGCTGCGGACGTCCCCGAGCCGGTCGGTGACGATCAGTGCGCCGAGCACGCCGGCCCCGCCGCGGAGCGGGACGGCCAGGGCTTCGCGGGCCTTGTGCCCGTCGAGCCAGGCGCGCATCTCCGGGTCACGGGTGCCGCGGGGGATCAGCACGGTGGCACCGTCGTCGACGACCTGGGAGAGCAGCCACCCGTCCTCGGCGCTCTGCGGGGCCTCCGCGCGGGTGAGCCGGTCGGTCGCCCCGAGCCGGACGGTGGCGACGTCGCCCTGCGCGGAGGCGAGGAACGCGACCTCGGCGCGCTCGGAGTGCAGCAGCTCCTTGGCCTCGCCCAGCACGCTGCCGAGCACCTGCTCGACCTCCGGTGAGCTGCTGACCGCCTGGGTGAAGCGGAAGAGCCGTTCCAGGTTGAGGTGGCGGTCGGTGAGCGAGGCGTGGGCGCGGTAGCCGAGCAGGAGCCCGGCGAAGGTGGGCACGAGCAGCCAGGCGTTGGCGGGGGAGGCGTCGAGGCTGGTGACGGCGACCAGCGCGAGGGTGATCACGACCGGGGCGGCGGGCTCGCCGCGCAGCAGGTCGCGCAGCAGCTCGCGCACGTGGACGCCCCGCTCGTACACCGCGATGACGAGGGTGAGGGCGATCGTGCCGATGCAGTTGGCGGCGATCGGCCCCAGGTAGGCGCCGAGCCAGAGCCACGGGACGTCGGGGTGCACGGAGGCGAGCAACCGGAACAGTGCGACGGCGACGGCCGTCTGCAGGCTGATCAGCGCCAGGTTCCAGACGGTCTTCAGCGGCGCCGAGCGCCGGTGCAGCACGAACACGGCGGCCGAGCCGACCAGCCGGCCGGCCAGCAGCGCGAGCGGACCGGCGAAGACGAGCCCGAGGACGAGCGGCAGCTCGCTCACCGAGACCGTCTGCGCCTCGCGTCTGGTCTGCAGGTGGAAGACGCAGGCCTCGGTGGCGGCGAAGCCGACGGCGAGCAGCCACCAGGGCAGCGTCACCGTCGTCCGGAACGGCCCGTCGTCGAGCAGGGGGCCGCCGACGGCGGCGGCGAGCGCCAGGAGCACCGCGGTCTGCAGCAGCACCAGGACGCTCTTGAGGTGCCCACGGAGCCACGGCAGCCGCGCGGTCGCGGTCCCGGTCCCCTCACTGGTGCCCACCTGGCCCCACCTCCTGCGGGGACCAACGGCAGAGCGGGGTGGGCCCTTGAGCCCACCCCGCTCCGACGTCACCCGCGTGGGTCAGGACGCGGGTCGACCACCGCTGCCCGGACGCTTGGTCCGGCCGCCCCAGGTGGTCGCCACGCTCAGCGCCAACCCTCGTCGCGCCAGGTGCGGGCCGACCAGGAGTCGTCCCGCCAGGTGCGGGCCGACCACGAGTCGTCACGCCAGGTGCGGGCCGACCACTGGTCGGAGGTGTAGGACACCCCGCTCCAGTCGTTGCCGGTCCACGTGGCGGTCGGCCAGACGCCCCGGTTCCACGCGCCGCCGGTCAGCGCCGCGCCGCGCCAGTTGCCGCCGTTCCAGGCGGTGCCGTCGCTGGTCGACCGGGCCCAGGCGGCCCCGTTCCAGGCGCGGCCGAACAGGTCGACCTCGCCGGTCAGCTCGGTGCTGCCGTTCGAGACGTGCGACGACCCGCGGGAGGCCTCCAGCGAGCCGGTGCCCCGGCTCCACCCGATCGCCGGGGCGATCGGCTGCGGCAGCGGCGCCTTCGGCAGCTTCTGCGCCGTGACGACGTCGATCGTGCCGGCACCGGCCAGCTTCGTCGGGGCCGTGGACACACCGCTCGCCGAGTGGGTGATCACG
Source organism: Modestobacter sp. L9-4 (assembly GCF_019112525.1). Taxonomy (NCBI): domain Bacteria; kingdom Bacillati; phylum Actinomycetota; class Actinomycetes; order Geodermatophilales; family Geodermatophilaceae; genus Modestobacter; species Modestobacter sp. L9-4. Next base: position 2,822,636 of record NZ_CP077800.1, read on the forward strand.
CCCTTGACCTGGTCGGGGGTCAGCAGCGGGAACGCCTGCAGCAGCAGGGCGACCTCGCCGCTGACGACCGCGGCGGCCTGCGAGGTGCCCGAGGCGCGGGCGAACCGGTCACCGACACGGGCCTGCGGGTTCGCGACGTCGGCGGTGCCGCCCGGCACGCGCAGACCCAGCACCGAGACGCCCGGGGCGACCACGTCGACGTGCCGGCCGTCGGTCCCGTGCGTCGACCAGCTGGGGACCGTGTCGTCGGAGCGGGTGACCGTGCCGGCGTCGTCCATGGCGCCGACGGCGAGCACGAAGGGGTCGCTGGCGGGGTTGGCGAGGGTCTTGGTCGTGTCGCCCTCATTGCCGCCGGCCACCACGACGACGATGCCGTGCTTCCAGGCGTTCTCCACCGCGTAGGCGAGCGGGTCGACGCTGCTGCTCTGCAGCGAGTCGGTGCCGTAGGACAGGTTGATGACCCGGATGTTGAGGCCCGGGTCCTTCGCGTGCTCGACGGTCCAGTCGATCCCGGCGATGACCTGGGTGACGTCGACGGCACCGTTGCCGGCGCCGACCTTGACGTTGACCAGGGTGGAGTCCGGCGCGATGCCGGCGAAACGGCCCGGGTTCGCGTAGGACGCCGGTGTGCCGGCGACGTCGCGGCCGGCGATGATCGAGGCCAGGTGCGTGCCGTGGCCGAAGCCGTCGACGTGCGCGGCGTCCCGGTCCTGGCTGTCGAAGGACAGGTCCGGGCCGGTGACGACGTTGCCGCTGGTGAGACCCGGCACCGGTGCGACGCCGGTGTCGATGAGGGCGACGCCGATGCCCCGCCCGGTGATCCCGCTGGCGTAGGAGGTGTGCGCGCCGAGCACCTCGGCGACGTTGTAGAGCGAGCCCTTGTCCGCGACCGCGTCGTACCCGAGGGAGCCGGTCGCCGCGTTCGCGGGGACGGCGCCCAGGACGACGGCGGCGAGGGTGGAGCCGGCGACGACGGCAGCGCTCGTGCGCCGGCTGCGGGGCAGTGCGGACGAGCTCATGAGCGCATCCGTGTGAGGTGACCTGATGACATTCCGTTGTCCCATCTGTGCGGTCTGCTGACGGTGTCCAGCCGTCCGTGGCATGACGACACTGTGAGTAGCGCACCGGCGACTGTCGGTGTCATCACCCCGGGGGTGCTTGTCATCCCTGCGGGCGACCACCGCGGGGGCCGGAACCCCGAACGGGTCGCCACGGTGAGCTCGCGGGCTGACGGGTGAGCCCTCGACAGGCAGGTGGGGACGGGGACCCGACGCGCGCCGGGCAGGCGGTCCGGTCAGGGGACGACGGGTTCGACGTCGCGGGTGCAGAACATGCACACCGAGGCGTCGACCGGGATGAAGCTCTTGCAGTGGTCGCACTCGCGACTGCCCTGCGCGCCTGCCGCCTCACGTCCGGTCGCGCGACGGACCGCCTGCACCAGCAGCATGATCGTGAAGGCCAGCAGGAGGAACGAGACGAACGACGTCAGGAACGACCCGTAACGGATGTCGGAGCCGTTCACCGTCAGCACCAGGGCACTGAAGTCCGGGGTGCCGAACACAGCGGCGACCAGCGGGAGGATGACGTCCCCGACCAGGGACTCGACGACCGCCGCGAAGGCGGCGCCGATCGCCAGGCCCACGGCGAGGTCGATCAGGCTCCCGGAGAAGGCGAAGTTCTTGAAGCTGGTCAGCATCGAGCGCATGAGGACTCCTCGCCGGTGCGGGTGGGCGCGAAGACTAACGGTTCTGCGCCCAGTCCGCAGACGGGTGCAGGACCCGGGCGCCGTCCCCTGCGCGGGTCGGGCGGCGTGGGGCCCGCAGCACCGACGTCACCCCGCAGACGCGGAACGGCGGCGCACCCCGGTGGGGTGCGCCGCCGTCTGGTCGGTGCGCGTTCGGCGGGAGGACCGCCGAGGGGTCAGTAGCCGGCGTCGAGCGCGCGCTTGCGGGAGGCCTCGATCTCGGCCTCGGCCTCGGCGCGGCCGACCCACTCGGCACCCTCGACGGACTTGCCCGGCTCGAGGTCCTTGTAGGTCTCGAAGAAGTGCTGGATCTCCAGCCGGTCGAACTCGGACACGTCGGTGATGTCCTGCAGGTGGGCCACCCGCGGGTCGGTCGCCGGGACGGTGAGGACCTTGTCGTCCCCGCCCGCCTCGTCGGTCATCCGGAACATCCCGATGGCCCGGCAGGTGATGAGGCACCCGGGGAAGGTCGGCTCCTCCAGCAGGACGAGCGCGTCGAGGGGGTCACCGTCCATCCCGAGCGTCTCCTCGATGTACCCGTAGTCGGCGGGGTACCGGGTCGAGGTGAACAGCATCCGGTCCAGGCGGATGCGTCCGGTGGCGTGGTCCAGCTCGTACTTGTTCCGCTGGCCCTTGGGAATTTCTACCGTCACGTCGAACTGCACGTCGATAGTGTGACCTACGACCGGCCGCTGTGTGGGCGGAGGTCACCCCAGGGGGTGGAGAAGATCTCGTCAGGACCGCGCGAGGAGCCCGCGGAGGTCCCCCGGTCGGGTGTCGACGGGATCGTTCCCGGACCCGCTGCGACGACTCCGGACGACGGCGCCACCGCCCAGGACGTGAGCGCAGCCGGCGGTGCGACGGCTGCCCGGCCCGCGGCCGCCGAGGAGTCCGACGCACCCCAGCCGTCGACCGCAGCCGATGAGGAGTCGCCCGCCGGCGAGTCCCCAGCCGTTCCCGAGGCTGGCGACCTGCCGGCGGGACCGGTGCCCGGTGCGGACGCCGGGGCGCGGCCGGACCACGGGCCTGCGGCGGACGCCGTGGACCTCCCGGCGCCCGAGGACGACGCCCCGGAGGATCCGTTGCCCACCGCGGTCGACGCGGACAGTGCCGTCGTCCCGGATGCCGTCGAGAACGCACCCCTGCTGCCGGTCACCGAGGCCGAGCCGGCGACCGACGTCACCGACGTCGAGCCCGCGGCCGACGGGTCCGAGGCGGCCCCGGTCGCCGACGACGGCGCGGCGACCCCGGCCGGTGCCGTCCCGGACGTAGAGCAGCCCGCCATCCCGGACGACGAGCAGCTGGCCGTCCCGGATGACGAGCAGTTGGCCGTCCCGGACGCGGAGCAGCTGGCCGTCCCGGACGACGAGCAGCCGGCCGTCCCGGACGACGTCTCGGCCGAGGACCCGGTGGCGGCTGCCCGCCGTGCCGCCGCCGCTGCCCAGGCCGCGGCCGACCTGGCCGCCGTCAAGGAGTGGGCCGCCCAGCGCGCCGCGGAGCAGGCCGCGGCGGCGTCGCGCGCAGCCGACCAGGCGACGCTCGGCGAGGACGAGATCGCCCGGCTGGCCGCGGAGCAGGCAGCCGCCGACCTGGCCGCGGTCCGGGAGTGGGCAGCCCAGCGGGCTGCCGAGGACCAGGCCGCGGCGGACCAGGCGGCGGCCCAGCGCGCCGAGGCCGACCGCGTCGAGGCTGAGCGGCTGGCTGCCGAGCGTGCCGCCGCGGAGCGTGCGGCGGCGGAGCGTGCTGCCGCCGAGCAGGCCGAGGCCGACCGTCTCGCCGCCGAGCTGGCCACCGCACAGCAGGCCGAGTCCGACCGTGCCGCCGCAGCGGCCGCCGTGGCCGCGGAACGGGCGGCCCTCGAGCAGGAGGCCGCGGACCGGGCTGCTGCGCAGCAGGCCGCGGCAGCGGAGCAGGCGCTCGCGGCCGAGCGGGCGGCCGTCGAGCGCGAGGCCGTGGAGCGAGAGGCCGCTCAACAGGCGGCGGCCCAGGCGGCGGCGGAGCAGGCAGCGGACCTGGCCGCCGCGCAGGCCGCCGCCGACCAGGTCGCCGCCGATCGCGCCGCGGCCGAGCAGGCGGCCGAGCGCGAAGCGGGGGAGTGGGCTGCCGCCCGCCCGTCGCCGCGACCGGCGACCTCCACCGCCGCACCGGCCGTGGTTGGGGCCACCGCGGCACCGGTCCGGGGGCGACGCCGGGCGCGAGCGGGCAGCCGGGGCGGCCGGCTCGCGAAGGTCCTGGTGGCCGCCGTCCTCGCCGTCGCCCTGCTGGCCGGCGGCGTCTGGCTCGCCCTCGACCGGACCGGTGGGCGCGACGCCGGCCCCGCGGCACCCCAGGCCGAGCAGGTCCCCGACGCGGTCCTGCCCGCACTCACCGACCCGCAGCCGGTGCTCGCCGAACTCGCCGGCACCGCGCCCGTCCCCGACCCGGGCGTCCTGTCCGCCACCCTGGCGCCGTTGCTCGCCGCACCCGCGCTGGGCAGCGGCCTGTCGGCCCAGGTCGTCGACGTGGCCACCGGCCAGGTGCTCCTCGACCGGGACGCCGCCGACCCGGGCACCCCGGCGTCGACGAACAAGCTGCTCACCTCGCTGGCCGTGCTGACCACGCTGGACCCGACCGACACGATCGCCACCACGGTCGTGGCCGGCAGCACCCCCGGCGAGGTCGTCCTGGTGGGCGGCGGTGACCCGACGCTGTCGACCACCGCGCCCTCGACCGACTACCCGGGCGCGGCGACCGTGGCCGACCTCGCCGACCAGGTCCGCACGGCGCTGGGCGGCACCCCGGTCACCCGGGTCGTGGTCGACGGCTCGCTGTTCACCGGCCCGGAGACCGCGCCCGCCTGGGGCCCGGGCGACGCCCCGTCCACCTACGCCGCCCCGGTGACCGCGGTGGCCGTCGACGGCGCCCGCGTCCGTCCCGGCCGGGACCCGCGCAGCGGCCGGCCCGCGGCCGACGCCGGCGCCGCCCTCGCCGCTGCGCTCGGTGCACCCGGCGTCCCGGTGGCCGCGGGCGTCGCCCCGGCCGGCGCCCGGACGCTGGGGCGGGTCGAGTCCGCGCCGGTCTCCCGGCTGGTCGAGCAGGCGCTGAACGCCTCGGACAACCTGCTCGCCGAGGACCTCGCCCGCCAGGTCGCGCTGCGCCGGGGCCTGCCCGCCGGCTTCGACGGCGCCGCCCAGGCCGTCACCGCCGCGCTCGGCGAGGCCGGGCTGGACACGACCGGGGTGTCGCTCACCGACGGCAGCGGGCTGGCCGCGGACGACCGGGTGCCGGCCCGGCTGCTCGTCGACGTCCTCCGCGGTGCCGCCGACGGCAGCATCCCCGGCGTCGGTGCCCTGCTCTCCGGCCTCCCGGTGGCCGGCTACGACGGCACCCTGGCCGATCGCGCGGCCGACGGCACCGGCGCCCCCGCCGCCGTCCGTGCCAAGACCGGCACGCTCGGCGGCGTCAACGACCTCGCCGGCACCGTGCTCACCGCCGACGGCCGGCTGCTGGCCTTCGCCGTCCTCGCCGACGGCACCACCGGCGGGCCGGTCGCGAGCGAGGCGGCGCTGGACCGGGTGGCGGCGGCGCTCGCGGGCTGCGGCTGCCGCTGACGAGGGGCCGGGCACGGGCCCGGTGGGTACGGTCGGTGCATGAGCCGCCCCTCGTCACTGGTCGACTGGGACCTCGCCGGCCGCACCGCCCGGCGCCTGGTGAAGCCCGGTCCGCCGACGACGCGCGCGGAGGCCGGCGCGGTCGTCGCGGAGCTGCACCGGGCCGCCGCCACCGCCGTCGCACACGTCGAGGAGCTCACCGGGATGCGCCCCGTGCCCGGCGGCCCGCAGCCCACCGTCGCCGTCGTCGACCGCCCCGGCTGGGTCGACGCCAACACCGCGGGCATGAGCGCCCTGCTGGACCCGCTGGCCGCCGGCATCCAGGCCGCGACCGGCAAGACGCCCGGCGCGCTGGCCACCGCCGTGGGCTCGCGGGTCACCGGCGCCCAGGCCGGCGGCGTGCTGGCCTTCCTCTGCACCCGGGTGCTGGGCCAGTACGAGGTGTTCGGCAGCGGCGGGCGGCTGCTGCTCGTGGCCCCGAACATCGTCGAGACCGAGCGCCGGCTGGGCGTCGACCCGACCGACTTCCGGCTCTGGGTGTGCCTGCACGAGGTCACCCACCAGCTGCAGTTCACCGCCGTCCCGTGGCTGCGCGGCTACCTCGAGGACCAGATGGCCCTCTTCGCCGAGGCCACCGACCTGGACTCCGACGTCCTGCTCGACCGGCTGCAGGAGGTCCTGCGCAGCGTCGTGGACGCCGTCCGCGGCGGCGGGTCCGACGACGACGGCCCGCAGGGGCTGATGAGCCTGGTCACCCACCCCGAGCAGCGCGCCGTGCTCGACCGGGTCACCGCGGTGATGAGCCTGGTCGAGGGGCACGCCGAGTACGTGATGGACAACGTCGGACCGGACGTCGTCCCCTCGGTGCGGGTGCTGCGCCAGCGGTTCGCCCAGCGCCGCAAGGGCCGCAGCCCGGTCGACCGCGTGCTGCGCCGGCTGCTGGGGCTGGAGCAGAAGATGCAGCAGTACGCCGACGGCCGGGTGTTCGTCGCCGGCGTCGTCGACCTGGTCGGCATGGACGGGTTCAACCAGGTCTGGGCCGGCCCGGAGAACCTCCCGCACCGCGACGAGCTCCGCGACCCCGCCCGCTGGGTGACGCGGGTGCTGGAGACCCGGCCGGCCTTCCCGGGCTGAGCCGCACCGCATGGCCGGTCCCGACCCCGCCGTCGCCGCGCTGCGCAGCGCCGTGCGACCGGGCCTCGCCGCGACCACCGGCCCGGTCCTGGTGGCCTGCAGCGGGGGAGCGGACTCCGTCGCCCTGGCCGCGGCGCTGGCCTTCGAGGCCCCCCGCGCCGGCCGCCCGGTCGGCGCGGTGACCGTCGACCACGGGCTGCAGGCCGGCTCGGCCGACCAAGCCCGGCGCACCGCGGAGCTGCTGCGGTCGCTGCGGCTGTCCCCGGTCCTCGTCGTCCCGGTGACCGTCGGCACCGCCGGGGGCCCGGAGGGCGCCGCCCGGGACGCGCGTGCCGCCGCGCTGGCCGCGGCCGCCGCCGAGCACCGGGCCACGGTCGCGCTCGGCCACACCCTCGACGACCAGGCCGAGACCGTGCTGCTCGGGCTCGCCCGCGGCTCCGGCCCCCGGTCGGTCGCCGGCATGGTCGAGCACCGGCCGCCGTTCTGGCGGCCCCTGCTCGGGCTGCGCCGGGAGACCACCCGGGCCGCGTGCGCCGCCCAGCAGCTGCCGGTCTGGGACGACCCGTGGAACACCGACCCCGCCTACACCCGGGTGCGGCTGCGCACCGAGGTGCTGCCGCTGCTGGAGGAGGTGCTCGGCGGCGGGGTGGCGCCGGCGCTGGGCCGCACCGCGGCGATGCTCCGGGAGGACCTCGACGCGCTGGACTCCCTCGCCGCCGCCGAGCTCGACGCCCTGCAGGGCCCCGACGGCGGCCTGCCGGCCGGCCCGCTGGCCGAGCTGCCCGCGGCGCTGCGCCGCCGGGTGCTGCGCGGCTGGCTGCACCGGTCCGGGGTGCGCGACCTGCAGGCGGTGCACCTGGCCGCCGTCGACGCCCTCCTCACCCGGTGGAGGGGGCAGGGGCGGGCAGACCTGCCGGGCGGTACGGGGGTGGTCCGCACGTCTGGCAGGCTGGAGGTGCAGCGCGGCGCCGTGCCCGGTCCCCGGACCGGACGGCAGCCCGCCCGTCCCACCGCCGTCCCCCCTGAGGAGCACTGAGCCCGTGACCGAGCCCGCCACCCCCGCAGCGCAGGCCGCCGGACCACTGGGCCACGACCACGGGTACGGCCCGGACATCGACCACGTGCTGCTGAGCGAGCAGCAGATCCAGGACAAGATCTCCGAGCTCGCCGCGCAGGTGGCCGTGGACTACGCCGGCCGCGAGGTGCTGCTGGTCGGCGTCCTCAAGGGCGCGGTGCTCTTCATGTCCGACTTCGCCCGCACGCTGCAGCTGCCCACGCAGATGGAGTTCATGGCGGTCTCCTCCTACGGCAGCTCGACCAGCTCCTCCGGCGTCGTGCGGATCCTCAAGGACCTCGACCGGGACATCACCGGCAAGCACGTGCTGGTGCTCGAGGACATCATCGACTCCGGCCTGACGCTGTCCTGGCTGCTGAAGAACCTGGGCAGCCGCGGGCCGGCCAGCCTCGAGGTCTGCACCCTGCTGCGCAAGCCCGACGCGGTGAAAGTCGACGTGCCGGTGCGCTACGTCGGCTTCGACATCCCGAACGAGTTCGTCGTCGGCTACGGCCTCGACTACGCCGAGCGGTACCGCGACCTGCCCTACATCGCCACGCTCAAGCCCGAGGTCTACCAGTAAAGGACCCTGCTGCCCCCCACCACCTCGCTCCGCTCGGCGGCGGGCCCCTGCAGCAGGGCCGAGGGCCGGGGACGGGACCGACGGCGGGGACGGTGCGCAGGGAACTGTGGCGGGGGTCCCGACGTGTACCTTCGAGGGAACGACGTCGCCCTGCCGCGGGGTGCCACCCGGGGTCGCGGGCGGCGTCCTGCGACGATCAGGAGGGTCGACGGGCAACGCCGGGCTCGCCCCGGTGCCCGGACACGGTGTATGGAACGTAAGAAGATCGTCCGGAGCGTCTGGTTCTGGATCGGCATCGTCATCGTGCTGGCTCTCATCGGCTCCAGCTTCTTCCGCGGCAACGGCGGGTACCAGGAGGTACCGACCTCCACCGCGTTGACCCAGCTGGCCGAGGGCAACGTCACCAAGGCGACGATCAACGACCGCGAGCAGACCGTCGACCTCGACCTGCGGAGCGCCGTCGACGGCAGCACCAAGGTCACCGCCTCCTACCCGGCCGAGGCCTCCGACGACGTCTTCACCGCCGTCCGCGACGCCCCGACCGGCAACGGCCCCGTCGCCTTCGACACCCAGGTCAGCCAGGACAACCTCCTGGTCAGCCTGCTGGTGAGCTTCCTGCCCTTCGTCCTGCTCCTCCTGCTGCTGTTCTGGCTGTTCAACTCCATGCAGGGTGGCGGCCGCGGCGTCATGGCCTTCGGCAAGTCCAAGGCCAAGGTCGTCAGCAAGGACACCCCGAAGACCACGTTCGCCGACGTCGCCGGCGCGGACGAGGCCATCGAGGAGCTGCACGAGATCAAGGACTTCCTGCAGAACCCGGTCAAGTACCAGGCCATCGGCGCGAAGATCCCCAAGGGCGTGCTGCTCTTCGGCCCTCCCGGGACCGGCAAGACGCTGCTGGCCCGCGCCGTCGCCGGTGAGGCCGGGGTGCCGTTCTACTCGATCTCCGGCTCGGACTTCGTCGAGATGTTCGTCGGTGTCGGCGCCAGCCGCGTCCGCGACCTCTTCGAGCAGGCCAAGACCAACGCCCCGGCGATCATCTTCATCGACGAGATCGACGCCGTCGGCCGGCACCGCGGCGCCGGCATGGGCGGCGGGCACGACGAGCGCGAGCAGACGCTGAACCAGATGCTCGTCGAGATGGACGGCTTCGACGTCCGCGGCGGCGTGATCATGATCGCCGCGACGAACCGCCCGGACATCCTGGACCCGGCGCTGCTGCGCCCGGGCCGCTTCGACCGGCAGATCGCCGTCGACCGCCCCGACCTGCTCGGCCGCGTCGCCGTCCTCAAGGTGCACGCCACCGGCAAGCCGCTGGCCGCCGACGTCGACCTGACCACGCTCGCCCGGCGCACCCCCGGCTTCACCGGTGCCGACCTGGCCAACGTGCTCAACGAGGCCGCGCTGCTCACCGCTCGCCACGGCGGCACCTCGATCACCGACGCCACCCTCGAGGAGGCGATCGACCGCGTGCTGTCCGGCCCGGAGCGCAAGACCCGGGGGATGAGCGAGAAGGAGAAGAAGGTCACCGCGTACCACGAGGGCGGCCACGCCCTGGTGGCGCACGCACTGCCGAACACCGACCCGGTGCACAAGGTGACGATCCTGCCGCGCGGCCGCTCGCTCGGGCACACCCTGGTGCTGCCCACCGAGGACAAGTACACCCAGACGCGCTCGGAGATGATCGACCAGCTGGCCTACATGCTGGGCGGTCGCGCCGCCGAGGAGCTGGTGTTCCACGAGCCCACCACCGGCGCCGGCAACGACATCGAGAAGGCCACGTCCGTGGCCAAGGCGATGGTCACCCAGTACGGCATGAGCTCCAAGCTCGGTGCCGTCAAGTACGGCAGCACCGACTCCGAGCCCTTCCTGGGCCGGGACATGGGCTCGCGGCCGGACTACTCCGACGCCGTCGCCGCCGACATCGACGGCGAGGTGCGTGCGCTCATCGAGACCGCGCACGACGAGGCCTGGGAGATCCTGGTCGAGTACCGGGACGCCCTGGACGCGCTGGTGCTGGAGCTCCTGGACAAGGAGACGCTGTCCCACGAGGACATCACCCGGATCTGCGCCGGGGTGATCAAGCGCCCGTCGATGGCCCCGTACAACGGGTTCGGCAAGCGCACCCCGTCGCAGCGCCCGCCGGTGCTCACCCCGGCGGAGCTGGCGGACCTGAACGGCTCCACGGCCGCGTCCGCCAACGGTCACGGCGCCCCGACCGGGGACGTCGGCACGCCGGCGCCCCGCCGGTGACGGGCGCACCCGGGGGAGCAGGGCAGGACCGCACGTCCGAGGTCGACGGCCTCGGCCAGGACCCGGTGACCGGTGACCCGGTCGCCGACCTGGCCGAGGGCCGCATCGACGCGCCCCGCATCGAGGCCGCCGTGCGGGAGATCCTGCTCGCCATCGGCGAGGACCCCGACCGTCCCGGTCTGGTGGACACCCCGGCCCGGGTCGCCCGGGCCTACGGGGAGACCTTCGCCGGCCTGTCCCAGGACCCCCGCGACGTGCTCGCCACGACCTTCGACGAGGGCCACGACGAGCTCGTGCTGGTGCGGGACATCCCGATGTACTCGACCTGCGAGCACCACCTGGTGCCCTTCCACGGCAAGGCGCACGTCGGCTACATCCCGGGCCCCGACGGCCGGGTGACCGGCCTGTCGAAGCTGGCCCGGCTGGTCGAGGTCTACGCCCGGCGCCCGCAGGTGCAGGAGCGGATGACGCGCCAGATCGCGGACTCCCTGTTCGAGGTGCTCGCACCGCGGGGGGTCATCGTCGTGATCGAGGCCGAGCACCTGTGCATGGCGATGCGGGGCGTGCGCAAGGCAGGCACCACCACGGTCACCTCGGCGGTGCGCGGGGCCTTCCGCGACAACGCCGTCACCCGCGGCGAGGCGATGAGCCTCATCCTGGGCCGGTGACCGGCCCGATCCCGCTGCCGCGCCCGCAGCGCTGCCTGGTGATGGGCGTCCTGAACGTCACCCCGGACTCCTTCTCCGACGGCGGCACGTTCGCCGACCAGACCGTCGCGATCGAGCACGGGCTGGCGATGCACGCCGCCGGTGCCGACTACGTCGACGTGGGCGGGGAGTCGACCCGGCCGGGCGCCGACCGGGTCGACGCCGACGAGGAGTGCCGCCGGGTCGTCCCCGTCGTGCGCGAGCTGGCCGCCGCGGGTGTGCGGGTCAGCGTCGACACCACCCGCGCCGAGGTCGCCGCCGCGGCGCTGGCCGCGGGTGCGGAGCTGGTCAACGACGTCAGCGGCGGGCTGGCCGACCAGGGCATGGCCCGGCTCGTCGCCGAGACCGGCGTGCCGTGGGTGCTCATGCACTGGCGTGGCCACAGCCGGGAGATGCAGGCCGCGGCCCGCTACGGCGACGTGGTCACCGAGGTCGCCGCCGAGCTCACCGCCCGGGTGGAGGACGTCGTGGCCGCCGGCGTCGACCCCGGCCAGCTCGTGCTGGACCCCGGGCTGGGGTTCGCCAAGAACGCCGAGCACAACTGGGCGCTGCTGGCCGGGCTGGACCGGCTCGTCAGGCTCGGCCTCCCGGTGCTGGTCGGCGCCTCGCGCAAGACCTTCCTCGGCCGGCTGCTGGCCGCCCCCGACGGCACCGTGCGCCCGGTCGAGGGCCGCGAGGCGGCCACCGTGGCCATCTCGGTGCTCGCCGCCCAGGCCGGTGCCTGGGGCGTGCGGGTGCACGACCCGCGGCAGTCGCTGGACGCCATCGCCACCGTCGACGCCGTGCGCGCCGCCCGAACAGCTGGAGGAACCCGTGGCTGATGCAGGACCCCGTCCCGACCGGATCACCGTGCACGGGCTGACCGGCCACGGCTTCCACGGCGTCTACCCCGCCGAGCGCGAGCACGGCCAGACCTTCCGGGTCGACGCGACCCTGGAGCTGGACACCGCCCCGGCCGCCGCCACCGACGACCTCGCCCGCACCGTGAACTACGCCGCGCTGGCGCAGGCGCTGCACGCGGTGCTGGTCGGCGAGCCGGTCGACCTGCTGGAGACCCTCGCCCAGCGGCTCGCCGACCGGTGCCTGGCCGACCCGCTCGTGGACGCGGTGGAGATCACCGTGCACAAGCCCGACGCGGACCTGGGCGTGCCCGCCGACGACGTCACCGTGGCCATCCGCCGCACCCGCCGGTGACCACCGCCGTCCTGTCCCTGGGTGGCAACCTCGGCGACCGGGAGGCCACGCTGCGCACCGCGCTGGACGCCCTCGCCGGGCACGGGCTGGTCACCGCCTCGCGGCTGTACGAGACCCCGCCGTGGGGGCCGGTCGAGCAGCCGCCCTACCTGAACGCGGTCGCCGTCGTCACCGGCGACCGGGACGCCGCGGGCTGGCTGGCCCTGGCCCACCAGCTGGAGGAGGCGGCCGGTCGCACCCGCGAGGTGCGCTGGGGCGCCCGGACGCTGGACGTCGACGTCGTCACCGTCACCGCCGACGACGGGACGCCGGTGCGCTCGGCCGACCCCGAGCTGCTGCTGCCGCACCCGCGCGCCGCCGAGCGGGCGTTCGTGCTGGTGCCGTGGCTGGCGCTCGACCCCTCGGCGGTGCTGCCCGGGCACGGTCCCGTCGCCGGGCTGGTGGCGGCGCTGCCCCCGGCGGACGTGGCCGCGGTGGTGCCGGCGTGAACCAGGTCAGCCGCCGCGACCTGGTCGCCCTCGCGCTCGGGCTGACGTTCGCCAGCTGGCTGGTCGTGCGGGCCGCCTACGGCGAGCTCGCGGCGCTGCGCTGGTGGCTGCCGGTGCCCGTCGGGCTGCTCGCCCTCGCCGAGGCCGGCGCCGCCCGCAGCCTCGCGGCCCGGCTGGCGGCCCAGCGCGAGCGGCGGCTGCTGCCGGGGCGCGGGCCGGTGGAGCCGCTGCTGGTCGCCCGGCTGGTGGTGCTCGCCCAGGCGAGTGCGTACGTGGGTGCCGTCCTGACCGGCGTCTGGGCCGGCGTGCTGCTGCACACCGTCCCCGCCCTCGACCGGCTCACCGCCGCCCGGGGCGACACGGTCACCGCCGTGCTGGGCGTCGTCCTCGCCGTCGCCCTGACCGTGGCGGCGCTCTGGCTCGAGCACGTGTGCAAGGTGCCGCTGGACGACGACGACCCGCCCGGCGGCATCCGCGCCTAGTTGAAGGACCCCCGTGCCCCCCACCGCTCGCGAGCTCGCGGCGGGCCCCTGCACGGGGGCCTAGACGGCGCCGGCGGTCTCGGGGACGGTGCCCTCCACGGAGCGGCGCAGGGCGGCGTGCAGCGACTCGGGGGTCAGCACCCCGCAGAAGCGGTCGCCGTCCAGCACCGCGACCCAGCCGGCCTCCAGCTGCAGCATGGTGGAGAACGCCGTCTTCAGGGTGGCGTCGATCGGCACCCAGGCCTCCATCCGCTTGCCCGCCGCCCGCACCGTGCCCACGCCGGCGGCCCGCTCGGCGGAGATCCAGCCGTGCAGCGTCTGGCGGTCGTCCAGCACGACCGCCCACCGGGCGCCCGCGCGCTGCATCGCCGCGCGCGCGTCGGCGAGGGAGTCGTCGACGTGCACCACCGGCGGCTGCTCCAGGTCGGCCATGTCGATGCCGGTGACCGCCAGCCGCTTGAGCCCGCGATCTGCGCCGACGAAGTCGGCCACGAACGGGGTCGCGGGGGAGCCGAGCAGCTCGGCGGGCGGGGCGAACTGCTCGACGGTGCCGCCGTAGCTCATCACCGCGATCCGGTCGCCGAGGCGCACGGCCTCCTCGATGTCGTGGGTGACGAACACGATGGTCTTGCGCACGGTGTCCTGCAGCCGCAGGAACTCCGTCTGCAGGCGCTCGCGCACGATCGGGTCGACGGCGGAGAACGGCTCGTCCATCAGCAGCACCGACGGGTCGGCGGCCAGCGCCCGGGCCACCCCGGCGCGCTGGCGCTGGCCGCCGGAGAGCTGGTGCGGGTAGCGGTCGCCGAAGGTCGCCGGGTCCAGACCGACCAGGTCCAGCAGCTCCTCGACCCGGTCGCGGGTGCGGCGCTTGTCCCAGCCCAGCAGCCGGGGGACCGTGGCCACGTTGCGGCGCACCGTCTGGTGCGGGAACAGGCCCACGTTCTGGATGACGTAGCCGATCCGCCGGCGCAGCTGTACCGGGTCGACCCGGGTGACGTCGTCGGCGCCGAGCAGGATCCGTCCGGTGCTCGGCTCGATGACCCGGTTGATCATCTTCATCGTGGTGGTCTTGCCGCAGCCCGAGGGGCCGACCAGCACGGTCAGCTCGCCGGCGGCGAAGGTCAGGTCCAGCTCGCGGACGCCGACGGTGCCGTCGGGGTAGGTCTTGGACACCCCGTCCAGCCGGATCTCCTCCGCGCCGGACCCCTGGGTGGGTGCGGGCGAGGAGGAGGGGGCAGTAGCGTCCACGGCGTGGCCTTCCTGGCAGGCGCCCGGTGCTGAGCGCGACGAGCGGTGACGTCCTTGCGCTGGACGCCGCGCCGAACCCCTGGTTCGACCCGTCCTACGTGTCCGGCAACTGGGACACCATCATGGCCCTCCTCGGTGAGCACGTGCGGCTGACGGTCGCCGCGGTGGTGCTCGGCGCGCTGATCGCGCTGCCGCTGGCGCTGCTCGCCCGGCGCAGCCGGTACCTCGCCGGCCCGGTGCTCGGCCTGTCGACGCTGATCTACACGATCCCGTCGCTGGCGATGTTCGCCTTCGTCGCGCCGGTGACCGGGCTGTCCGACCGCACCGTGCTCGTCGGCCTGGTGCTGTACTCACTGGTCATCCTGGTGCGCAACTTCCTGGCCGGGTTGCAGTCGGTGCCCGCCGACGTGCGCGAGGCCGCGGTCGGGATGGGCTACGGCCGCGCCCGGCTGCTCTGGCAGGTCGACCTGCCGCTGGCGCTGCCCTCGGTGATGGCCGGGCTCCGGGTGGCCACCGTGTCCACGGTCGCGCTGGTCACCGTCGGGGTGATCGTCGGCCACGGCGGGCTCGGGCAGCTGATCACCGGCGGCTTCAACTCCAACTTCTACCGGGCGGAGATCGTCACCGGGGCGCTGGGCTGCGTGCTGCTCGCGCTGGTCGCGGACCTGCTGCTGGCCGGGGCCGAGCGCCTGCTCACCCCCTGGAGCCGGAGGGCCCGGGCATGAGCGTGTGGCACCAGGCCTACCTGTACCTCAACGACCCGCTCAACTGGTCGAAGAGCGGCGGCATCCTCGACCTGCTGGTCGAGCACCTGCGGATCTCCGTGGTCGCCGTGCTGGTGGCGATGGTGGTCGCCCTGCCGGTCGGCGTCCTGCTGGGCCACACCGGGCGGGGTGGTGGGTTCACCGTGGCGCTGTCCAACGTCTCCCGCGCCGTGCCGACGCTGGCCCTGCTCACGGTGTTCGCGGTGACCCCCATCGGCTTCGGCCCGACCGCGACGACGATCGCGCTGGCGCTGTTCGCCGTCCCGCCGATCCTGACCAACGCCTACGTCGGCTTCCGGGAGGTCGACCGGGACGTCGTCGAGGCCTCGCGCGCCATGGGGCTCAACGGCCGCCAGGTCGTGTTCCAGGCCGAGCTGCCGCTGGCCGCGCCGCTGCTGATGACCGGGGTCCGCACCGCCGCGGTGCAGGTGGTGGCCACCGCGACCCTGGCCGCGCTCGTCGCCGGCGGTGGGCTCGGCGAGATCATCAGCCTGGGTTTCGGCCAGCAGGACTACGGCGCGGTGCTGGCCGGTGCCGTGCTGGTCGCCGCACTGGCGGTGCTCACCGAGCTGGTGCTGTCGGTGGTGTCGTTCCTGCTGACCCCGGGGCAGAAGCGGCTGCCGTTCCTGCACGCCCGGGCGCAGCGTCCCGGCCGGCCCGCCGAGGTGGCGGCGTCCCCGCTCTGATCGCGATCAGGTGACGGTTCGGGCACGTCGTGCACAACGCACTTGATCACGGGCGCCGCGGGGAGTTGAGTGTGCAGCGCGGGACACCTCTCGCCAGACACGCGTGGCCCGTCCAGAAGCGGGCGCCACGGGACACAGAAGGCGGACACATGCGCGTACGCGCCCATCTCCTCACCACCCTCGCCGTCGCCGCCGTCCTGACCACCGCCGCGTGCGGTGAGTCCGGCTCGTCGTCCGGCTCGGCCACCGGCGGCACGGCCGCCGCCAGCGGGGCAGCCACCTCCGCCGCCTCCGGGGACGCCTGCGCCCCCGTCGCCGGCAAGGAGCTCGTCGTCCTCGACGACGACAAGGACCTGCAGAACGCCGACAACATCATCCCGGCGGTCAACGCGGCAGCAGCCAGCGCCAGCCCGGCGCTGCTGGAGACGCTGAACAAGGTCTCCACGGTGCTCACCACCGACGACCTCGTCCAGATGAACGCCGACGTGGACGTCCAGCGCAAGAGCGCCACGGACGTCGCCTCCGCCTACGTGGCGGACAAGGGCCTGGACTCCGGGGTCTCCGGCGGCAGCGGCGCCGTCGTCGTCGGCGGCTCGAACTTCACCGAGTCCACCGTGCTGGCCAACGTCTACGCCGACGTGCTGAACGCCGCGGGCTTCACCGCGACGGTGCAGGCCGTGGGCAACCGGGAGCTCTACCTCCCGGCGCTGGAGAAGGGGGACATCCAGGTCTTCCCCGAGTACCTCTCCACGGCCACCGAGTTCCTCAACAAGGCGGCCAACGGCGCCTCGGCCTCGCCGGTCGCCTCCGGGGACGTCGACGCCACGGTCACCGCGCTCACCCCGCTGGCCCAGGCCGCGGGCCTGACCTTCGGCACCCCGTCGGAGGCTGCGGACCAGAACGCCTTCGCCGTGACCAAGGCCTTCGCGGACAAGCTCGGCGTCACGACGCTGTCGGACCTCACCGCGGCCTGCGGTGACGGCTCCCTGGTGCTCACCGGCCCGCCGGAGTGCCCGGAGCGTCCGTTCTGCCAGCCGGGTCTGGAGGACACCTACGGGCTGTCCTTCGCCAGCTTCGAGGGCACCGACGCCGGCGGCCCGCTGGCCAAGGCCGCCATCCAGCAGGGCAAGGCCTCCATCGGCCTGGTCTTCAGCTCCGACGGCGCCCTCGCCCAGGGCTGAGGAAGGACCTCCCTGCCCCCCACCACGAGCAAGCTCGCGGCGGGCCCCCTGCAGGGAGGCCGACACGACGAAGGCCCGCTCCCCGTCCGGGGGCGGGCCTTCGTCGCGTCAGTACCAGCTGCCGGACGCCGGGAGCTGCTCACCCGCGGCCACGACCGTGGTCACCCGGTTGCCCTCGGGGGCGAGCGGGCAGGTCCACCGCGGGTCGTAGGTGCACGACGGGTGGTAGGCGAAGTTGAGGTCGACGACGAGCCGGCCGTCCGTGCCGCCGAGGTCGGCGCTCTTCACGGTGTCGAGCAGGTAGCGGCCGCCGCCGTAGGTCGTCGTCCCGGCGCTGCCGTCGCGCAGCGGCAGGAAGACCCCGCCGCCGTAGCCGCCGGTCCACCACACGTCGAGCCGGCCGACGTCGCCGAGGGTGAGGCGGCCGATCCGGGACAGGGTGAGACCGCCCTCGCCGGTGGGCACCCCGAGCTGCAGCGGCTCCACGTCGGTGTCGACCCGGACGTCGAAGCGCAGCGCCGGGTCGTAGGGGGCGACCGGGGCCCCGGGAAAGGCCTGCCGGGCCGCGGCGTCCAGCGGTGAGTCGGGGTGGGTCCCCAGCAGCGCGTCCCGCCCGGTGCGCCACCGCTGCCAGCCCGACTCGGGGTCGTCGGCGGCCCGGACGTCGGCGTAGAGGGCAGCGACGCGGCGTCGCCAGTCGAGGAGGGTGAGCGTCACCGCCCCACTGTTCCACCGCACCGGGGGAGCGGTGCACCGCACGGCCGCCGACCACTCGCCGAGACCTCTCCAGCCCGTAGAGTGACGGCATGGGAGGTCGCCGGGACGACGACGCTCCGGCCCGTGGCGCGCTGCCCGCAGTGCCCCCGCGCCCGGCCCCACGCCGCCCGGGTCCGGTGCCGCGCCCGGCCCAGCAGCCCCGCGCCGCCCGCCTGCCCCGGGCCGACCAGCCGTCCGGCAGGGCCCGGAAGGCGTGGCTGGCCGTCGGGCTGGTGCTGGCCGCCGTCGCCACCGCGGCGGTCGTCGTCACCGATAACCCGCTGGTGCTGCGGATCGTGCTGCTCGCCGTCTGCTGGGCCTTCGTCCTCGCCGCCTTCCTGAGCAGCGGCCGCGGCGGTGACGAGGGCGACGCCGCGGCCCGGGAGGCCGAGCTGCGGGCCGCCTACGAGCTCGAGCTCGAGCGCGAGGTCACCGCCCGGCACGCCCACGAGGCCGAGCTGGAGGGCCGCCTGCGCCGGGAGTCCGAGGAGTCGATGCGCGGTGAGCTGCAGCAGCTGCGCTCCCAGCTCAGCGGCCTGGGCCGGCTCCAGGACGACCTCGCCGCGGTCGGCCGGCTCTCGGCACAGCTGACCGACCTGGCCGAGCTGCGAGGGGAGCTCGCCGCCCTGGCCCAGCTGCGCGCCCAGCTCACCGGTGTCGGCGACCTGCGGGCGGAGCTGGGACGACTGCACCCCGAGGGCGTCGAGCAGCTGTCCGGCGAGGTGCTCGTCGAGCGGATGGTGATGCGCGCGCAGTCGGTGCGCGGCCCCGCCCAGAACGGTCCTGCCCCGGCCGTCGAGGGGTTCGCCGGCCGCACGCTCGAGGGCACGCCCGACTGGTCGGCCGAGCCGGAGCCGCGGGCCGGCGGCTGGGACGTCGACTCCCGGGCCACCCGGGTCGACGCCGACCCGGCCGCGGACGACGCCGAGCCCCGTCCGCCCACCGCGCCGCCGCCCGCCGAGCCGACCCGCACCTTCGCCGTGGTCGACGAGGAGCAGGTGTCCCGCCACCGCCCGCCCTCCCCGGTGGAGTGGCTGGTGGGGGAGTCGCTGGTCGGGCCGTGGGTCGAGCCGAGTCCCCGGTCACCGCGCGAGTGGCTGGACGAGCAGTCGCTGGTCGGCACCGGGGACGCGACCGGCGAGCTGCCGGTCACCGAGGACCCCGACGGCTCGGCGGCGACCGGTCGGTCGCCGGCGCCGGACGCCCCGCGGCGGCACCGCCGGGCAGCCGAGCCCGACGACGACCACGTCTCCTGGACCGACCGGCTGCGCGGCACGACCCCGGACGAGCCGGCCGACACCGACGTCCCGTCCCACGCCGCACCGTCGTCCGGGTCGTCGTCCTCCGACCCCGCGTCCGGTGGGTCGTCGTACGGGTCCCCGTCCTACGAGAGCTCTCCGTACGAGAGCCCGTCGTACGTGAGCCCGTCCCAGGAGGGCCCCGAGGACCCGACAGCCCTCGCGAACCCGTCGTTCGGGGGCTTCTCGAACGACTCCCCGTCCTACCCGAGCCCGTCGTACGCGAGCCCGTCGTACGGGAGCACCGCCTACCCGAGCCCCTCCTACGACAGCGCTCCCGCCGAGGACCGGGGGACCGAGTCGTACGGGAACGGGTCCCACGAGCCGCCGTCGTGGCTGGACAGGGACCCCCTGACGATCGGAAGCACGGCCACCCGGGACGGTTCCGCGGCCCCCGACGAGGACGGGCCGGACGACGGCGGTCCCACCCACCAGCCGGCCGGCGCACCGCCGGAGCACGCCGGCCACGCCCGGCTCGAGCAGATCCTGGCCGAGAGCGGCCTCGCCGCCCCCAGCGGCGGCCGGTCGGGGCGGCGCCGCTACCGCGAGGAGGGGCAGGACGACGGGGACGACGTCCTGGCCCGGGTGCTCGGCCGCGACTGACCCGGCACGGCCGGTGACCCAGCACACACCGGTCGGGCGTTGCCGCTGCGCGCGCCCGGTAACACACTCGCCTCAGACGGGTCACGCGCGTGACACACCCGCTCCGGGTGGTCGCAGCACGTGCCCCCGTCGCTCGACGAGCACCAGCTCGACCTGCACCACCCAGCGGTCCACGACGACGTGGGCCGACGCGACCTGAGTCCGGTACCCGCACGGGACTGGAACGAGAGGTGCACCGGGATGACCGTCGGTCCCCGCGCGGCCGCCGCTGCGCCCTCCGCCGTGCCCGCCGCAGGCCTGCCCCCTGCCGGCCGGGCCCCCGCCCGCCTGCGCGTGGGCGTCATCGGCGCCGGCCGGGTGGGCGCCGTGCTGGGCGCCGCCCTCGCCGCCGCCGGTCACGAGGTGGTCGCGGCCGCGGGCCTGTCCGCCGCCTCGCGTGCCCGCGCCGCCCGGCTGCTGCCCGGTGTGCCGCTGGTGCCCGCCGAGGAGGTCGTGGCCGCCGGCGACCTCGTCGTGCTCGCCGTCCCCGACGACACCCTCGCCGGCCTGGTCGCCGGCCTGGCCGGGACCGGGGCCTGGCGCCTCGGCCAGTTGGCCTTCCACACCTCCGGTGCCGCCGGGCTGGCCGTGCTCGCCCCGGCCGAGGACGCCGGTGTGCTGCCCCTGGCCCTGCACCCGGCGATGACCTTCACCGGCGCCCCCGAGGACGTGCACCGGCTGCTCGCCGCCCCGTTCGGGGTGACCAGCCGGCCCGAGCACCGCCCGGTCGCCGAGGCCCTCGTGCTGGAGATGGGCGGCGAGCCCTGGTGGGTCGCCGAGGCCGACCGCGGGCTGTACCACGCGGCGCTGGCCAGCGGCGCCAACCACCTGGTCACCCTGGTCGCCGAGGCCGCCGACCTGCTGCGTACCGCCGGCGTCGAGGAGCCCGCCCGGGTCCTCACCCCGCTGCTCACCGCGGCGCTCGACGGCGCGCTGCGCGGCGGCGACCGCGCGCTCACCGGTCCGGTCAGCCGCGGCGACGTGGGCACGGTCGCCGCGCACCTGCAGACCCTCGGCGAGCGGGCACCGGACGCCGTCGACGCCTACGTCGCGCTGGCCCGGCGCACCACCGAGCGCGCCCTGGCGGCCGGGCGCCTGCGGCCGCACGAGGGCGCCCCGCTGCTGGACCTGCTGCGCGCCGAGGAGGCCGCCCGATGACGATCGCCGTCGCCGAGACCACCGCCGAGCTGCGCCGGCTGCGGGCCGCGCTGCCCGCGCCGGTGGTGCTCGTGCCGACCATGGGCGCGCTGCACGAGGGGCACCGCACCCTCGTGCGCGCCGCCCGCGAGCGCGGCGGCAGCGTCGTCGTCTCGGTCTTCGTCAACCCCACCCAGTTCGCGCCGGGGGAGGACTTCGACCGCTACCCGCGGACCTGGGACGCCGACCTCGCCGCGCTGGCCGCCGAGGGCGCCGACCTGGTCTTCCACCCGCCCGTCGAGGAGGTCTACCCGCCGGGCGCGGTCGGGGTCTCCGTGCACCCCGGCCCGCTGGGCGACGTCCTCGAGGGCGCCGTCCGGCCCGGCCACTTCGCCGGCGTGCTCACCGTGGTCGCGAAGCTGTTCGGCCTGGTGCGCCCCGACGTGGCCGTCTTCGGCGAGAAGGACTACCAGCAGCTGACCCTCATCCGGGCCATGGCCCACGAACTGGCGCTGGGCGTGGACGTCGTCGGCGTCCCCACTGTCCGGGAGGACGACGGCCTGGCGCTGTCCAGCCGCAACCGGTACCTCTCCGCGGAACAGCGGGCGACCGCCGCGGCGTTGTCCGCGGCGCTGCGCGCCGGGGCGGAGGCCGGGTCGCGTGGCGCCGACGCCGTCCTGCCCGCCGCCCGGGCGGTGCTCGCCGGAGCACCCGAGCTGGTGCCGGACTACCTGGAGCTCACCGACCCGGAGCTGGGCCCGCCCCCGGCCGCCGGACCCGCCCGCCTGCTGGTCGCCGCCCGCGCCGGCAGCACCCGACTGATCGACAACACCGCTGTGACCCTGGGGAGCCCCCGATGATGCGCACCATGCTCAAGAGCAAGATCCACCGGGCCACGGTGACCCAGGCCGACCTGCACTACGTCGGCTCGGTGACCGTCGACGAGGACCTGATGGACGCCGCGGACCTGCTGGCCGGCGAGCAGGTGGCCATCGTCGACGTGACCAACGGCGCCCGGCTGGAGACCTACGTGATCCCCGGCGAGCGCGGCAGCGGCGTGCTGGGCATCAACGGTGCCGCCGCGCACCTGGTGCACCCCGGTGACCTGGTCATCCTGATCACCTACGGCCTCATGGACGAGACCGAGGCCAAGTCGTACCTGCCGCGCGTGGTGCACGTCGACGCCGCCAACCGGGTCGTCGAGCTGGGTGCGGACCCCTCGGCCCCGGTGCCGGGTGCTGCCGACCAGCAGCGCAGCCCCCAGGGCGTACCGGTCCGATGACCGGTCTGCCGTCGCGGCTGAGCGCCCCCGAGCCCGGCTGGGAGCTCACCGCCGACGTCTGCGTGGTCGGCTCCGGGGTGGCCGGGCTGTGCGTGGCGCTGCACGCCCGCGCCGCCGGGCTGTCGGTCGCCGTCGTCACCAAGGTCGAGGTGGACGACGGCTCGACCCGCTGGGCGCAGGGCGGGATCGCCGCCGTGCTGTCCGCGACCGACACCCCCGGCGCGCACGCCCGGGACACCGAGGTCGCCGGCGTCGGGCTCTGCGACGCCGACGCCGTGCGCGCGCTGGTCACCGAGGGGCCGGAGCGGCTGCACCAGCTGATCAGCTGGGGCGCGGCCTTCGACCGCGACGGCGCCGGCCACCTGCTGCTCACCCGCGAGGGCGGGCACTCCACCGACCGGATCGTGCACGCCGGCGGCGACGCCACCGGCGCGGAGGTGCAGCGCGCGCTGCACGACGCCGTCGCCGCCGACCCGGGCATCACCCTGGTCGAGCACGCGATGGTGCTCGACCTGCTCACCGACGTCGAGGGCCGCGCCGCGGGGGTCACCCTGCACGTGCTCGGCGAGGGCAGCGCCGACGGCGTCGGGGCCGTGCGCGCCCGCGCGGTCGTGCTGGCCACCGGCGGCATGGGGCAGGTCTACGCCGCCACCACCAACCCCTCGGTCTCCACCGGGGACGGCGTCGCACTGGGTCTGCGGGCCGGCGCGGTCGCCACCGACCTGGAGTTCGTCCAGTTCCACCCCACCGCGCTCTACCTGGGCCCGGACTCCCGCGGCCAGCAGCCGCTGGTGTCCGAGGCGCTGCGCGGCGAGGGGGCCGTGCTGCGCGACGGCGCGGGGGAGCGGTTCATGGTCGGCGCGCACGAGCTGGCCGAGCTGGCCCCGCGCGACGTCGTGGCCAAGGCGATCACCCGGGTGCAGCTGCGCGACGGCGTCGACCACGTGTGGCTCGACGCCCGCGGCATCCCGGGCCTGGCCGAGCGGTTCCCGACCATCGTGGCCCGCTGCCGGGAGGCCGGCGTCGACCCGGTCACCGAGCTCGTGCCGGTCACCCCCGCCGCGCACTACGCCTCGGGCGGGCTGGCCACCGACCTGTCCGGGCGCACCACCGTCCCCGGGCTCTACGCCTGCGGCGAGGTCGCCTGCACCGGCGTCCACGGGGCCAACCGGCTGGCGTCGAACTCGCTGCTCGAGGGGCTGGTGTTCGCCGGCCGGATCGGCGAGGCGCTCGCCCGCGAGCTGCCCGTGCCCGCCGCCCCCGCCCCGGTCGACCCCCGCCCCCAGGGGCTGGTCGACGCCGCGGCCCGCGGTCCGCTCACGGCCACGATGTCCGCGCGGGTCGGCGCGCTGCGCACCGGAGCGGGCCTGGCCGCGGCGGCCGGGGAGCTCACCGCCCTCCAGCAGCGCACCACCGCCGTCCCCGGTGTGCCCGGGTGGGAGGCCACCGACCTGCTCACCGTGGCCACCGCGATCACCGCCGCAGCGGCCGCCCGCGAGGAGACCCGCGGCTGCCACTGGCGCGAGGACCACCCCGACGCCGAGGACGCGTGGCGGGTGCACCTCGACGTCCGGCTGGACGACGACGGGGGAGTCACCCTGGCCCGTCGCCGGGTCGGCCGTCCGGTCGAGGTGCAGTGGTGACCGACGGGGACGGGGGAGCGGTGACCGGCAGGATGGACGGCGTGACCAGCCACCCCACCGACCTGACCGGCACCGGGCTGAGCGCGGCCTGGGTCGACGAGCTGGTCGAGCGCACCCTCACCGAGGACCTCACCGGCGGCCCGCCGCTGCCCAGCGCGCCCGACGTCGCGGTCGGCTACGACGTCACCAGCGCCGCCACCGTGCCCGGCACCCAGTTCGGGACGGCGGACCTGGTCGCCCGGGCCGACGGCGTGGTCGCCGGCCTCCCGGTGGCCGCCCGGGTCTTCGCCCGGCTCGCCCCGGGCGCCACGATCACCGCCTCGGCCGCCGACGGTGACCGGGTGCGGCGCGGCGACGTGCTGCTGACCGTGCGCGGGCCGGTGCGGGCGCTGCTGGCCGCCGAGCGCAGCGCGCTGAACATCGCCAGCCGGGCCAGCGGCATCGCCACGCACACCCGGGCCTGGGCCGACGCGATCGCCGGCACGGGGGCCACCGTCCTGGACACCCGCAAGACCACGCCGGGCCTGCGCCCGCTGGAGAAGTACGCGGTGCGCTGCGGCGGCGGGGCGAACAAGCGGATGGGCCTCTACGACGTCGCGATGGTCAAGGACAACCACGTCACCGCGGCCGGCTCGGTGGCCGCGGCCGTCGCGCTGGTCCGCGAGCGCGCGCCACGGGTCCCGGTGCAGGTCGAGTGCGACACCGTCGCGCAGGTCTCCGAGGCCGTCGAGGCGGGCGCGGACTTCCTGCTGCTGGACAACATGACCCCCGACCAGCTGCGGCAGGCCGTGGCGGTCGTGGGCGACCGCGACGTCGAGCTGGAGGCCACCGGTGGACTGACCCTGGCCGTGGCCCGGGAGTACGCCGAGACCGGCGTCGACTTCCTGTCCGTGGGTGCGCTGACCCACTCCTCGCCGATCCTGGACCTGGCCCTCGACCTGCGGGTGGGCTGAGCGGTGCTGCTCGCCGTCGACGTCGGCAACAGCCAGACGGTGCTGGCCACCTTCGACGGCGAGCGGCGGGTCGACGGCTGGCGGGTCACCACCCGGGCCCGGTCCACCGCCGACGAGCTGCGCTTGCTGTGGCGCGGGCTGCTGGACGGCACCGAGCTGACCGGGGTCGCGGCCTGCTCCACGGTCCCCGCGCTCCTGCCGGCGCTGCGCGAGCTGCTGGGCTCCCTCGCCGTCCCGGTGACCCTGATCGGGCCCGGCGTGCGCACCGGGGTGCCGCTGCACGTCGACAACCCCCGCGAGGTGGGTGCCGACCGGGTGGTCACCGCGCTGGCCGCGCACGAGCTGTTCGGCACCGCCCCCGACGGCAGCCGGCGTCCGGTGGTGGTCGTGGACTTCGGCACGTCCACCAACGTCGACGCCGTCGGCCCGGACGGGCAGTTCCTCGGCGGCGCGCTGGCCCCCGGGGTCGAGGTCAGCCTGGACGCGCTGGCCTCCCGCGCCGCCCAGCTGCGCTCGGTGGAGCTGCGGGTGCCGCCGCACGCGATCGGCAAGAACACCGTCACCGCGCTGCAGTCCGGGCTGGTGCTGGGCTTCGCCGGCCTGGTCGACGGGCTGGTGGGCCGGATCGCCGCCGAGCTGGTCGCCCAGTTCGGCGTCGAGCCGGTGGTCGTCGCCACGGGCGGCCTGCACCCGCTGGTGGCCGACAGCTGCACCTCGATCGGGGTCCGTGAGCCCGATCTCACCGTGCACGGCCTGCGTCTGGCGTTCGCCCGCGATCAGGCCAGCGGTGGCGGGGCGGCGTCCCGGCGCCCGTAGTCTGAGGCCCGTGAGTCAGGAAGCGGTCCCGTCCGACGAGAGCCCCAACCCCAGCGCCCCCGACGACGAGCTGCCCGAGCAGCTGCGGGTCCGCCGGGCCAAGCTGGACCGGATGCGCGAGTCGGGCATCGACCCCTACCCGGTCACCGTTGCCCGCACCACCTCGCTGGCCGAGGTCCGCGCCGGCCACCCCGACCTCGAGCCGGACACCATGACCGGTGAGCAGGTCGGCGTCACCGGCCGGGTCATCTTCTCCCGCAACACCGGCAAGCTCTGCTTCGCGACGCTGCGCGAGGGCGACACCGAGCTGCAGGTCATGCTCTCGGTCGACCGGGTCGGCCCCGAGGCGCTGGCCGCCTGGAAGTCCGACGTCGACCTGGGTGACCACGTGCTGGTGACCGGCGAGGTCGGGACGTCGCGGCGCGGCGAGCTGTCGGTCTTCGCCGACGCCTGGGAGATGACGTCGAAGTCGCTGCGCCCGCTGCCCGTGGCGCACAAGCCGATGAGCGAGGAGCTGCGGGTCCGCCGCCGCTACGTCGACCTCATCGTCCGCGACGAGGCCCGGCGCACCGTGCGCCAGCGCGCCGCGGTGATGACCGCGCTGCGCGCCGGGCTCACCGCGCGGGACTTCCTCGAGGTCGAGACGCCGATGCTGCAGAACGTGCACGGTGGCGCCACCGCGCGTCCTTTCCGGACGCACATGAACGCCTTCGACCTCGACCTCTACCTGCGCATCGCCCCCGAGTTGTTCCTCAAGCGCTGCATCGTCGGTGGACTCGACCGCGTGTTCGAGATCAACCGCAACTTCCGGAACGAGGGTGCGGACTCCTCGCACTCGCCGGAGTTCGCGATGCTGGAGTTCTACGCCGCCTACGGCGATTACTCCGACGGTGCCCGGATCACCCGCGAGCTCATCCAGGAATGCTGTGCGGCGTTGTTCGGTGACCAGGTCGCCCGGCACCACGACGGCACCGAGATCGACCTGTCCGGGGAATGGCCGCAGGTCAAGCTGTACTCGGTCGTCTCGGAAGCGGTCGGGGAGCAGGTCACCCCGCAGACGCCGATCGAGCGGCTGCGCGAGCTCGCCGAGGCGCACGAGATCGGCGTCGACCCCGCCTGGCTGCCCGGCAAGCTCGTCGAGGAGCTGTTCGAGGCGCTGGTCCAGCACACGCTGCAGGCGCCGACGTTCGTCATCGACTACCCGGTCGACACCTCACCGCTCACCCGCGCCCACCGCACCGACCCGGGTGTGGCGGAGAAGTGGGACCTCTACATCGGCGGGATCGAGCGCGGCACCGGCTACTCCGAGCTCGTCGACCCGGTGGTCCAGCGTGAGCGGCTCACCCAGCAGTCGCTGCTCGGCGCGGCCGGCGACGCCGAGGCGATGGCGCTGGACGAGGACTTCCTGGAGGCCCTCGAGTACGGCATGCCGCCGACCGCCGGGGTCGGCATCGGCATCGACCGGTTGATGATGACGCTCACCGGACTCGGCATCCGGGAGACGATCCTGTTCCCATTGGTGCGTCCGCTCCACCAATGACCTGCACTCTCGGGTGAATTCCTGTGATGTGCGCCGAGGAATTGGCACAACACATCCGGAATGTGGTGCACTGGCTCCGCGAACACGGGGGCCAATCGCACCAGTGCACGAACGCACAGCAACGGAAGTGGGCAGACGAATGGCACGCAAGGTCCAGGTGATCCTGAGCGACGACCTCGACGACAGCATCGCTGCTGACGAGACGGTCTCCTTTGCACTCGACGGCACGACGTACGAGATCGACCTGTCGGACAAGAACGCCGCAGAACTGCGCGACGTGTTCGCGAAGTACGTCGACGCCGCACGCAAGGTGAGCGGGCGCGGCAACCGGGCATCGGGTGCCGGCCGCTCCAAGGCGACCGGCGGGGCTGCCGGCACCGGTGGCGGCGGCCGGATGGACCGCGAGCAGGCCGGCGCCATCCGCGACTGGGCCCGCAAGAACGGCCACGAGGTCAGCGACCGCGGCCGCATCCCCGGCAGCGTCGTCGAGGCCTACGAGGCCGCGCACTAGGCCTCGTCCGGAGGCTCGCGGCGTGCGGAGCGCGTCGTGAGGAGGACGAGGTCCTTCCTCTGAGCGGCTGGACGGCGACACACGTTCGACGACCCGGTCCCCTCCCAGGGACCGGGTCGTCGTGCGTCCGGAGGTCCTCGCCGTCCGCTGACGGCGTAATGGTGGCGCGGGAGCGGCGGAACACCCCCAGTGGGACGACAGTTGTCCCCATCGAGCCCCCGACCACACCCGACGGCCTCGTCTGGACGGTGAGTCGGTGGCGCGAACTACAGTGGAACGACCGGTGCCCAGCGCGCCGACGCACGTCGGGTGTCCACCGCACCCGCCAGGGGTCACGAGCACAGCAGGTCCAGCCGGTCAGAGGGGAAACAGCAGATGTTCGAACGGTTCACCGACCGAGCCCGCCGGGTGGTCGTCCTGGCGCAAGAAGAGGCCCGGATGCTCAACCACAACTACATCGGCACCGAGCACATCCTCCTGGGTCTGATCCACGAGGGTGAGGGCGTCGCTGCCAAGGCGCTGGAGTCCCTCGGCATCTCGCTGGAGGGCGTGCGCCAGCAGGTCGAGGAGATCATCGGGCAGGGCCAGCAGGCGCCGTCCGGTCACATCCCCTTCACCCCGCGTGCCAAGAAGGTCCTCGAGCTGTCGCTGCGCGAGGCGCTGCAGCTCGGCCACAACTACATCGGCACCGAGCACATCCTGCTCGGCCTGATCCGCGAGGGCGAGGGCGTCGCCGCCCAGGTCCTGGTGAAGCTGGGCGCCGACCTCAACCGGGTCCGCCAGCAGGTCATCCAGCTGCTGTCCGGCTACCAGGGCAAGGAGCCCGCCGCTGCCGGCGGCCCTGCCGAGGGCACCCCGTCGACCTCGCTGGTCCTCGACCAGTTCGGCCGCAACCTCACCCAGGCCGCCCGCGACGGCAAGCTCGACCCGGTCATCGGCCGGGCCAAGGAGATCGAGCGGGTCATGCAGGTGCTGTCCCGCCGCACCAAGAACAACCCCGTCCTCATCGGCGAGCCCGGTGTCGGCAAGACCGCCGCCGTCGAGGGCCTGGCCCAGGCCATCGTCAAGGGCGAGGTGCCCGAGACGCTGAAGGACAAGCAGCTCTACACCCTCGACCTCGGTGCCCTCGTCGCCGGTTCCCGCTACCGCGGTGACTTCGAGGAGCGGCTCAAGAAGGTCCTCAAGGAGATCCGCACCCGCGGCGACATCATCCTGTTCATCGACGAGATCCACACCCTCGTCGGTGCCGGTGCTGCCGAGGGCGCGATCGACGCGGCGAGCATCCTCAAGCCGATGCTGGCCCGTGGTGAGCTGCAGACCATCGGTGCCACCACGCTCGACGAGTACCGCAAGCACCTGGAGAAGGACGCCGCTCTCGAGCGCCGCTTCCAGCCGATCCAGGTGGAGGAGCCCACGCTCGCCCACACGATCGAGATCCTCAAGGGCCTGCGCGACCGCTACGAGGCGCACCACCGGATCAGCATCACCGACAGCGCGCTCGTGGCTGCCGCGACGCTGGCCGACCGGTACATCTCCGACCGCTTCCTCCCGGACAAGGCGATCGACCTGATCGACGAGGCCGGCGCCCGGATGCGCATCAAGCGGATGACCGCCCCGCCGGACCTCCGCGAGTTCGACGACCGCATCTCCGGCATCCGCCGCGAGAAGGAGTCGGCGATCGACGCCCAGGACTTCGAGAAGGCCGCCTCCCTGCGCGACAAGGAGAAGCAGCTGCTCGGCGAGAAGTCCGAGCGCGAGAAGGCCTGGAAGGCCGGCGACATGGACGTCGTCGCCGAGGTGGACGACGAGCAGATCGCCGAGGTCCTGGCGAACTGGACGGGCATCCCGGTCTTCAAGCTGACCGAGGAGGAGACCTCGCGGCTGCTCCGCATGGAGGACGAGCTCCACAAGCGGATCATCGGCCAGGAAGAGGCCATCAAGAGCGTCTCCCAGGCGATCCGGCGCACGCGGGCGGGCCTCAAGGACCCCCGTCGTCCCGGTGGCTCGTTCATCTTCGCCGGCCCCTCGGGTGTCGGTAAGACCGAGCTGGCCAAGGCGCTCGCGCAGTTCCTCTTCGGCGAGGACGACGCCCTCATCCAGATCGACATGGGCGAGTTCCACGACAAGTTCACCGTGTCGCGGCTCGTGGGTGCCCCTCCCGGCTACGTCGGTTACGACGAGGGTGGCCAGCTGACCGAGAAGGTGCGGCGCAAGCCGTTCTCGGTGGTCCTCTTCGACGAGATCGAGAAGGCGCACGCCGACGTCTTCAACACGCTGCTGCAGGTGCTCGAGGACGGTCGGCTCACCGACGGCCAGGGCCGGATCGTGGACTTCAAGAACACGCTCCTGATCCTGACCACCAACCTCGGCACCCGGGACATCTCCAAGGCCGTCGGCCTGGGCTTCCAGTCCGGGAACGACTCCTCGAGCAACTACGAGCGGATGAAGCTCAAGGTCAACGAGGAGCTCAAGCAGCACTTCCGGCCTGAGTTCCTCAACCGCATCGACGACATCGTCGTGTTCCACCAGCTGACCGAGGACGAGATCGTCCACATCGTCGACCTGATGCTCAACCGGGTCGAGACGCAGCTGGCGAACAAGGACATGTCGCTCGAGGTCACCCCGGCGGCGAAGAAGCTGCTGGCGGCCCGTGGGTTCGACCCGGTGCTGGGTGCCCGTCCGCTGCGTCGGACCATCCAGCGCGAGATCGAGGACGCGCTGAGCGAGAAGATCCTCTACGGCGAGATCGCCTCCGGCGAGATCATCGTGGTGGACGTGGAGGAGAACGCCGACACGGTGCTGTCGAAGTTCACCTTCCGGTCGGAGGCCAAGCCGGTCGACCTCCCCGACACCCCGCCGGTGGCCCTCGCGGCCGCCGACGGCGACGACGACGGCCCGCAGGCCCTCGCCGCCGAGTGATCCCCAGCAGGTCCTGACGAGGCCGCCTCCCGCTCTCCGGAGCGGGGGGCGGCCTTCGTCGTCCCGGGGCCCGGTCGAGCACATCCAGGAGGACGACATGGCCCGAGGTGACCACCCGATGCGGACGCCGGCCTACGGCGGGCTGCTGATCGCGGTCGCGATGATCGGCGCGACCGTGGCGGTGCGGCGGGGGAGCGGCTGGCCCGGCTGGGTGGAGCCGGTGATCGTGGTCGTGGCCGTGGTGGCCTGCCTGACCGGCGCGCTGCTCACCCTGCGGGACCGCACCCCACCCCGTCGGCCGGGGCCCCGCCCGTAGGTCGCCGCGCGGGCGACGTCAGGCGGGCAGGGTGAAGCGGCCGTCCTCGGTCTGGGCGACCAGCCCGTCCACCAGCAGCGAGTCCAGGCAGCGGGAGCGCTGCACGGCGTCGTCCCAGGCCGGCGTCAGCGCCTCGGCCGGCACCGGCTCGGACGCCGCCCGCAGCACGTCCAGCAGCCGGCCGCGCACCTGCCGGTCGGTGCCGGCGAACTTCTGCACCCGGCGCGGGGGGCCGTCGTGGGCCGGGGACCCGGCCAGCCGCCAGGCGCAGCGGTCGCGCACCGGGCAGGCCCCGCACCGCGGGGTGCCGGCGACGCAGACCAGGGCGCCCAGCTCCATGACGGCGACCGAGAAGCGCACCGCGCGGTCGTGGTCCTCCGGGGCCAGCTCCGCGATGTCGGCCAGGTCGGCGGCGCGCGCCGGCGCGGCTTCGGCCTTCCCGTGCACCAGCCGCGCGACGACCCGGCGCACGTTCGTGTCCACCACCGGCTGGCGGCGGTGGTACCCGAAGCAGGAGACGGCCCGCGCCGTGTACGTGCCGATGCCCGGCAGCGCCTCGAGCTCGTCGACCTCGGCGGGCACCAGGCCGCCGTGCCGCTCGGTGATGGCCACGGCCGCCTCACGCAGCCGCAGTGCCCGGCGCGGGTAGCCGAGCTTCCCCCAGGCGCGGATCACCTCGGCCGGGCTCGCCTGCGCCATCGCCGCCGGGGTGGGCCAGCGGGCCAGCCACTCGCGCCAGACGGGCTCCACCCGGGCCACCGGGGTCTGCTGCAGCATGATCTCGCTGACCAGCACCGCCCACGGGTCGGTGCCGGGGGCACGCCACGGCAGGTCCCGCGCAGCGCCGGCGTACCAGTCGACGATCACCTCGCCGACCGGTTCACCCGGGGCGGGGGCGGGCGGTGCGGGGAGGGTGCTCACGAGCGTCCAGTGTGCTCGGCGGGCGTGAGGGACCGGGCAGGGGTGACCGCCGGAGGCGGCACCGGGCGGCCTGGCGGCACCGGGCGGCCTGGCGGCACCGGGCGGCCTGGCGGCACCGGACGGCCTGGCGGCACCGGGCGGCCCGCTGAACCGGGCGGCCCGCTAGTACCGGGCGGCCGGGCAGTACCGGACGGACTGGCGGGCGGCATCGGATGGACTGGCGGCACCGGATGGCCTGGCGGCACCGGGATTGGTCCAGCAGCACCGGGTGGTCCGGGTGGGAGTCGCTTGAGGCGGTGGGCGTCCGCACGCATCGTGACGCCTCGCCGCACCGGTCCACGGGCGTGAGCGACGAGGCGGCGGAGCGACGGTGGTCGTGGCGTGGCGTCCGCAGAGGGCTCCGGGCCGCCGGTTAGCGTCACGGGGTGCTGCACCCGGTCGGGCCACTGCCCGCCGCCGTCTACTGGCGGCGGCGTCTGCTGGTGCTGGGCTGCACCCTGGGCGTCCTGGGTGGGGGCGGCTGGCTCGGCACCGCCGTCGTCACCGGCGGCTCGGAGGCGCCCACGCCGGTCGCCGCACCGGCCGGCGACACGCTGCGGGCCACCCCGGGCCTGGAGCAGGTGGTGCCCTCACTGGCCGCGGTCCAGGTGCCCACCGCGGCGCCGTCCCCGGCACCGTCCAGCGCCCCGGCGACGAGCGCGGCGCCCGCGCCCAGCGAACCGGCGGCGCCGGTCCCCGGCGGCCCGTGCAGCGACGACATGATCGCGGTGGAGGTGCGGCCGAACCCGCCCGTCGCCGCCGTGGGCAGCAAGCCGACGTTCGAGCTGGTGGTCACCAACACCTCGCCGGTGGCCTGCGTGCGGCCCGTGGACGCCCCGCTGCAGGAGGTCATCCTGGTGAACGGGGCCGGCGAGCGCGTGTGGGGCAGCAACGACTGCTTCCCGGAGAGCCGGACGGAGCAGCGCACCCTCCAGCCGGGGGAGATCGTGGTGTTCCCGGTGCTGTGGAGCGGGCTGAGCAGCGCCCCCGGGTGCGCCGGCAGCCGCACCACCCCGCCCGCCGGCAGCTACGTGCTCCGCGGCCGGCTGGACACCGAGGTCAGCCCGGACGCCACCTTCACCCTCAGCTGAGTCCCCCGGCGCGGGCCGTGGTCGGAGGCGCCCCGACCTCGCGCCGTCAGCTGTAGCGGTCGAGGATCGAGGTCTCGGCGAGGCGGGACAGGCCCTCACGGATGCCGCGCGCCCGCGCCTCGCCGACGCCCTCGACGGCGAGCAGGTCCTCGATGGTGGCGGCCAGCAGCTTCTGCAGCCCGCCGAAGTGGGTGACCAGGCGGTCGATGATGCTGGCCGGCAGCCGGGGGACCCGGGCCAGCAGCCGGTAGCCACGCGGGCTGACCGGGGAGTCCAGCGCGTCGGGCGAGGTGGGCAGGCCGTAGCAGCGGGCGACCGCGGACAGGTCCAGCAGCTCGGTGGCGGTCAGCGCGCGGAGGTCGGTGAGCACCTCCTCGCCGGTGCGGTTGCGGCGGCCGCTGGGCAGGTAGTCGCGCACGAGCAGGCCGCGGTCCTCCTCGACACCGGCGAGCATCTCGTCCAGCTGCAGCGCCAGCAGCCGACCGTCGGTGCCCAGCTCGACGACGAAGCCCTCGATCTCGTCGGCGATCCGGCGCACCATCTCCAGCCGCTGGCTGACGCTCATCGCGTCCCGGACCGTCACCAGGTCCTCGATCTCCAGCGCCGAGAGCGTGCTGGCCACCTCGTCGAGCCGGAGCTTGTAGCGCTCGAGTGCGGCGAGGGCCTGGTTGGCGCGGGCGAGGATCGTGGTGGGGTGCTCGAGGGTGTAGCGCCGCCCGGCCACGTAGACGGAGATGATGTGCATCGACTGGCTGACCGAGATCACCGGGAAGTCGGTCTGCAGGGCGACGCGCTCCGCGGTGCGGTGCCGGGTGCCCGACTCCTCGGTGGGGATGGTCGGGTCGGGCATGAGGTGCACGCCGGCGCGCACGATGCGGCTGCCGTCGTAGGAGACGATCACCGCGCCGTCCATCTTGGCGAGCTCACGCAGCCGGGTCGCCGACAGTGCGACGTCCAGGGCGAAGCCGCCGGTGCACAGCGACTCGACCACGCGGTCGTAGCCGAGCACGATCAGCGCGCCGGTACGGCCGGCCAGGATCCGCTCCAGACCGTCCCGGAGGGCGGTGCCGGGGGCGATCCGACCGAGCAGTTCCCGCAGCGCGGCCTCGGGGTCCACAGCGGGGGGCACGAGCGCTCCTGACGGTCGGGCGGTACAGAGGCCGATTCTACGTGTTCGGGGCGGGTCGGCGATCACCGCACGTCCGCACCCGCTGACCAGGGGGTCGGTCGCGGGTGCGGAGGCTCACCAGAGCCGGTGGATCGCGCCGGCCAGGTCGGCCACCTCGATCAGCCGCATGCCCTTGGGCGCGGGGCCGGAGTCCTCGGGGACGAGGGCGGCGGTATAGCCCTGCCGGGCCGCCTCGGCCAGTCGCCGGGCGGTACCGCCGACCCGGCGGATCTCCCCGGACAGGCCGACCTCGCCGATGGCCACCAGGCCGCCGGGCAGCGGACGGTCCTTGGCCGCGGAGGCGATCGCCAGCGCCAGGGCGAGGTCGGCGGCGGGCTCCAGGATGCGCACGCCGCCCACCGAGGCGGCGAAGACGTCGGCGTCGGCGAGCTTGACCCCACCCCGCCGCTCGACCACGGCGTTGACCATCGCCACCCGCTGGGAGTCCAGCCCGCTCACCGCCCGGCGCGGCGACCCACCGCCGCCGGAGGTGGCCACCAGGGCCTGAACCTCGGCCAGCAGCGGGCGGCTGCCCTCCATGGTCACTGTGACGCAGCTGCCGGGCACCGGCGCCGACCGGCGGGACACGAACAGGTGGGACGGGTCGGGCACGCCGACCACGCCGCCGTCGCCGATCTCGAAGCAGCCGATCTCGTCGGCCGGGCCGAACCGGTTCTTGGTGGCCCGCACCAGCCGCAGCGTCGAGTGCCGCTCGCCGTCGAAGGAGATGACCACGTCGACCAGGTGCTCCAGCGCCCGCGGGCCGGCGATCGCGCCGTCCTTGGTGACGTGGCCGACGAGGATGGTGGTCATGTTGCGGGCCCTGGCGACCCCGCTGAGCGCGCTGGCCACCGCGCGCACCTGCGTGGCGCCGCCGTCGGTGCCGTCGACGGCGGGGGAGCGCACGGTCTGCACGGAGTCGAGCACCAGCAGGGTCGGGTTGACGTCCTCGACGTGGGCGAGGACGGCGGACAGCTCGGTCTCCGCGGCCAGGTACAGCTCGTCGTGCAGCGCGCCGATGCGCTCGGCACGCAGCCTGACCTGTGCGGCCGACTCCTCACCGGAGACGACCAGCGTGGGCCCGTTGGCCGCGGCGACCCGGTGGGCGACCTCGAGCAGCAGGGTGGACTTGCCGACGCCGGGCTCACCGGCGACCAGGAGCACGGCGCCGGGCACCAGGCCGCCGCCCAGCACGCGGTCGAACTCGGGGATGCCGGTGGGCACCGCCTGGGCGCCCTCCAGCTCGACCTGGCCGATCGGCCGGGCCCGGGAGGTCACCGGGCCGGCCGCCACGGAGCGCAGCGGGGAGGACCCGACCGCGCCCACCTCCTGGACGCTGCCCCAGGCCTGGCACTCGGGGCAGCGTCCGACCCACTTGGCCGAGGTGTAGCCGCACTCGCTGCAGCGGTGGGCGGGGCGGGACTTCACACCGGAGGGGGGCACGCCGTCAGGGTGGCGTGGGGGTACGACAGTTCCGTGCGACGGGACGCCGGGTCGGGCGAGGTGCTGGTCACCCCGGACCTCACGGGGCGCTGCTGCCGCCCTGCTGGTCCGTCTCCACCTCCGGGTGGAAGTCGAAGGCCTCGCCGCGGGGGAGGTCGCGGGTCGCGGTGCCCACCGGCACGGGCACGGTGACGTCGCCGGAGTTGGTGAAGCTGAACGTCACGTCGACGTACTGGCCCACGCTCACGTCGTCGGCCAGCCCGACGAGGGTGACCGCGGGCCCCTGGCCGTTGCCGAGGAAGAGCGTGCCGTCGGCCGGGACGGGCAGCGAGACCGCTGCGGAGGGGGCGGCGCCGGCCGCTGCGGCGGTGGGGTCGACGACCTCGACACCGGTGAAGTCCGGGCCGGTGATCCCGACGAGGGTGTCGGGGACGTCGGCGGTGCTGACCACGGCGCCCAGCAGACGGGCGTCGCTGCCGCTGGGGTAGACGCCGCCGGTCGGGTAGGGCAGCTCGAGGGCGCGCAGGTTCAGCGGGCCGACGTCCATCTGGCCGCCGAAGTTCTGCTCCTGGGTGCTCGTCTGGGTCACCTGCCCGGCGCTGCAGGCCGACAGCGCCACGGGGGCGAGCAGCAGGGCACCGATGGCAGCAGCGCGCGGTGCGCGGTTCACAGCGTCGACCTCCAGAGGACGTACCGGTCGCTCCGGGCGGGAGCGGCACGAGTCGCGCAGATCGTAACGGGCACCCGAGGATGTCCGCTGGAGGTGAGGGACGTGACCGCACGGACCGAGGACCGCATGCCCGGTGACGGGGACCCTGCGCTGGGCGAGTTCCCAGCTCAGGCGCCCACCACCCGGCGGTGGCTGTTCGCCGACCAGCTGGGCCCGCACTTCCTCGACGCGCCGGACCAGCCGGTCCTGCTGATCGAGTCCAAGGGCGTCTTCCGGCGGCGGCGGTTCCACCGGCAGAAGGCCCACGTGCTGCTGTCGGCGCTGCGGCACCGGGCCGCCGAGCTCGGCGACCAGGCCGTGTTCCTGCAGACGGACACCTACGCCGAGGCCCTCGACGAGGTGCACGAGCCGCTGTCGGTCTGCGCGCCCACCACCTGGCCGGCCCGTGACTTCGTCCTCCGCCGTCCCGAGGTGATCGTGCTGGAGGCCCGCGGGTTCGTCACCCGGCAGGCCGACTTCCGCCGCTGGGCCGGCGGCCGGGGGCGGCAGCGGCTGCTGATGGACGACTTCTACCGGGTCGCCCGCCGCGTGCACGACGTCTTGATGGACGGCGCGGAGCCCGCCGGGGGCACCTGGAACCTCGACCACGACAACCGGCAGCCCCCGCCGGCCGACGGCCGGGTCGACGTCCCACCGCCCTGGATGCCGGTGGAGGACGAGATCGACGCGCAGGTGCGGGCCGACCTCGACGCCTGGGAGGCCGCCGGCGACGTCTCCTTCGTGGGGTCCGACGGCCCCCGGCTGTTCCCGGTCACGCACGCCGAGACCCAGGAGCGGCTCGAGGACTTCCTCACCCACCGGCTGCGCGCCTTCGGGCCGCACGAGGACGCGATGCTCAGCCAGGACCCCTGGCTGGCCCACTCGATGATGTCGGTGTCGCTGAACCTCGGGCTGGTCGACCCCGCCGACGTCGTGCACCGCGCCGACGCCGCCTGGCGGGAGTCCGTCGCCGCCGGCGACCCGCTGCCGCTGAACTCCGTCGAGGGGTTCGTCCGCCAGGTGATG
Source organism: Modestobacter sp. L9-4 (assembly GCF_019112525.1). NCBI lineage: Bacteria > Bacillati > Actinomycetota > Actinomycetes > Geodermatophilales > Geodermatophilaceae > Modestobacter > Modestobacter sp. L9-4. Next base: position 2,859,951 of record NZ_CP077800.1, read on the forward strand.
GGCTGGCGGGACTGGATCTGGCACCTGTACTGGCAGCTGGGCCGCGAGTACCGGCACGGCAACGCCCTCGACGCCCACGAGGAGGTGCCCGGCTGGATGGGCGAGCTGGAGGCCGAGGCCGTGGACGCCAACTGCCTGTCCTCGGTGCTCTCCGACGTCCGCGAGCGCGGCTGGGTGCACCACATCCCGCGGCTGATGGTGCTGGGCAACTACGCGCTGCAGCGCGGCATCGAGCCGCTGGCCATCACCGACTGGTTCCACCGGATGTTCCTCGACGGCTACGACTGGGTGATGGTCGCCAACGTCGTGGGGATGAGCCAGCACGCCGACGGCGGGGTGCTGGCCACCAAGCCCTACGCCGCGGGCGGGGCCTACATCGACCGGATGAGCGACTACTGCGGCGGCTGCCGGTACGACCCGAAGAAGCGGGTGGGGGAGGACGCCTGCCCGTTCACCGCCGGCTACTGGGCGTTCCTGGAGCGCAACCGCGAACGGCTCGCCGGCAACTCCCGGATGCGCCAGCCGCTCACCGGCCTGACCCGGCTCAAGGACCTCGACCTCGTCGTCGACCAGGAGCGCCGGCGCGGCACCGACGCCCCCTAGGTCAGGGCCGAACCGCTCGACAGCAGCAGGAGGACGTCGAGCACGGTGAGCAGCAGGACCGCCGGGAAGGCCAGCCGGCGGGCGCGCGGGCTGCCGGCCAGGGCCGCGACGACCACCGCCGGGACGGCGACCGCGCAGGCCAGCCAGCCGCGGACGCCGGGGCCGCCGGCCGGCCCGGTCACCAGCAGCAGCGCGGAGGCACCGAGCAGCAGGGCACCGGCGACGGCCGAGGGCACCGGGCCGACGCGGTGCGGGAGCCCGCGCACCCCGGTGGCGAGGTCGTCGGCGACGTCGGGCGCCACGTTGGCCACGTGTGCCGCCCCGCCGAGGGCGGCACCGGCGGCCACCAGCCACCACGGTGCGCCGGGGCTCCCCGGTGCGGCCGCCACGACGCCGGCGGGCAGCGCGCCGAAGCCGGTCAGGTAGGGCAGCGGGGACAGGGCGGTGCGCTTGAGCCCGGCGTCGTAGACCAGACCGCTGGCCACCAGCACGAGCAGCAGCAGCCCCGGGACGACGCCCAGCGCGAGCGAGGCGACCGCCGACACGAGGGCGGCCAGGACGGCGCCGGCGCGCAGCTGGGAGGGCGAGACGGTGCCCTGCACAACGGGTTTGTCGGCGCGTCCGACGGCACGGTCCCGGTCGGCGTCCAGCCAGTCGTTGCACCACCCGATGGCGGCCTGACCAGCGAGGACGGCTGCTCCCACCAGCACCGTGCGCCCCACCGGGACACCGGCGGCGAGGGCCAGCAGCACCGCGACGGTGGTGACGGCCAGCGTGGGCTCGAGGTGGGTCGCGCGGGCGAGTGCGAGAGCCCGCCGGGGTGCTCCCGGAGGTCCCGTCGTGCCGTTCGTCTGCACACCGACCACGTCCTGTCAACCCCCCGACCGGCCACGATCACGCCGCTGACCAGCACTTTTGTCGGACTCTGCCGAGCCGGACGGCATTCTGCCGTGGTAACCTGGGGTGAGCGAAAGGGGTCACACACACATGGGCTTCACCGTTGGCGAGACCGTTGTCTACCCGCACCACGGCGCGGCGCTCATCGAGGCGATCGAGCAGCGCACCATCAAGGGCGTCGAGAAGTCCTACCTCGTGCTGAAGGTCGCCCAGGGCGACCTCACGGTGCGGGTCCCCGCCGACAACGCCGAGATCGTGGGCGTCCGCGACGTCGTCGGCCAGGACGGGCTGAACAAGGTCTTCGAGGTCCTGCGTGCCCCGCACACCGAGGAGCCGACCAACTGGTCGCGTCGGTACAAGGCCAACCTCGAGAAGCTGGCCTCCGGCGACGTGAACAAGGTCGCCGAGGTCGTGCGTGACCTGTGGCGTCGCGACAAGGACCGCGGCCTGTCCGCCGGGGAGAAGCGCATGCTCTCCAAGGCGCGCCAGATCCTGGTCAGCGAGCTCGCGCTCGCCGAGGGCACGAACGAGGACAAGGCCGAGGTCCTGCTCGACGAGGTCCTGGCTTCCTGAGCACCGAGCACCAGGGCGCTGGTCTTCCCGCCAGCGCTCCCCAGACCACTCCCGTGCACGCTGTCGGCATCGTCGCAGCGGCCGGGAGTGGTCTGCGTCTGGGGGCGGAACTGCCGAAGGCCCTCGTGCTGCTCGACGGCCGGCCGCTCGTCGTCTGGGCGGTGGAGTCCCTGCGCGCCGGCGGGGTGGCCGAGGTCGTCGTCGCCGTCCCGGCACCGCAGCGGGCCGCGTTCGTCGCGGTCCTGCCCGACGACGTCCACGTCGTGGTCGGCGGTGACACCCGGACCGCCTCCGTGCGTGCGGCCCTGGCGGCCGCCCGTGAGCAGGCCGACGTCGTCCTGGTCCACGACGCGGCCCGGCCGCTCACCCCGCCCGCCGTCGTCGCCCGGGTGCTCGCCGCCCTGGCCGCCGGCGCCCGCGCGGTCGTCCCGGTGCTGCCCGTCGTCGACACAACCGTCGTGGTCGACGCCGACGGGGTCGTGACCGCCGACGTGCCGCGGGCACCGCTGCGCCGGGTGCAGACCCCGCAGGGCTTCGACCGGGCCACCCTGGTCGAGGCGTACGGGCGCGCCCACGGCGCCGCCGCCGAGTTCACGGACGACGCCTCCGTCGTCCGGGCCGCCGGCATCCCCGTGCACACCGTCGCCGGCGACGAGCGCGCCGCGAAGATCACCGTGGCCCACGACCTCGCGCTCGCCGGGCTCCAGGTCGCGCAGGAGGTCGTGTGACCGCGCCGCTGCCCCGGGTCGGGCTGGGCACCGACGTGCACCCGATCGAGCCCGGCCGTGCCTGCTGGCTGGCCGGCCTCGAGTGGCCCGGGGTCGACGGCTGCGCCGGGCACTCCGACGGCGACGTCGTCGCCCACGCGCTCACCGACGCGGTGCTGTCCGCTGCCGGGCTGGGCGACATCGGCGGGCTGCTGGGCACCGACGACCCGCGCTGGGCCGGCGCCCGCGGGGTCGCCGTCCTCGAGCACGTCCGCGAGGTGCTCACCGCCGCCGGCTGGCAGGTCGGCAACGCCGTCGTCCAGCTGGTGGGCAACAGCCCGAAGCTCAGCCCGCGGCGGGCCGAGGCCGAGGCGGTGCTGTCCGCGGCGCTCGGCGCCCCGGTCTCGGTCACCGCCACCACCACCGACGGCCTCGGTCTCACCGGCCGCGGCGAGGGGCGGGCGGCACTGGCCACCGCGCTCGTGGTCGGGACACCCACCGACACGCCCGTAGGATCGAGCCGGTGAGCCTCCGCCTGTACGACACGGCCGCGCGTGCCGTGCGTGACTTCACGCCCCTGCGTGCAGGACAGGTCTCCATGTACGTCTGCGGCCTGACCGTGCAGGGGCCGCCGCACATCGGGCACGTGCGCTTCGCGATCGCCTTCGACGTGCTGCGCCGCTGGCTGACCTCCACCGGGTACGAGGTCACCTATGTCCGCAACGTCACCGACGTCGACGACAAGATCCTCGCCAAGTCCGCCGCTGCCGGTGAGCCGTGGTGGGCCTGGGCGTACGAGAACGAGCGGGCCGCCACCCGCGCCTACGACGTGCTGGGCACCCTGCCGCCCACCTACGAGCCGCGGGCGACCGGGCACGTGCCGGAGATGGTCGAGCTGATCGCGACGCTCATCGACCGCGGGCACGCCTACGCCGTCGACGGCGACGTGTACTTCGACGTCCGCTCGTTCCCGGCGTACGGCGAGCTGTCCGGGCAGAAGATCGGCGAGCTGCAGCCGGCCGCCGACACCGAGACCGACGAGCGCAAGCACGACCCGCGCGACTTCGCGCTGTGGAAGGGCGTCAAGGACGGCGAGCCCACCACCGCCTCCTGGGCCACCCCCTGGGGCCGCGGCCGCCCGGGCTGGCACCTCGAGTGCTCGGCGATGGCCGAGAAGTACCTCGGCCCGGAGTTCGACCTGCACGGCGGCGGGCTGGACCTGCGCTTCCCGCACCACGAGAACGAGCGCGCCCAGTCCCAGGCCGCCGGGCACGGGTTCGCCCGCTACTGGCTGCACAACGCCTGGGTGACCATGGGCGGGGAGAAGATGAGCAAGTCGCTGGGCAACACCCTGCTGGTCGACGAGGTCGTCCAGCGGGTGCGTCCGGTCGAGCTGCGCTACTACCTCGTCGCCCCGCACTACCGCTCCATGATCGAGTTCAGCGAGCCCGCGCTCGCCGAGGCCGCCACCGCCTACCAGCGGCTGGAGTCCTTCGTGCGACGGGCGGCCGAGGTCGTCGGCGAGGACGCCGGGGAGCTCACGCTCCCGGCCGCCTTCACCGCCGCGCTGGACGACGACCTGAGCACGCCGGCCGCCGTCGCGGTCGTGCACGAGGTCGTCACCCGGGGCAACACCGCCCTGGCCGCCGACGACAGCGAGGGGCTGGCCGCAGCGCTGGGCTCCGTCCGGGCCATGCTCGGCGTCCTCGGGCTCGACCCGCTCCACCCGCAGTGGGCCGACGCCGGTGGCGACCGCCGCCTGGCGCAGGCCACCGACGGCCTGGTCCAGCTCGCGCTGGACCAGCGTGCTGCGGCGCGCGCCCGCAAGGACTACGCGGCCGCCGATGCCATCCGTGACCAGCTCGGCGCCCTGGGCGTGCAGGTCGAGGACACACCCCAGGGCACACGATGGGAGCTCTCCTGATGGCCGGCAACAGCCAACGACGCGGCCGCTCGGAAGGTGCGGGCAAGAAGACCGCCACCGCCGGGACCGGCGGCAAGAACCGGCGCTCTCTGGCCGGCAGGGGTGCGACCCCCAAGGCCACCGACCGACCGCACCACCCGGCGTACCGGGCGGCCAAGGCCGCCGCGGCACGCCAGGACAACCGGCAGCGGGTGCAGCGGCGCAACGCCGAGGCCCCCGAGCTGCTGCTGGGCCGCAACCCCGTCCTGGAGGCGCTGCGCGCCAAGATCCCGGCGACCGCGCTCTACGTGGTCACCGGCGACACCAGCCGCGGTGGCACCGACGAGCGGATCGCGGAGTCCGTGCAGCTGGCCGCCGACCGTGGGCTGCCGCTGCTCGAGGTCGGCAAGGCCGAGTTCGACCGGATGAGCGACCACGCGCTGCACCAGGGCATCGGCCTGATGGTGCCGCCGTACGACTACGCGCACCCCGACGACCTGCTCGACATCGCCCGCGACTCCGGCCGCCCGCCGCTGCTCGTGGCCCTGGACGGCGTGACCGACCCCCGCAACCTGGGGGCGATCATCCGGTCGGCCGCGGCCTTCGACGCGCACGGCCTCGTCGTCCCGGAGCGCCGCGCGGTGGGCATGACCGGCTCGGCCTGGCGCACCAGCGCCGGTGCCGCGGCCCGGCTGCGGGTCGCCCGGGCGGTCAACCTCGCCCGCGCGCTCGGCTCCTACCAGGACGCCGGCCTGCAGACCGTCGGCCTGGCCGCCGACGGCGAGATGGGCATCCACGAGTACGACGGCTTCGCCGACCCGATCGCGCTGGTCGTCGGCGCCGAGGGCGCCGGGCTGTCGCGGCTGGTCCGCGAGCGCTGTGACGTGGTGCTGTCCATCCCGATCACCAAGGACACCGAGTCGCTGAACGTCAGCGTCGCGGCCGGCATCGCCCTGTTCGCCGCGGCCTCCGCCCGCCGCTCGCTGTAGCCCGCGTCCCCGGCCGCCCCGCTGGGCGGCCGGGTGGTGCGTGGGATCTGCGGTCTCGTGGCCTCGCGCGCCGGGAGGCCACGAGAGCGCAGATCTCGCACGGCCGTCGGGTGCGACACGGGGGCCGAGCCCGGCGAGGCGTGCGCCCCCGGAGCGGAGCCCGGTGAGCGCGCCCCCCGGGGCGGAGCCCGTCGGGGGGTACGACCCGGGGAGCCCGGTGAGGCGCGACCCCCGGGGTCGAGCCCTTTGCGGCGTGCGATCCGGGGCAGAGCCCCGTGCGGCGCGACCCCCAGCGGGGCCCGTCGGGGCGTGCGACCCTGGGGGAGAGCCCGGCGGACGGGTCTCCCGGACGAGCGGCGCCGTACCCGGACAGCGACAAGACGGCGACCGGTGGAGTCCTCGTGTACTGGTTCGTCCTCGTCCTGTCCGGCGCCCTCGAGGCCGTCTGGGCCAACGCCCTGGAGCGCTCGCACGGCTTCACCCGCCCCTGGCCGGTGGTCGTCTTCGTGATCGGCCTGGCCGGGAGCATGGGCGGGCTCGCCTACGCGCTGCGCGGCCTGCCCGTCGGCAGCGCCTACGCCGTCTGGGTGGGCATCGGCGCGGTGCTGACCGCGGGGTACGCCATGGCCAGCGGTGCGGAGCCGGTGTCGCTGGTGCGGGTGCTGCTGCTGGCCGGCATCGTCGCCTGCGTGGTGGGGCTGCGGCTCACGTCCTGACCGCTCAGGACAGCAGCTGCGCCACGGTGTAGATGACCAGGCCGGCCAGGCCACCGACCACGGTGCCGTTGACCCGGATCCACTGCAGGTCCCGGCCCACCTGCAGCTCGATCCGCTTGCTGGTCTCCTCGGTGTCCCAGCGGGCCACGGTGGTGCCCACCAGGTCGGCGGCGTCACCGGCGAAGCGCTCGACCGCCCAGCCGGCGCCCCGGCGGAACTGCCGCTGCACCAGCTCGCGGATCGTCGGGTCGGTCTGCAGCAGCCCGGCGCCGGCCCGGATCAGCCGCACCACGCGGGTCCGCAGCTCGGAGTCCGGGTCGGCGGCGGCGGTGATGGCGCCGTTCTTGGCGGTGCTCCACAGCGACCCGGACCAGGTGCGCACGGCCGGGTGGTCGAGCACCTCGGCCTTGAACTGCTCGACCCGGGCGGCGGCCTCGGGGTCGGTGCGCAGCGCGTGCACGTAGGCGCGCAGCCGCCGGTCGTAGACGGCCCGCACCGGGTGGTCGCGGTCGGCGCCCACCTCGGCCAGGAAGCCGCGCATCAGCTCGAAGACCCGGTCGAACACCCGGTCGTCGACCCAGTCGGGCACCCAGGACGGCGAGGCGGCGCCCAGCCGGGCGCGGAACACCAGCCGGTTGTCGGCCAGGAACTCCGCCAGCCCGGACAGCCCCGCCGACAGCACCTCCTGGTGCCGGTCGCCGTCCACGGCCAGCTCCAGCACGCGGGCGAGCCCCGGGGCGGCCGGCGTCTCGCGGAGCTTGCGGTCGACGAACCCGGAGACGGCCTGCTGCACCTCGTCGTCCTCGATGAGGTCGGTCAGCGCGCCCAGCGCCTTCCCGGCGTCACCGGCCAGCCGCTCGGCCCGCCCGGGGGTGGCGAGGAAGGCGCCCAGCCGGCCGGGGACGTCGACGCCGTCCAGGCGCTCCTCGACGACGGTGCGGGTGAGGAAGTTCTCCTGCACGAAGGTGCCCAGGCTGGTGCCGATCTGGTCCTTCTTGCGCGGGATGACCGCGGTGTGCGGGATGGGGAGCCCGAGCGGGTGCCGGAACAGCGCGGTCACGGCGAACCAGTCGGCCAGCGCCCCGACCATCGACGCCTCGGCGGTGGCCCGGACGTAGCCGACCCAGGCGTGGTCGCCGCCGAACAGCACGCAGGCCAGGAAGACCGCTGCGGCCAGCAGGAACAGGCCGGTCGCCAGCCGCTTCATCCGGGCCAGGTCGCGGGCCCGGGCCGGGTCGTCCAGCGAGCCGGTGAGCGGGACGTTCGGGGTGGGGGCCGGCACCCGGTCGAGCGTAGGTGGTGCGGACGGACGACGACCCCGGGGCTGCGGGGGGTCAGCTCCGGGGTCGTCGGTCCGTGGGTCGGCCCCAGTGCGGGGCCCTCGTTCAGTCGGACGCGGCGTCGAGGGTGACGTCGACCTTCGAGCTGCTCTGGCCGCGGCGGATGGTCAGCGTGACCGAGTCGCCGGGCTTGGAGCTGCGGACGGCGGCGGTCAGCTCCGTGGAGGTGGTGACCACCCGGTCGCCGACCGCGGTGATGACGTCGCCCACCTGCAGGCCGGCGTCGGCGGCCGGGGAGCCGGCGGACACCGCGGCCAGCTGGGCGCCGCTGCCGACGGCCGAGCCCGCGGACGACGCGGTGCTGGCGCTGACGCCGAGCAGGGCGTGGCTGGCCTTGCCGGTGTCCTTGATCTCCTGGGCGATCCGCTGCGCGGTGTTGGCCGGGATGGCGAAGCCGACGCCGATGTTGCCGCTCTGGCTGGACTGCTGACCGGGGACGTCGGCGGTGGCGACCGAGGCGATCGCGGTGTTGATGCCGACGACCTCGCCGGCGGCGTTGACCAGCGCGCCACCGGAGTTGCCCGGGTTGATCGCCGCGTCGGTCTGGATCGCGTCGATCACCGTGCTGTCGTCCTGCGTCGACCCGGTCTGCACCGCGCGGTTCGTGGCGCTGATGATGCCGTCGGTGACCGTGTTGGACAGCCCCAGGGGGGCGCCGATCGCCACCGCGGCGTCGCCGACCTGCACGGCGCTGGAGTCCGCGAACACCGCGGGGGTGAGCCCGCTGGCGTCGGTCAGCTTCACCACCGCGAGGTCCGATGTCGGGTCGGTGCCCACGACCGTGGCGGCGTAGAGCGTGCCGTCGGCGGTGCGCACCTGGACGGTGGCCTGCTCGGTGGAGCTGTCCAGGGTGACGACGTGGTTGTTGGTGACCACGTAGCCGTCGGCGGACATGATCACGCCCGACCCGGAGCCGGACCCGGAGCCCGAGCTGACGTAGATGGTCACGACGCTGGGGGAGGCCTTGCCGGCCGCGGCGGTCGCGGTGGTCGCCGTCTTCGGGTCGTTGATGACGACGGTCTGCGCGGTGGGCGCACTCGCCGAGCCGATCGTGCCGTCGTCGCTCAGGGCCATCACGCCGGCTCCCGCGCCACCGCCGATGAGGGCGGCGGCGACCAGGCCGCCGGCGATGCCGAGGCGCAGCCGGCCGTTGCGGGCCGGCTTCGCCGGAGCGGTCGGCTGGAAGGCCGGCGGCAGGCCACCGGGCTGGGCGGTCGCCTGGTGGTAGCCCGGGGTGCCGTAGCCGGCCGGCGGCCAGGGCTGCGCGGCGCCGAACTGCTGGGTCTGCTGGCCGGGGTGCCCCTGCTGGGGTGCGGCACCGGCCGGCGGGAACTGCTGCGTCGGCTGGGCGTCGGGGTGCTGCCCGGCCCCGTAGGGCGGCTGTGCCCCGTAGCCGGGCTGGGCGCCGTAGGGCGGCTGCGCACCGTGGGGCTGCGCTCCGTAGGGAGCCTGGCCGCCGTGCTGCGGCTGCTCGCCGTAGGGGGCCTGGCCGCCGAGGGGCTGCTGTGGGGACGCGGCACCGTTCGGCTGCTGGGGTGCCCAGGCGGAGCTGCCCTGGGGGTCCGTGCTGTGCCCGGTGTCGTCGGCCGGGCGGTTGTGCTCGCTCACGGGTCGTCCCTCCCACTCACCGCAGGACCTCCCTGCTGTGCTGAGTCCACTGTGCGGCCCCGGACTGGTCCGGAACTGGTGGTGCGCTGTGAGTTCCCTGGACGCACCAGCTCACTCCTCGGCGTGTCGAGGTCGCGGAGCGTGATCTTGCCGGGAACGGGGCAGGGACCACCAGCCGAGGGGAGCGTCCTCCCCGCCCGTCCTGCCCTCCGGAGGCCCCGGTGCCCGTGCGCCCGCTCCTCGTCCGCTGCAGCCTCGCCCTGCTGGTGCTCCTGGGGGCGGTGCTGGCCGCGGTGGGCGGGATCTCCCTCGGCGCCGCCGGGCTGGGCGCGGTCGCGCTGGCCGCCGTCGTCGCCGCCTGCCTGGGCGCCGGCATCGCCCGGGAGAGCGCGGGCCCGGACCGGCGGCAGGCGGCCGTCGACGCCGCCTGGCGCACTGCGGTGGGCACCGTGGCCGGGCTGTTGCTGCTCAGCGGCTTCGTCGTGCTGGCCGGTGCCGCGGTCACCGCGCTCGTGGTGGTCTCCGTCCTGGGGGTGCTGCTCATCCGCTGGGCGCTGCGCGCGGCCCGGGCCGACCGGCAGGTCACCGCAGCGGCGCGGCGCCCGGCCGTGATCTGCCCGATCCCGGTCGGCGGGCTCACCGTGCAGGCCCTCGGCGAGGAGTGGGTGCGCAGCTCGGCGGCGCTGGCGCAGACCAGGGACCCGGCCGTCCGGCAGGAGCTGGTCCGCCGCCGGGAGGAGGCGCTCGACGAGCTGGAGCGGCGCGACCCGGCCGGCTTCGCGCGCTGGATCGACGGCGGCGCCACGGTCGACAGCGACCCCACGGAGTTCGTCTCCAGCGACCCGGCCGCCGGGTCCGAGGCCCCCTGACCCGGACCCGGTGACGGGAGGCTGCCCGGCGTCCCCGGGCAGCCTCCCCGGCGTCAGTCCCGCTGCTCCAGGCCGACGATCAGCGCGCTGAGGTCCACCGCGCCCGGGTCGGGCAGCCGGTCGATCGCCAGCTGCATGGTCTCGACCGCGGCGGCGTCGAACCGGTCGGAGACGCCCGCGGCCTGCAGCGCGGCCTGGATCAACACGGCGTCCTTGGTCGCACCGGTCAGCCCGAAGCTCACCGGGTGCTCGCCGGTGATCATGTTCTTGCCCTTCATCTTCGCGTAGGGGGTGTCCATCGGGCCGCCGTCGACGGCGTCGAGGAACAGCTGCGGGTCCAGCCCGAGCCCGCGGGCCAGCGCGATCGACTGGGCGGTGCCCACGCTGATCGAGATCAGCCAGGCGTTGCACGCCATCTTCAGCCGGCTCCCGGTGCCGGCCTCGCCCGCCCAGACCGTCTTGCGGCCCAGCGCGTTGAGGACCGGGGCGAGCGCCGCGCGCTGCTCCTCCGGGCCGGAGGCCAGCATCACCAGCTGCCCCTGCTCGGCGGGGGCCTTGGTGCCCAGCACCGGGCAGTCGACCAGCACCAGCTCCAGCTCGCGGGCGACCTCGGCCACCCGCTCGATGCCCTCCACGCCCACGGTGGAGGTCTGCAGCCAGACCGTGCCGGCCGGGACGTCGGCCTGGCGGACCACCTCGATCGCGGAGTCGGCGTCGAAGAGCATCGTCAGGACGACGTCGGCGCCGGCCACCGCCTCGGCCGCGGTGCCGAACGCCTCCGCGCCGGTGTCGGTCAGCGCGGCGGCCTTGCTGCCGTCGCGGTTCCACATCCGCACCGGGATGCCCGCACGCCGCAGCGAACGGACCATCCCGGCGCCCATCGTCCCCGTGCCCAGGACCGCCACCGTCGAGTTGCTCATGCCCTGATCCTCACCCGGACGACGGGAGGCGGCAGCCCCGGGCTCCCGGCGGCCGGTAGCCTGCTGCGCAGCCCGACCCGCCCCATTAGCTCAGTGGTAGAGCACCCGCCTTGTAAGCGGAAGGTCGTCCGTTCAATCCGGACATGGGGCTCGACCGGCCCGTGCAGGGCAGGATGCACCCGTGCAGAACACGGCAGCGCGCTGATGTCCACCACGGGGACCCGCTGGGGCGTGCTCGGCACCGCCGGCATCGCCCGCTCCCGTTTCCTCCCGGCGCTGGCCGAGGCCGGTGGTGAGGCGGTGGTCGTGGGCGGCCGGGACGGCGCCCGCGCGGCCGAGTTCGCCGCCGCGCACGGGGTCGCCCGCGGCGTGACCGGCTACGCCGCGGTGCTCGAGGACCCGGCCGTGCAGGCGGTCTACGTGCCGCTGCCCAACCCGCTGCACGCCGAGTGGGCGGTCGCGGCGCTGGAGGCGGGCAAGGCGGTGCTCTGCGAGAAGCCGCTGTGCGTCGACGCCGACCAGGCCCGGCGCGTGCTGGCGGTGGCCGAACGGGCCGCGCTGCCGCTGTGGGAGGCGTTCGTCTTCCCGTTCACCGCCCAGCACCGGCGGCTGGTGGAGCTGCTGGCAGACGGCGCGATCGGCGAGCTGCGGGAGATCTCGGGCAGCTTCCACTTCCAGCTCGGCCGCAGCGAGGACATCCGGCTGTCCGCGGCGACGGCCGGGGGCGCGCTGGCCGACGTCGGCTGCTACCCGCTGCGGCTGGCGGCCGAGCTCTTCGGCGGCCCGGCGCTCACCGCCGCCGCGTCCGCGGTGCGCGGCGCCGAGGTCGAGGTGGAGCTGGCCGCCCTGGTCGACTACCCCGACGACCGACGGCTGCTGCTGTCCTGCGGCTTCCGGCGCGGCGCCGACACCACGACGGTGCTCAGCGGCACCGAGGGCACGATCCGCCTGGAGGACCCGTACCACCCGCGTCCGGACAGCACCCTGGAGCTGCGCCGTCCCGGGGCGGAGCCGGTGGTCGAGCGGCCGACCGCCGACCGGTGGTCCTTCACCGCCGCCCTGCGCCACGTCGACGCCGTCCTGGCCGGCGCGGAGGTGCCCCGGCACACCGCGCTGGAGTCCTCCCTGGCCGTCGCCGAGGCGATGGACCTCGTGCGGGCGGCGGCCCGATGAGCCGGCGGGGGCTCTTCCTGCCGCCGTTCGACGCGCTCGCCGACCCGGTGCTGCTCGCCGACCTCGCGGTCGAGGCCGAGGAGGCCGGCTGGGACGGGGTGTTCCTGTGGGACCACCTGCTCTACGCCGACCCGGTCACCGAGATCGCCGACCCGTGGACCTGCTGCGCGGCGATCGCCGTGCGCACCACGCGGCTGCAGTTCGGCCCGATGGTGACGCCGCTGACCCGGCGGCGCCCGCAGGTGCTGGCCCGGCAGGCGGCCACCCTGGACCGGCTGTCCGGTGGGCGGCTGGTGCTCGGCTTCGGCCTGGGCGACGACGGCGGGGTGGGGGAGCTGTCCCGGTTCGGTGAGGAGCTGGACGCCCGGGTGCGCGCCGCGCGGCTGGACGAGGGGCTGGGCCTGCTGCGCCGGCTGCTGGCCGGGGAGCAGGTCGACCACGACGGGGAGCACTTCGCCGCCCGCGACGTCCGCTTCCTCCCGGCGGCGACTCGGCCCGGCGGCATCCCGTTCTGGATCGGTGGGCGCTGGCCCAACGTCGCACCGCTGCGCCGGGCGGCCCGGCACGACGGCGCCTTCGTCATCTCGCTGTCCGGCCCCGACGACCTGGCCGGGGTCCGGCAGACGCTCACCGAGGCCCGGGGCGGGGACCTCACCGGCTTCGACGTGGTGGTCGAGCTGCCCGCCGACGCCGATCCCGCGCCCTGGGAGGCCGCCGGGGCGACGTGGGTGCTGACCCGGCTCGGCCCCTACCGGCTCGACGTCGCCGACGTCCGCCGCGTGGTGCGGCGCGGTCCGCGCTGAGCAGCCGACGGGGGCGGTCCGGGCGGCCCGCGACCCGGTGTGCCAGGGTCGGGGGAGTCGCCGCCCGCCGGGCGGCCACCGAGGAGGAGGACCGATGAGCGACCACGTGTACCGGCTGAGCGAGATCGTCGGCAGCTCCACCGTCAGCGTCGACGACGCGATCCGCACCGCCGTGAAGAAGGCGTCGGAGACCGTGCGGCACATCGAGTGGTTCCAGACCAGCGAGATCCGCGGTCAGGTCGTCGACGGCGACGTCGCCCACTTCCAGGTCACCATGAAGATCGGCTTCCGCGTCGAGGACGGCGAGTAGCAGCGGCCCCGTCCTCCCCGTCCCTCGACGAGGGCCGGGGGGCCGGCCGCTAGGCCAGGACGACGTCGGCGCCGGAGACGGTGACGGCGAACGGGGCCAGCGGCCGCACGGCCGGCCCCTGCAGCACCTCGCCGGTGACCGGGTCGAACTCCGACCCGTGGCAGGGGCAGGCCAGCGGGCCGCCCTCGGTGGCGCGCACCGTGCAGCCCTGGTGCGTGCAGGTGGCGTCGAAGCCGACGACGGTGCCGGCGGTGGGCTGGGCGAGCACCACCCGGTGGCCGTCGACCGACAGCTCGTACACGCCGCCCACCGGGACGTCGGCCAGCGCCACGATGCGCCCGCCCGGCGCCACGCCGTCCACCTCGGGCACCGGTGACCCGCCGCAGGCGGCCAGCGTCAGCGCCCCGAGCCCGGCACCCCCGGCGACGAGCAGCGACCGGCGGGAGAAGCAGGCGTCCATCCGCCGATCGTCCCAGCCCGCCCGACCCCGGCTCCCCGCCAGGGCCCGCAGGCCGAGGCCCCCTCGCAGGGGCCGAGAGGTCCTTCCTCAGTCGAAGCTGCCGGCGCCGCCGGAGCGGTAGCGGGCGTGGCGCTCGATGCGCTCCCGCTCCGCCCGCTGGGCCCGGCGGGCGGCCGTCGCGCCGGGGGGCCAGCCGGCCTTGACCGCGCGGTGCTCGGTGGTCTCGGTCATGTAGGCCAGGGAGAACAGCAGCCCGATGACCAGCCCGCCGCCGGCCGCGGTGAGCCGGATGCCGAAGGGCACCGGCGGGACCAGCAGGCACAGCAGCACGACCGGGGCGAGCTGGGCCAGTGCGCGCCCCAGGTGCCGCAGCACCCAGCTGTGGCGGGTGGTGTCGTCGAGGACCCAGTCCGACAGCGACCGGGGGAGCCCCCCGCCGTAGGCGTACCAGAGCCACTGGGCCGGGTTCGGACGTCCAGCGGGCACACAGCCACGGTAGGCGCCGCAGCGGCGGACCGCTCAGAGGCGGGTGGTCCAGCTGTGCGCGCTGGCCGCCTCCTCGTAGTCCAGCTCCTGGAGCACCCCGCGCACGACCTCGTCGTCGACGGTGCCGCGGTCGCGTTCGGTCATCAGTGCCCGGCGCTGGGCCTGCACGACCTGCTGCCGGAGGTGCCGGAACCCCTCGGCGCGGCGGCGGCCCCGCTGCTGCTCCTCCTCCTCCTCGGCCCGGACCGTCTGCCGCATCGTGCGGGTGCGGGCCTGCAGCGGGCCGCGGATCCGCTCCGCCCACTGGTCGGCGCGCTCGTCCCCGACCCGGGGCCGGGCCTTCTCGATGAGCTCCTCGGCGCGCTGCAGGGCCGCGGCGGTGGTGCGCTCCTGCAGGCGCAGCTCGGCCTCGGCGTCCTGCTGGTCCTGGTCGGGGTCGCGGACCGCCAGCCGCCGGATCAGCGCGGGCAGGGTCAGCCCCTGCAGCAGCAGCGTGCCGATGGTGACCGCGTAGGCGAGGAACTGGACGGCGCCGCGGTCGGCGAACGGTGCGCCGTTGACCTCCTCGGGCAGGGCGGCGGCGACCGCGAGGGTGACCACGCCGCGCATGCCGGTCCAGGAGATGACCGCCTGGTAGCTCCACGGCGGGCGGGCCGGGGAGACCCAGTGCCCGCCGGGCACCGGGCGGGGCGTGCGCCGCACGACCTCCAGGCCGAAGACGAACACCGCCCGGACGACGATGACGGTGGCCAGCACGACCGCAGCCGCGACCAGCAGCTGGCCGTTGGACCTCTCGGAGTCGGTCACCTCGCGGACGACCGCGCGCAGCTGCAGCCCGATCAGGGCGAAGACCACCGCCTCCAGCAGCAGGTCGAGCGAGGACCACAGCGGCATCTCCTGCAGCCGGGTGGCGTAGCCGGCCTCCGGGCCGCGGTGACCGAGGTACAGCCCGGCGGCGACGACGGCCAGGACGCCGGAGCCGGACAGCTCCTCGGCCAGCAGGTAGGCCGCGAACGGCACGATCAGCCCGAGCACCGACTCCACCACCGGGTCGTCCAGGCGCATCCGCACGAAGTGGACGACCACGCCCAGCACCAGGCCGAGCCCCACGCCCACGCCGACGGCCAGGCCGAACGTGCCCGCCGCCGACCCCCAGTCCAGCCCGAGCAGCCCGCCGCCGGCGCCGAACACCGCGGCCAGCGCCACCTTGTAGAAGGTCAGTGCGGCCGCGTCGTTGATCAGGCTCTCGCCCGACAGCACGGTCATCATCGGCCGGGGGAGCCCCAGCCGGCGGCCGATCGAGGCGGCCGAGACCGCGTCCGGGGGCGCGACGATCGCCCCGAGCACCAGTGCGACCGGCATCGGCAGGCCCGGCACGACCAGCCGGGCCAGCAGCGCGACGACCACCGCGGTGACGAGCACCAGCACCACGCCCAGCTGCACGATCGGGTGCAGCAGCGCCCGGAAGCCGGCGTAGCTGACGCCGAGCGCGGCGGAGTAGAGCAGTGGGGGCAGCACGAGGGCGAGCAGCAGCTCCCCGTCGATGGCGAACTCCGGGACCCCGGGGACGAAGCTCGCGGCCAGCCCCACCACGACCAGCAGGAGCGGGGCCTGCCAGCCCAGCCTGCGGGCCAGCGCCGTCACCGCGACCGCGGCGAGCGCGAGCCCCAGCAGTTCCGCTCCGTGCATGTGCACCCCTCGTGCCGACCGTCCACCCCGCGGTCGCGGTGCAGCTGTGTGGTGCCCATGTTTGCTGCTCACCACCGAGCGAGCAGAACGGGGGCGGGAGCGGCCCACGGCGGGCCGCCCACGGAAGAGGTGGATGTCGCGTGAGCGGTCAGGTCGTCGTGGTCACCGGTGCCAGTGGCGGGATCGGGCGGGCCACGGCCGTGGCCTTCGCCCGCCGGGGTGACCGGGTCGCCCTGCTGGCGCGGGGGGAGAAGGGCCTGGCGGCCGCCGCGGACGAGGTGCGGGCGGCCGGGGGCACGGCGCTGGTGCTGCCCGTCGACGTCGCCGATGCCGCCGCGGTCGACGCCGCGGCCGACCGGGTGGAGGCCGAGCTCGGGCCGATCGACGTCTGGGTCAACGTCGCGTTCACCGCCGTCTTCGCGCCCTTCGCCGACATCACCGCCGCCGAGTACGCGCGGGTGACCGAGGTGACCTACCTGGGCTTCGTGCACGGCACGATGGCCGCGCTGTCGCGGATGCGGCCCCGCGACCGCGGCGTGATCGTGCAGACCGGCTCGGCCCTGGGCCGCCGCGGCGTGCCGCTGCAGAGCGCCTACTGCGGGGCCAAGCACGCGGTGAAGGGCTTCACCGAGGCCCTGCACACCGAGCTCAAGGGGCAGGGCAGCAACGTGCACGTCACCCGGGTCGACCTGCCCGGGGTCAACACCCCGCAGTTCGACTGGGTGCTGAACAAGATGCCCAAGAAGCCGCAGCCGGTGGCGCCGATCTACGCGCCGGAGCTGATGGCGTCCGCGCTGGTGCACGCCGCCGAGCACCCGACCCGGCGGGCCTGGTGGGTCGGCATCCCGACGGTCTACACGGTGCTCGGCAACGAGGTCTGGCCCCAGTTCATGGACTGGTACCTGGCCCGCACCGGCAAGGACGGCCAGCTCACCGGCACCGACGCCAGCCCCGACGACCCGTCGAACCTGTGGGAGCCGGCCGACGGACCCGACGGGCGCGACTTCGGCGCCGAGGGCCGGTTCAGCGACCAGCAGTGGACCCGCGACCCGCAGATCTGGGCCAGCCGCCACCACGGCGTCCTCGCCGCGGCCGGTGCGGCGGGCCTCGCCGGGCTGGCGGCGCTGCGCCGCCGGCGCTGAGGGAGGTCGGCGCCCGCGTACGGTGCGCCGGTGGACGAACGACGCACCGGGGTGGTGGCGGGCCTGTCGGCCTACCTGCTGTGGGGGCTGTTCCCGCTCTACTTCCCCCTGCTGGAGCCGGCCGCCGGCCTCGAGATCGTCGCCCACCGGATCGTCTGGTCGCTGCTGTTCGTGGGCCTGCTGCTGACGGTGCGGCGGGGCTGGCCGCAGGTGCGGGCCGCCGTCGCCGACCGGCGCACCCGGCTGGTGCTCAGCGCCGCGTCGCTGCTGATCGTCGTCAACTGGACCGTCTACGTGTACGCGGTGAACGCCGGGCACGTGGTGGAGAGCTCGCTGGGCTACTTCGTCCAGCCGCTGTTCAGCGTCCTGCTCGGGGTCCTGGTCTTCGGCGAGCGGCTGCGGTGGCTGCAGTGGGTGGCGGTCGGCCTGGCCGCGGTGGCCGTGCTGGTGCTCACCGTCGACTACGGCCACCCGCCGTGGATCGCGCTGGCGCTGGCCGGCTCCTTCGGCCTCTACGGCCTCATGAAGAAGCTGGTCCGGGTCGACGCCGTGCCGGGCCTGTTCGTGGAGACGGCGGTGGCGTTCCTGCCGGCGCTCGCGGTGATCGTCGTGACCCAGGCCCGGGGCACGGCCGCCTTCGCCCACGAGGGCACCGGCCACGCGCTGCTGATGGCCTTCGCCGGCGTGGCGACGGCCGTCCCGCTGCTGCTGTTCGCCGCCGCGGCCCGCCGCATCCCGCTGTCGACGGTGGGGCTCCTGCAGTACGTCAACCCGCTCATCCAGCTGGCGGTCGGGGTGTTCGTCTTCGACGAGCCGATGCCCCCGGCCCGGCTGGCCGGGTTCGCCATCGTCTGGCTGGCCCTGGCGGTGTTCACCGTCGACACGCTGCGCCAGGCCCGCAGCACCCGGCGTACCGCCGCGCAGGCGGTGCCGGCCGCGGCCTGACGCGCGCGGTCCGGTGAGCCCCGACGAGCCGGACGGCGACTACCGTCGACGGTGCCGGCTCCCCACGGCGCCGCCTCGTCGCGCACGCCCCGGCACCCCACCGACCGGAGGCACCCCATGAGCAGCGAGCCCGCGCCGGGCGTCCCGTCACCGGCCGCTCCCGACCCCGGCACCGTCCCCGCCGGCGGTGCTGCTGTGACGGACGGGACGGCTGGGGTCGACACGCCAGGCAGTCTGTCGGCCCGCGACCGGGCCGTCCTGGCCTTCGAGCGGCAGTGGTGGCGCTTCGCCGGGGCCAAGGAGACGGCCATCCGGGAGAGCTTCGGGATGTCGGCGACCCGCTACTACCAGGTGCTCAACGCGTTGATCGACCGTCCCGAGGCCCTCGTGGCCGACCCCCTGCTGGTCCGTCGGCTGCGCCGCATGCGGGCGGCCCGGCAGCGGCAGCGTTCCGACCGGGTCCTGGGCAGCGACCGCGGACGCGACTAGCCTCTCTCACCGTGGGGAGGCATCTCGATCCGGTCGGTGACGGCAGTGTGTCGAGCGGGCAGGCCGGACCGGATCGTCGTCATCCCGACCCCCGTCCGCGGACCGCTCCGGACGCCGTGCTGAACCCGCACCTGCGCGACGAGGACGTCCTCGAGCGCGGTGCGACGGCACCCCGCACGCCGGGCGAGGACGCGCTGGGCGGCTCCCGCCCGAGCCGGGCCGAGCGCCGCCGCGACGGGCTGCTCCCGCAGAGCGAGGACCCGCTGCTGCGCCGTCCCGCCGGCCCGCCGGCCGGTGGTGGCCGGCGCCGCTCCGACGCGCCGCCGGCGTCCGCCGACCGGGACGCCGCGCGTCCGCCAGGCCCCCGCGCGGTCCCGCCGGTCTCCGGTCCGATGACCTCCGCCGCGTCCCCGGCCGCCACCGCCCCGCCGCGGGCGGCCGCCCGACCGGTCCCGCCCCGCATCGCCCCGGCCCCGGCGTCCCGGCGCCCCGACGGCGACCGGTCCGGCTCGACCGCGGTCCCGCCGCGTCCCTCCGGGGTGAGCGGCTGGCCGGCCGAGGCCGCCGGTGCCGCGGTGACCCCCGACATGACCCAGCGCGTCTCCGGCGCGGCCCCGGCCGAGTCGGCCTGGGGTGCCCCGGTCGCCGAGCCGGCCACGATGGCCGCCCAGCCGGCCGCGCCGCGCGCCCCGCAGCTCCCGCCGCGTGCCGTCGGCGACCAGCCGTCCCCGGCGCGCCCTCAGTCCGGCCGGCCGGCCGGCGAGCGCCCCGGTGCCGACGGCCCGCGGCGCGACCGCCGCGACGACGACCGGTCCGGCGCCGACGCGACCGCCCTCGTCGACCTCCCCGTCGACGAGACCTCGGTGATCACCGGCGGACCGGCCCGCCGCGCCGTCGACGTCCCCGTCGGTGGCCGTGCGGCCGCCCGGCTGGAGCGGCAGGCCGCCGAGGCCGCCGCGCGCAAGAACGGCGCCAAGCGCACCGCCCCGCCGGCGACCCCCTCCGGTGGCCGCGGACCGGGCCGCGAGGACGACGCCGAGCCGCGCCGCGCCCCGCGCCGGGCGGTGCAGGGCGTGCTCGCCGTCGTGGTCATCGCCCTGGTCGTGCTCGGGGTGTGGTCGTTCACCTCGCCCGGCACCTCCGAGATCGCCGCGCAGACACCGGCGGCCTCCGCACCCGCCTCGGACGCCGTGCTCGCCCCGCCGGTCCTGCCGTCGCCGGCACCGGTCGTCAGCGCGGCGGCACCGGCGCCCGCGGCCCCGGTCAAGGCGCCGATCACCGTGCTCAACAGCACGCGGATCACCGGGCTGGCCGCGACGATCGGCGATCAGCTGACCGCCGGCGGCTGGCAGGTCCTCGACACCGGGGCCTACACCGGCGACGACATCGCCGCCACGACCGTCTACTACACCGCCGGCAACGCCGAGCAGCAGCAGGCCGCCGCCGCGCTGGTCGAGCAGTTCGGCCCCGACCTCGTCTCCGGTCCGGTCGAGCGCTTCTTCGACGTCCCCGGCTCCGCCGACCCCGGCCTGGTCGTCGTCGCCACCGGGAACTGGCGGCCCTGAGCCCCCGGCGCGCCGCCCGGAACGTCGGCGCGGTGCCGAGCGTTGCCGGGAGCGTGCGCACCGCTCCCGGGCCGGCGCGGATCGGCTCGCGCCCCGGCGCCCGGCCGGTGCCGGCCGCCCTGCTCTCCGTCCTGCTCCTGCTCCCCGTCCTGACCGCCGTGCTCGTGGGCACGGCGCCGCCCGCCCGCGCCGCCGAGGACGTCACCACCACCGACGCCCGCATCCCGTCCGGCTCCGGCGAGGACGCCGTCGAGCTCGACACCACGCTCTACCTCCCGGCCTCGGCCACCGCCGGCTCCCCGGCACCGGCGGTGCTGCTCGCCCACGGGTTCGGCGGCAGCAAGGCCTCGGTCGCCGCCGACGCCCGCGACCTCGCCGGCCGCGGCTTCGTTGTCCTGGCCTGGTCGGCGCGCGGGTTCGGGGCCAGCACCGGGCAGATCGGGTTGGACGACCCGCGGTACGAGGTCGCCGACGTGAGCACGCTGATCGACGTCCTCGCCGCGCGGGACGACGTCGTCCACGACGCCCCCGGCGACCCGCGGGTGGGCGTGGCCGGTGGCTCCTACGGCGGGGCGCTGTCGCTGCTGGCCGCGGCCTACGACGACCGGGTCGACGCCATCGCCCCGCAGATCACGTGGAACAGCCTCACCAGCGCGTTCTTCCCCGACCAGGCCGCCGAGGTCACCGACGCCGGCACCCCGGCCGCGACCCCGGCCACCGGGGACACCGGGGTGTTCAAGCGGCTGTGGGCCGGGCTGTTCTTCGGCGTCGGCTCGGTGCCCACCGGGGACGGGCTGCTCGGCGGCCTCACCGGTGCCGGGTCCGGCGCGGCCGCCCCGGACCTGTCCGGCATCGACCCGCAGACGCTGACCTGCGGCCGGTTCCGTGCCGACGTCTGCGCGGCCTACCAGTCGGCGGCGGCCACCGGCACGCTCACCCCGGAGATCGCCGCGGTCCTGGACCGCAGCAGCCCGGCCGGCGTCCTCGACCGCATCACCGCACCCACCCTGCTCGTGCAGGGCACGCAGGACTCGCTCTTCGGCCTCGGCCAGGCCGACGCCAACGCCCGGGGGATCGCTGCCAACGGCACCGACGTGCGGGTGGTCTGGTACGCCGGGGGCCACGACAGCCAGGCCTCCGACGCCGTCACCACCGAGCTGCGCGACGAGGTCGCCGGCTGGTTCGACCGGTACCTGCGCGACTCCGGCACCGGCACCGGCGGGGGCTTCAGCTACCCCGCACCCACCGGGCTGGGCTCGGGCATCGGCCAGGTGCAGGGCGGCGCGCAGACCGTCTCGGCACCGGCCTACCCCGGTCTGGACGGCGGCGACCCGGTGCAGCGGCAGGACGTGGCGGTGACCGGCCCGGTCCAGCCCGTGGTCACCCCGGCCGGCGGCAGCCCCGCCTCGCTCACCATCGTGCCGGGCCTGGGCTCGGTCTCCTCGGCCCTGGGCGGCGCGACGCTGGAGATCCCCGGCCAGTCCGCGGCCTTCTCCAGCGCGCCGCTGACCACCGCCCTGGACGTCGTCGGGGCCTCGACGGTGCGCCTGGCGGTCTCCGCCCCCGGCGGCAGCGCCACGATGTTCGCCAAGCTCTACGACGTCGGACCCGACGGGTCGACCACGCTGCCCAGCGGGCTGGTCGCACCGCTGGCGCTGACCGGCCTGTCGGCGGACCCGGCCGCGCCCACCGAGGTGGCGGTCACCCTGCCGGCGATCGTGCACCGCTTCGAGGTCGGGCACACCCTGCGCGTGCTGGTCTCCAGCACCGACCAGGCCTTCGCCCTCCCCGTGGAGCCCGCGGTCGCCTCGG
This sequence comes from Modestobacter sp. L9-4, assembly GCF_019112525.1. Taxonomy (NCBI): domain Bacteria; kingdom Bacillati; phylum Actinomycetota; class Actinomycetes; order Geodermatophilales; family Geodermatophilaceae; genus Modestobacter; species Modestobacter sp. L9-4. The sequence goes on from NZ_CP077800.1 coordinate 2,881,950, forward strand.
TGGCGCTGGCGGCCGGCACGACCCTGTCGGTCCCGGAGGTGCCCGGCACCGTCGGTGCCGCCGCCGGGGCCACCCGCTGGTGGGTGCTGCTGGGCGCCGTCGTCGTGCTCGGCCTGCTCGGCTGGCTGGCCGCCGTCCTGGTCGGACGCCGGCGTGCCCGGCGGCTGTCGCAGGTCGAGGCCGACGGCGAGGACGTGCCGCTGCGCTTCGAGCACGTGACCAAGGCCTACAAGGACGGCTTCGTCGCCGTCCGGGACCTCTCCTTCGAGGTGCGCCGGGGCCAGGTGCTCGGCCTGCTCGGGCCCAACGGCGCGGGCAAGACCACCTCGCTGCGGATGCTGATGGGGCTCATCCGGCCCACCGAGGGGCGCATCTCGGTCTTCGGCCACGCCGCCGGCCCGGGCGCCCCGGTGCTGTCCCGGCTGGGCTCCTTCGTCGAGGGCACGGGGCTGCAGCCGCACCTGTCCGGCCGCGACAACCTCACCCTCTACTGGGCCGCCACCGGCCGTCCGCTGGCCGACGCCCACATGGAGGAGGCCATCGAGGTCGCCGGGCTGGGCACCGCGCTGGACAAGCGGGTGCGCAGCTACAGCCAGGGCATGCGGCAGCGGGTGGCCATCGCCCAGGCGATGCTCGGCCTGCCCGACCTGCTGGTGCTCGACGAGCCGACCAACGGGCTGGACCCGCCGCAGATCCACGCCATGCGCGAGGTGCTGCAGGACTACGCCCGCACCGGGCGCACGGTCATCGTCTCCAGCCACCTGCTGAGCGAGATCGAGCAGACCTGCAGCCACGTGGTCGTCATGGCCAAGGGGCAGAAGATCGTCCAGGGCACCGTCGAGGAGATCATCGGCGCCGGTGGCTCGGTGCTCGTCGGCCTCGCCGACCCGGCCGACACCGACCGGGCGGCCGCGCTGCTGGCTGGGCTGCCCGGCGCCGGGGCGGTCGAGCGCACGAGCGAGGGCCTGGTCGTCGACCTCGGCCCGACCGGGCGCGCCGCCGCGCTGTCCGCGCTGGTGGCGGCGGGCATCTCCGTCGACCAACTCACCCCGCGCCGCCGGCTCGAGGACGCGTTCCTGTCACTGGTGGGGGAGTCATGAGCAGTGCGGTGCACGGCAGCGGCACCGGGGCGGCGGCGGGCTTCCGGCCCGAGCGCACCCTGCGGCTGGGCGTGGAGCTGCGCCGGCAGTTCAAGCGGCGCCGCACGATCGGCGTCTTCGCGCTCATGGCCGCGCTGCCGCTGATCCTGATCGGCGCGCTCGCCCTGGGCGGGGCCGAGGAGGCAGAGGCGAACGCCCGGGTCAACCTGGTCGACGTCGCCACGGCGAGCGGGCTGAACCTGACCCTGTTCACCCTCTTCGCCACCAGCGGCTTCTTCCTGGTCGTGGTGTTCGCGCTGTTCTTCGGCGACACCGTGGCCAGCGAGGCGTCGTGGGGGTCGCTGCGCTACGCGCTGGCCACCCCCGTGCCCCGGGCCCGGCTGCTGCGGCAGAAGTGGGTCGCCGCGCTGGTCATGTCGGTCGCCGCGATGCTGCTGCTCGTCGTCGTCGCGCTGGTCGCCGGCGGGATCGCCTACGGCTTCGACGCCGTTCAGACCCCGGTCGGTGTCGCGCTGGACCAGCGGACCGGGCTGGTGCGGCTGGCCGGGATGGTCGGCTTCCTCGTCGTCCACCTGCTGGTCGTGGGCACGCTGGCGTTCTGGATCAGCACGCTCACCGACGCCCCGCTGGCCGCGGTCGGCGGCGCGGTGTTCACCACCGTGGTGTTCGCGGTGCTGGAGGCCGTCGAGCAGTTGGGCAGCATCCGCGACTGGTTCCCCACCGCGTTCAGCTTCGCCTGGACCGACCTGCTGCAGACCCCGGTCGACTCCGGTGACCTGTTCCGCGGCGTCGTCCAGGGGCTGGCGTGGTCGGCGCTGTTCACCGCGCTCGCCTTCCGCCACTTCGCCCGCAAGGACGTCACCAGCTGAGTGGAGTGGATCCGTCGGTGTGACACCGACGGATCCACTCCGCTCAGAGCGAGGCGCGGACGGCCTGGGCCCAGCCCTCGCCCATGGGGGCCTCGGTCACCGAGACGTTGTCCAGGGCGGCGATCCGCTCGGCCATGCCGGGGACGGCGGCGCCGTTGGCGGTGATGAATAGCCGGCCCACGGCGGCGGCCATCTCCAGGTCGCTGACGCTGTCGCCCACCGCGACGGCGTCGGCGGCGGTGAGCCCGCGGCGGGTGAGGTCCCAGCGGATGGCCTCGCCCTTGCTGATCCCGCGCGGCATCAGGTGGTAGACGTGCGGCGGCAGGCCCTCGGCGTCCAGCGTCATGTCGGGGGTGACCGGCACCTCGCCGTTGTCGTTCATGGTCAGCCAGTCCCAGCCGCGCCCGGCGAGCCAGGCGTCCACGGCGGCGGTGTCGACGTTGCCGCGCAGCATGGCGTCGGCGGAGTGCGTGGCGTGCCACGGCGCGTGCCACTCCAGCCGGCCCGGGTTCGCGGCCATGAGCTGCTCGACCACGCCCAGCTCGTCCAGCACGTGCACCGGCTCGCGGCCCGCGTACCGCTCGGGGAGCGCACCGGTCAGCAGCTCGTCCTGCAGGCCGCCGTCCCAGGTGACCAGCGAGCCGAGCTCGGCGATCGCGCCGTCGGCGGCGAAGACCCGGGCGGTCTCCATCAGCTGGGTCGCGGTCCGGCCGCTGACGAGCACCAGCGCGACGCCGGCCCGATGCAGCTCGAGCAGGGCGTCGGCCGGCACGGACGTCGGTTCGCCGCCGGCCGTCGTCCAGAAGGACCCGTGCGGGCCCACCATCGTGCCGTCGAGGTCGGTGTAGACGATGCGGGTGGCCACCGGCCCATCCTGTCGGTGCCCGGGGTCGCCCGTGGGCGCGGGTAGGGTGTGCGGAGTTCCACTCATCAAGAGGGGCAGAGGGACACGGCCCGCTGAAGCCCCGGCAACCGCCGTCGCACTCCCGCGACGGAAGGTGCCCCATCCGTCCCGCGCGGCTCGACGGCCCGGCGCGGGGAAGATGAGGAGGTAGTCGTCGCATGACCATGACCGCTCCCGGCTCCGCCCAGGCAGACGTCACCGAGGGTGGGCCGGTCCCGCTGAACCCCGCCCGCGGCCTGATCTGCCGCAACTGCGGTGCCACCTTCGGCCTGATCGCCGAGCACGCCTGCGCCGAGTGCTTCGGCCCGCTCGAGGTCGACTACGACAAGGACCTCATGCGGGCGGTCACCCGCCAGCAGATCGAGGCCGGCCCGCAGAACATCTGGCGCTACGTCGCCCTGCTGCCCGTGGGCCACGACCCGGCGAGCCGGGTCACCCTGGACCCGGGCATGACGCCGCTGGTCAAGGCCGACCGCCTCGCCGCCGAGCTCGGCCTCACCGCCGGTCTGTGGGTCAAGGACGACTCGGCCAACCCCACCCACTCCTTCAAAGACCGGGTGGTCAGCCTGGCCGCGACCGCGGCCAAGACCTTCGGCTACGCCAAGATCGCCTGCGCCTCCACCGGCAACCTGGCCAACTCCGTGGCCGCGCACGCCGCCCGGATGGGCCTGCCCTCGTTCGTCTTCGTGCCCAGCGACCTGGAGCCCGGGAAGATCACCCAGTCCGCGGTCTACGGGCAGGCGCTCATCGCCGTCGACGGCAACTACGACGACGTCAACCGGCTGACCAGCGAGCTCGCCGAGACCGACGAGTTCGAGGACACCGCCTTCGTCAACCAGAACGTCCGGCCGTACTACGCCGAGGGCTCCAAGACGATGGGCTACGAGATCGCCGAGCAGCTGGGCTGGCGCATCCCGGCCCAGGTCGTGATCCCGATGGCCTCGGGCTCGCTGCTCACCAAGGTCGACAAGGCCTGGCGGGAGCTGGTGGCCGCCGGCATCGTCGAGGACACCGAGTGGACGATCTTCGGCGCCCAGTCGGCCGGCTGCGACCCGATCGCCACCGCGTTCGACAACGGCTGGGACGTCGTCAAGCCGGTCAAGCCCACGGGCATCGCCAAGTCGCTGAACATCGGCAACCCCGCCGACGGCCCCTACGCCCTGGACGCCATCCGGCGCACCGGCGGCTCGGTCGGCCGGGTCGGCGACGACGAGATCGTGCAGGGCATCCGTGACCTGGCCCGCACCACCGGCGTCTTCGCCGAGACCGCCGGCGGGGTCACCGTCGCGGTGCTGCGCCAGCTCGTGGAGAAGGGCCTGCTCGACCCGGCGAAGGAGACCGTCGTCCTCAACACCGGCGAGGGCCTCAAGACCCTGGACCCGCTGCTGCCGGTCGTCGGCCCCACGCACCACGTGCAGCCGTCGCTGAGGTCGCTGCGCGAGGCCGGTCTCATCGCCTGAGCGCCGCACCCGTCTCCCGGCGTCCGGACGGACGCCGGGAGGCAGGTCAGCGGCCTGTCGCCCGGTCGGGGGAACCGCGTTCCAGGGCGGTGACCTGGGACACCCCGCTGCTGTACCGTTCCGCGCGGTCAGCGTTCCACGTTCGTGCTCAGCGGGCGGAAGAGCGACACCCGGCCCCGCGACTCACCAAGGGGCCGTCCGCACGAACGTGGGAGCACACGTGGCACAGGGCACCGTGAAGTGGTTCAACGCCGAGAAGGGCTTCGGCTTCATCGCCGTCGACGGCGGTCAGGACGTCTTCGTCCACTACTCGTCCATCCAGATGGACGGGTACAAGAGCCTCGAGGAGGGCCAGCGGGTCAGCTTCGAGGTCATCCAGGGCGCCAAGGGCCCCCAGGCGGACGCCGTCCAGAACGCCTGACCCCCGCGGTCCACGAGGCCCGGTCCCCGCACGGGGGCCGGGCCTCGTCGCGTCCTGGGCCGGGACCCCCGTCCTTGCACTCGCCGGGGTCGAGTGCCAGACTCCTTTCTGGCACTCGGAGCACCCGAGTGCCAACCAGGTCGGATCGGTGAGGTACCGGAGCGTGGGCCGCAGGAGCGTCCACAGCGCCGGTGCCGTCCGTCGCGGGCACCGGACCCGGCCGTGCAGCGATCCACGCTCGGAGGACATCACCACATGGCCAAGATGATCGCGTTCAACGAAGAGGCCCGCCGCGGCCTCGAGCGGGGCATGAACCAGCTCGCCGACGCCGTCAAGGTGACGCTCGGCCCCCGTGGCCGCAACGTCGTGCTGGAGAAGAAGTGGGGTGCCCCCACGATCACGAACGACGGTGTCTCCATCGCCAAGGAGATCGAGCTCGAGGACCCCTGGGAGAAGATCGGGGCCGAGCTCGTCAAGGAGGTCGCCAAGAAGACCGACGACGTCGCGGGTGACGGCACCACCACCGCCACCGTGCTCGCCCAGGCCCTCGTCCGCGAGGGGCTGCGCAACGTCGCCGCCGGCGCCAACCCGATGGCCCTGAAGAAGGGCATCGAGAAGGCCGTCGCCTCGGTCTCCGAGTACCTGCTGGCCACCGCCAAGGACGTCGAGACCAAGGAGCAGATCGCGGCCACCGCCTCGATCTCCGCCGCGGACCCGGCCATCGGCGAGCTCATCGCCGAGGCGATGGACAAGGTCGGCAAGGAAGGCGTCATCACCGTCGAGGAGAGCAACACCTTCGGCCTCGAGCTCGAGCTCACCGAGGGCATGCGCTTCGACAAGGGTCACCTGTCGGCCTACTTCGTGACCGACACCGACCGCATGGAGACCGTGCTCGACGACCCGTACATCCTGGTCGTCAACTCGAAGATCTCCACGGTCAAGGACCTCCTCCCGCTGCTGGAGAAGGTCATGCAGTCCGGCAAGCCGCTGGCGATCATCGCCGAGGACGTCGAGGGCGAGGCCCTCGCGACCCTGGTCGTCAACAAGATCCGTGGCACCTTCAAGTCGGTCGCCGTCAAGGCCCCCGGCTTCGGTGACCGTCGCAAGGCCATGCTCGGCGACATCGCGATCCTGACCGGCGCGCAGGTCATCAGCGAGGAGGTCGGCCTCAAGCTGGACACCGCCGACCTGTCGCTGCTGGGCCGCGCCCGCAAGTTCGTCACCACCAAGGACGAGACCACGATCATCGAAGGCTCCGGTGACGCCGACCAGATCCAGGGTCGCGTCAACCAGATCCGCGCGGAGATCGAGAAGTCGGACTCCGACTACGACCGCGAGAAGCTGCAGGAGCGGCTGGCCAAGCTGGCCGGCGGCGTCGCGGTGATCAAGGCCGGTGCCGCCACCGAGGTCGAGCTGCGGGAGCGCAAGCACCGCATCGAGGACGCGGTGCGCAACGCCAAGGCCGCCGTCGAGGAGGGCATCGTCGCCGGTGGTGGCGTCGCCTTGGCGCAGGCCGTCACCGTCGCGTTCGACAAGCTCGAGCTCGAGGGCGACGAGGCGACCGGTGCCAACATCGTGCGCGTTGCGCTCGAGGCCCCGCTGAAGCAGATCGCCGTCAACGCCGGCCTCGAGGGTGGCGTCGTGGCGGAGAAGGTCCGCAACTCCGAGATCGGCTGGGGCCTCAACGCCGCCACCGGCGAGTACGTGGACCTGATCGCGGCCGGCATCATCGACCCGGCCAAGGTCACCCGCTCGGCCCTGCAGAACGCCGCCTCCATCGCGGCGCTCTTCCTCACCACCGAGGCCGTCATCGCCGACAAGCCGGAGAAGAACGGTCCGCCCATGGGCGGCGGCGAGGGTGGCGGCATGGGCGGCATGGACTTCTGATGAAGGACCACGTCGCCCCCCACGACGCGCTCCGCGCGCCGAGGGTCCCTGCGACGTAGCCGTTCCATCGGCGCCTGCACCACCAGCACTGCCCGGCAGGGGCGGTCCCGCACTCGCGGGGCCGCCCCTGTCGGCGTCCCGGGGCCGGCGCGGGTGATCACCACGGGCTGGTGGTGGTCACCCGCGTCCGATGACGACCACCAGCCCGGGGTGATCACCGCGGACCACCGCCGTTCCCCGGTGGGCCGGGCGGGGTAGGCGGGCTTCGTGACAGTGGTCATCGGGACGTCGGGGTGGCAGTACCGCGACTGGCGCGGTCGCTTCTACCCACCGGCCCTGCCCCAGCGGCTGTGGCTGGAGCACCACGCCGCCCACTTCGCCACCGTCGAGAGCAACAACGCCTTCTACCGGCTGCCGGAGCGCACGACGTTCGAGGCGTGGCGCGAGCGCACCCCGGACGACTACCGCTGGGCGGTCAAGGCCAGCCGCTTCCTCACCCACATGAAGCGGCTGCGCGACCCGGCCGAGCCGGTGGCCCGGCTGATGGACCGGGTGGCCGGCCTCGGCGACCGGCTGGACGTCGTCCTGCTCCAGCTGCCCCCGACACTGCAGGCCGACGTCGACCTGCTCAGCGAGTGCCTCGGCCAGTTCCCCGCCGGCACCCGGGTGGCCGTCGAGCCCCGGCACGAGAGCTGGTGGACCGACGACGTCCGGGCGCTGCTGGAGCGGTACTCCGCGGCGCTGTGCTGGGCCGACCGCGGCGAGCAGCCCGTCGCCCCGCTGTGGCGGACGGCGGAGTGGGGCTACCTGCGGCTGCACACCGGGGCCGAGGGCTGGGGTTACCGGCCCGAGACCCTGCAGCTGTGGGCGCAGCGGCTGGCCGACACCTACGGCCACGACGACGTGCTCGTGTACTTCAACAACGACCCCGGCGGCGCGGCCACGGTCGACGCCGTCACGTTCGCCGGTGCCGTCCGCGCGACGGGCGGGGAGCACACCCGGGTCCCCACGACGGCCGAGGCGGACGGGACGGCGTGGCCGCCCGCGCCTCAGAGGGCGGCGGGGTCCTCGGCGAAGGTGACGCCCAGCTGAGCGGCGGCCTGCTCGAGCACGTCCTGCACCGCGAGGGTGTCGGCCAGTGGCATGACCGCGCTCTCGGTGCGGCCGGCGCGCAGGCTCTCGGTGACCTCGATCAGCTCGTGCGAGTAGCCGGCGCCGAGCTGCGGCAGGGTGATCTCCTCGGGCTCCGCACCGACCCGGTGCAGCACGATCGTCGCCGGGTGGTGGAAGCGGGGGAGGACGTCGATCCAGCCGGCGGTCCCGAAGACCCGGGCCTGACCGGGCGTCGCGTGGTGCAGTGACGTCATCAGGGACGCCGAGCGGCCGTCGGCGTAGCCGAGCAGCATCGAGGCCTCGGCCTCCACGCCGTTGTCGAACAGCGACCCGGTGGCCGCCACCGTGTCGGGGTCCCCGAGAAGCATCTGGGCGAACGAGACGACGTAGACGCCCAGGTCCAGCAGTGCCCCGCCGCCGAGCTCACGCGCGAAGAGCCGGTCGCTGGGGTCGAACTCCCGCTGCACGCCCAGGTCGGCCTGCACCGACCGCACCTGTCCGATCGCGCCGTCGGCGATCAGCTCGCGCAGCCGGACGACGGCGGGCTGGAAGCGGGTCCACATCGCCTCCATGACGAACACGTCCGCGGCCCGGGCGGCGTCGACCACCTCGCGGGCGCCGGCGACGGTGGCGGTGAACGCCTTCTCCACCAGCAGCGCCTTGCCCGCGGCGATCGCACCCAGGGCGATCGCGTGGTGCTGCGGGTGCGGGGTCGCGATGTACAGGACGTCGACGTCGGGGTCGGCGAGGATGTCGGCGTAGGAGCCGTGCGCCCGCTCGATGCCGTGCCGGTCGGCGAAGTCGCGGGCCCGGTCGGCCGAGCGGGAGGCCACGGCGACCGCGCGGGCGCCCTCGACCACGGCGAAGTCCTCGACCACCTTCTCCGCGATGCGGCCCGGCCCGACGACGCCCCAGCGGATCTCGCTCATGGCCGGAACGCTACGGGAGGCAGACTGACCCGGTGGCACTGCTCATCGACCGTCCCGTCTGGCCGTGGCGGGGCCGCATGTGGTCGCACCTGGTCAGCGACGTCGGCTACGACGAGCTGCACGCCTTCGTGGCCGAGCACCTCGGGATGCCGCGCCGGGCGTTCCAGGGCGACCACTACGACGTCCCCGAGGAGCTCTACGACGTGGCGGTGGCCGGTGGGGCCGAGCCGGTGGGCTCCCGCGAGCTCCTCCGGCGGCTGATGGGCGCGGGGCTGCGGCTCAAGAAGACCGGGCGCGCAGCAGGCTGAGCTCGGCGGCCAGGTTCGCCCGGGCCTGCGCCGTCCACTGCTGGGCGGTCGGCGTCCGGAAGAGCGCCGGCAGGGCGAGCAGCTGCTCGAGCACCGCGATCCGGCCGGTGGTGAAGTCGGCGTCGGAGTAGTGGCCGTACTCCGCCCGGATCGCGGTGGCGTAGGCGACGTAGGCCTGCGGCGGGCTGGCCAGCACGGCCAGGTCGGCGTCGCACAGGACGGCGCCGTTCGAGTCGTCCGGCTCGGGGTCGTGGCCGGCGGTCAGCAGGACCAGTCGCTCGACCTCGGCGACCGTGCCGGGCTCGACCAGCCCGAGCAGCCCGATGTGCGCCCGGTCGGCGCTGACCTGCTCGTTGTCGGTACGGAGCGGGTCGTAGGCGACATCGTGGTACCAGGCGGCCAGCCGGACGGCGGCGGGGTCGGCGGCGTGCGCGGCGAGTGAGTCGACCAGGCCCAGGACGGCGGCCAGGTGGGCCAGGTCGTGGTAGCGGCGGTGCGGCTCGGACCACGCACCGACGACGGCGGCCCACTCGGTGCGGGAGGTGGGCGAGTCCCCGGCCAGGGCCGCCCACTCGGGGAAGTCGACGCCGGGCACGCGCCGAGTCTGACACCTCGGTGCGGGGTGTCGGCACCGGTCGCGCGGGTAGAGTGGAGGACGTCCGGGCCGGGCGACCTGTGTCCCCGGGCTCCACTAGATAACTGCCGCCGCGGAACACCGCCCCGACCTCGGTCGGGGGCTGGAGCTGCGGATGTGCAAACCGCCGCGAGGCGACCAGCGTCCGGTCCGGACCCACGCAGCAGAACGGCCCCTCTCCTTCCGGAGAGGGGCCGTTGTGCTGTGCGTCAGGCCTCGGTCTGCCCCAGCAGCCAGCCGTGCTCGCCGGCGAGCTCGTTGGCAGCGGCCGGACCCCACGAGCCCGGGGTGTAGGAGTGCACCTCGGGCTTGGCGTCGAGCACCGGCTGCAGCGCCCGCCAGGTCTGGGCCAGGCCCTCGCTGGTGGTGAACAGCGACCGGTCGCCGACCAGGACGTCGTGGATCAGCGAGACGTAGGGCGGCAGCGGGTCACCGCCGGGGATCTTCGACAGGTCCAGCGACACCCGCGCGGGGGTGATGGCCAGGTCGGGGCCGGGCTTCTTGGCCATCACGTCGATGTCCACGGCGCCGGCACCGGCCAGCGACAGGGAGATGACGTTGCCGTTGGCCGGGACGTCGTCCACCGGGCCCTTGGGGCGGTGCAGGATCAGGCTGACCCGCTGCTGCTTGGCGGCCATCTTCTTGCCGGTGCGCAGCAGGAAGGGCACACCCCGCCAGCGCCCGGAGTCGATGCACAGCCGGGCGGCGACGAAGGTGTCGGTGTCGCTGTCGTCCGGCACGCCGTCGAGCTCGCGGTAGCCCTCGAACTGGCCCAGGACGACGTCCTCGGGCTGCAGCGGGCGGAACTTCGACAGCACCGACTCGCGGGCGGCGAGGATGTCGTCGGCCTTGAAGCTGACCGGGGGCTCCATGGCGACCTCGGCGGCGACCTGGAACAGGTGGGTCACCAGCATGTCGAGGGTGGCGCCGGTGGCGTCGTAGAACTCGGCGCGGTCGGCGACGTCGAGGTCCTCGGGGACGTCGATCTGCACCTGGGCGATGTGCTCGCGGCTCCAGATGTGCTCGAAGAGCCCGTTGGCGAAGCGGAGGGCGTGCAGGTCCTGCGTGCCCTCCTTGCCCAGGAAGTGGTCGATGCGGAAGACCTGCTCCTCGTCGAACACCGAGTGCACCAGCTCGTCGAGCTCGCGGAAGCCCTCGGGCGAGGCGCCGAACGGCTTCTCGTAGACGATCCGGGCGCCATCGGCCAGGGCGTGCTTGCCGATCGCCTTGGTGTAGCCGGTGAACGCCTTCGGCGGCAGCGACAGGTAGTGCACCAGCTGCGCCTCGTCGCCGAGCTCCTTGCGGGCGGTGTCGACGGCGTCGAGCAGCTGGCCCGGGTCCTCCTCGGTGAACCCGCCGCCGGCGAAGCGCAGCCGCTGGCTGAACTCCTCCCACGGGCCGTCCTCGGTGCCGGAGGCGAACTCCTCCAGGGCGCCCTTCACGTGGTCGACGAAGTCCTCGTCGCTGCGCTCGCCGCGGCCGCTGCCGATCAGGCGCCAGTCCGCAGGGAGGAGGCCGTGCTGGGCCAGCTGGTAGAACGCCGGCAGCACCATGCGGCGCGCCAGGTCTCCGGTGGCGCCGTAGAGCACGAAGACGGTGGGGGACAGGTCGGTGGTCGTCCCGTTGTCGGGCACGTTGATCCTCTCGGGCGCGGCCGGTCTCCGTGGGACGGGAGGCCGGAGGTCATCGGCCCGTGCGGCGCTGCACGGCCTTCGTGGGCGACAGTCTGCCCACTCGTGGAAGGGCTCACCCCTCAGGGGAGCGCGTCCCCAGGTGAGACACCGTGCAGCCGGGTTTTCTTCCATCCCCGTCGCGGCGTCGGCTGAGGACCTCAGACCGAGGGGCACCCGATCGGCCGCCAGGACTGCGTGACCGACCGATGCCCGGCACCCCACCTCAGGACGACGGTCCTCCTCGTAGGCACCGATCGAGGAGGACACCGTGAGCGCACACCACGTGGACCCGGCGCTGGAGGCCGAGCTGGCCTGGCGACACCAGCTGATCCGGTCGTCCGCCGGCCAGGGCAGCTGGCGCGGCAGCTGGACGCGCGGCCGGCGGCGGCGGGCCTGACCGCCACCTGGTCGTCGGAGGGCCGTGCCACGATCGGCGGCGTGCCACGCTGGGACGACACCCCGCTCGTCGGTCGGGCCGCTGAGCTCGACCGGCTGCTCCAGCACGTCGACCGGGCGGCCTCCGGGCGGTCCTCGGCGGTGCTGGTGGCCGGGGACGCCGGCGTGGGCAAGAGCCGGCTGCTCGAGGAGCTGGGTGCCCGCGCGACGGCGCGCGGGGTGCGGGTGCTGGTCGGCCACTGCGTCGACCTCGGCGACGTCGGCCTGTCCTACCTGCCCTTCGTCGACCTGCTGCGCCCGGTGGCCGCCGACCCGGTCCTGCGGGCTGTGCTGGACCGGTACCCGCAGCTCACCGACGTGCTCACCGGCCGCGTCCGGACGGTGGCACCCGACCAGCCGGTCCCCGCTGCGGCCGACCTCGGGGGGCCGCTGCTGTCGGCCCACCGGGCGCTGGGCCGGCCCGCGGACGACGGTCGGCTGCAGCTGTTCGAGTCGGTCGCGGCGCTGCTGGGGGAGCTGGCCGCCGAGCAGCCGCTGGTCGTGGTGCTGGAGGACCTGCACTGGGCCGACCGGTCCAGCCGGGACCTGCTCCGGTACCTGCTGGCCCGGCTGGTCGACGAACCGGTCGCCGTCATCGCCTCCTACCGGGCCGACGACCTGCACCGGCGGCACCCGCTGCGCCCGCTGCTGGCCGAGCTGGTGCGGCTGCCCGGGGTCGAGCGCCTGCAGCTGGCGGCGCTGCCCGACGCCGACGTGGAGCGCCTCGTCCGGGGCCTGGCCGCGGCGCGCGGCGGGGCGAGCGACCGCGTGGTCGACGACGTGGTGGCCCGCGCCGAGGGCAACGCGTTCTACGCCGAGGAGCTGCTGGCGGCCGGTCTGCACGGCGAGGAGCTGCCGCTGGGTCTCAGCGACGTCCTGCTCGCCCGGGTCGAGACGGTCTCCCCGGAGGCGCAGGAGGTCCTCCGCGTCGCCGCCGTCGCCGGGCGCCGGGTGCGGCACGAGCTGGTGTTGGCGGTGAGCGGGCAGGCCGCGGCACAGCTGGAGCGGTCGCTGGCCGAGGCGGTCCACCACCACCTGCTCGTCGTCGCCGACGACGGCCGCTACCTGTTCCGCCACGCCCTGCTGCGCGAGGCGGTGCTGGCCGACCTGCTGCCCGGTGAGCGGGTGCGCCTGCACGGCGCGGTCGCCACCCACCTGGCCGACCACCCCGGCACCGGGACGGCCGCCGAGCGCGCGCACCACCTGCTGGCCAGCAACGACCTGCCCGGGGCGCTGACCGCCTCGCTGGACGCCGCCGCGGCCGCCGGGCGGGTGGGCGCCCCGGCCGAGCAGCTGCAGCACCTGGAGGCCGCGCTGGCGCTGTGGCCGGTGGTGCCCGACGCGGCCGGACGGGCGGGGCGGGCGCACTGGCAGCTGCTGGTGGACACGGCCGCGTCGGCCCGGGTCGCCGGTGAGGTGCACCGTGCCGTGGCCCTGCTCCGCGCGGCGCAGGGCGTCCTGGGCCCGGCCGGGGACCCGGCCGACCGGGCCCGGGTGCACCACACGCTGGCCCAGACGCTGACCCGGATCGAGGACCAGGAGGCCGCCCACCGGGAGAGCACGGCCGCCCTGGCCCTGGTGCCGGCCGACCCGCCCTCGGTGGTGCGCACCTGGGCGGCGGCCACGCACGCCCGTACCAGCTGGGCGGTGGGCCGCCCCGAGGAGGCGACCAGCGCCGGGGAGGAGGCGCTGGCCGCCGCCGACGCCCTCGGCCTGGACAGCGCGTGGGCCGACACCGCGGTGTCCCTGGCGAGGATGCAGCGGGTGCACGACCCGGCAGCGGTGCAGCGGCGGTTGCAGGAGGCGCTGCTGCGCGCTCGCCGGTCCGGGGACGCGGACGTGGAGATGCGGGTGCTGTTCAACCTCGCGATCACCGCCTACGACGCCGGCGACGTCGCCGGCACGCTCGCGGTGACCGGTCCGGCCGTCGTCCGGGCCCGGGAGCTGGCCGTGGAGTGGTCGTTCTACGCCGCCGAGGTGCGCCACCTGGAGGTGCTCGCCCGCCACGCCGCCGGCGACTGGGACGCCGCCCTCGCCCTCGCCGACGAGCTGGCCCGGGTGCCGGAGATGGCCTCCCACGTCCGCGCGAACGGGCTGCTCGTGCTGACCGGTCGGGGTGACCCGGCCGCGCGGCCCCGGCTCGCCTGGGCGCGCGACCTCACCGACCGGCTGGACGTGCACCTGTCGCTGATGCTGGCCACCGTCACCGCGGAGGTCGAGCTGGCCGCCCAGGACGGTGAGCCGGACGAGGCGGTGCGGCGGGCGACCTGGGCCGACCGGCGGATGCAGGAGCTGTGGGGCGGCGACCGGCTCGGGTCGCTGCGGCTGCTGACGAGCGCGCTCTCGGTGGTCGCCGACGCCGCGGCCCGGGCGAGGACGACCGGTCAGGTCGACGTGCTCACCCGGTGGGTCCGCGAGGGCGAGGCGCTCGCCGAGCTGGCCGAGCAGGTGGTGGCCGAGTACGTGCCGCTGATCGGGCCGCTGGGGGTCGAGGCGCTGGCGTGGCAGCACCGGCTCGCGGCCGAGGTGAGCCGGCTCCACGGCCGCGCCGCCCCGCAGCTGTGGCGCGCGGTGGTCGAGGCGTTCGGCTACGGGCACGTCCCGGAGCAGGCGGTGAGCCGGTTCCGCCTCGCCGAGGCCCTGCTGGCGGTGGACGACCGGCCGGCAGCCGGCGACGAGCTGCGACGGGCCCACGAGGTGGCGGTACGCCTGGGCGCGGTGCCGCTGCGGACGGCGGTCGAGGCGCTCGCCCGCCGGGGACGGCTCGACCTGCCCGGGGTCCGCACGACCGAGCCGGGTGCCGTGCTGACGCCGCGGGAGGCCGAGGTGCTGGCGCTGCTGGCCCGCGGGTGCACCAACCGGCAGGTCGGCGCGGCGCTGTTCATCAGCGAGAAGACCGCGAGCGTGCACGTGAGCAACATCCTGGCCAAGCTCGGCGTCTCCGGCCGCACCGAGGCGGTGGCCGTCGCCGCCGCCCGCGGGCTGCTCGGCTGATCCGGTTCCGGGTGGGCAGTCGACGCGCCGACACGGGCGGACACGCCGGCGCCACTGGACCGGTGCGGCCCAGGTCGGTGCGGTCAGAGCATCGTGCGGAGGCGCTCGCGGCGGGCGCGGAGGACCTCGACCGACGCGGACGCCGACGGCGGGCCGGGCACCGACTGCCGCAGCTGGGTGTGCACCACGGCCTGCGGCTGCGACGTCTTGGCCGCGATCCGGTTCACCAGCCGGGTGATCTCGCGGCGCAGCTCGGCGACGTCGCGCCAGCCGTTGCTCACCGCCTCCTCCTCGGGGTGGTCCTCGACGACCATGAAGCCGTCGTCGTCCCCCCGCGCGTGCGAGGCGGCGATGCGGATGCGCAGCTCGTCGTCCCGCTTGGAGAGCAGCTCGGCGGTCTGGGCGGGGGTGAGCAGCCCGGGGATGCCCAGGTACTCCTCCTCCTCCTCGCCGAGGACGACGGTGGCGCCGCGGCCCTCGCCGGTGTGCGCCGTCCCGCTGTGCAGCACGTGGGCGAAGCGGGCGTCGGCCTCGAGTGCCTCCCACTTCTGCATCTCGCCCTCGCGCGGCTCGCGCGGCGGCAGGTCGAGCGCCTCGAGCTCCTCGTCGGGCTGGCTCTTCGGCGGGGGCATGACGTGGTTGCGCTGCTCCTCCATGGACGCGGCGAGCGAGAGCAGCGGCCGCACCGCGGGGAGGAACACCGTCGCCGACTCGTGCGGCCCGCGGGCGCGGACGACGCGGCCGACGGCCTGGGCGAAGAACAGCGGCGTCCGGTAGGAGGTCATCCAGGCCAGGACGGCGGCACGGGGGACGTCGACGCCCTCGGAGACCATCCGCACGCAGACGGCGATCCGGGCGCCGCCGAGGTTGAACTTCTCGATCTTCTTCGACGCCTTGGGGTCGTCGGAGAGGATCAGCTCCGGGGCCTTGCCGGTGACCCGGCGGACGATCTTGGCGTACTCGCGGGCGTCGTCCTGGTCGCTGGCCAGCACCAGGCCGGCGGCGTCGGGCATGCCGGACTCGCGCAGGTGGGTGATCCGGTCGTCCATCGCGGCGATGACGTGCGGCACCCACTGGCCCTTGGGGTCCAGCGCGGTGCGCCAGGCCTGCATCTCCACCGACTTGGTGCCGGCCTCGGTGAGCGAGGCGGCGACGACCTCACCGGCGGAGTTCCGCCAGCGCGAGGTGCCGGTGTAGGCGGCGAAGACGACGGGGCGGACCACGTTGTCGGCGAGGGCCTCCTTGTAGCCGTAGGTGAAGTCGGCGGTCGACATGAGGCCGCCCTGGCCCTCGAAGCCGTCCTCCACGTACGTGACGAACGGGATGCGCTCGTCGGCCTTGGTGCGGAACGGCGTCCCGGTCAGCGACAGCCGGCGGGCCGCGCGGGTGAACGCCTCCTCGATGGCCTCACCCCAGGACAGGCCGTCACCGGCGTGGTGCACCTCGTCCAGGATCACCAGCGTCTTGACGCTGGTCGCGCGGGCGGCGTGCAGCATCGGCTTGCCGGCGACCTGGGCGTAGGTGGTGACGTAGCCCTGCGTGCCGGCGCGCACCGGGCCGATCGCGTTGGTCAGGTTCGGGTCCAGCACGATGCCCATCGCGTGGGCGGCGTCGGCCCACTGCATGCGCAGGTGGTCGGTCGGGCAGACGACGACGACCCGGGCGACCTCGCGCTTGGCGAGCAGCCGCTGGGCCAGGGTCAGGGCGAAGGTGGTCTTCCCGGCGCCCGGCGTCGCGGTGACCAGGAAGTCCTTGGGGGAGGACTCCTCGTACTTGCCGAGGGCCGCGGTCTGCCAGGCCCGGAGCGGTCGGCTGTTCGTCTGCGGGGCTCGCGCCGCCGCCTGTGTCGCAGTCGCCATGTCGGGGTCCATCTTGGTCGGCGGAGGGGCAACACGCCCAACCGGGTGCCTCCGGCGCGCCTCCCCGGCCAGCGCGTATGGGACGGCGCCGGCACGCCGCTGAGCTGGCCTTTCTCCGACCGGGACGGCGAGGTGTGGCACTTCTCATGCTGCGTGCCGGACCGTCTCGTCACCACCGCCCTCCCCGCCGTCCCCAGCTGCCCCGGCAGGCCTTGACAGACTGCGCCGGTGACCTCGTCGCTGACCTGGCTGACCTCCCCGGACGACGTCGACGGGGAGCTGCGCGCCGAGCTCACCGCCTGCTGGCGCGACGTCGCCAACGCCGGGGGAGCGGTCGGCTTCGCCCAGCAGCTGCCGGTGACCGCGGACGTCGTCCGACCGGTGCTCGACGCGACCGTCGAGGCGCCCGGTGCCCGGCTGCTCGTGGCCCGGGCGGACGGCGCGGTCGCCGGCTGGCTGGTGCTGATCACGAACGACGAGCCGGTCTTCGCCCACTGGGCGTGGGTCAAGCGGGTGCAGACCGCGGTGGCGCACCGGGGCACCGGCGTGGCCCGGACGCTGATGACCGAGGTCGCCCGGTCCGCCCGCGACGACCTCGGGCTGGAGTGGCTGCGCATCGAGGTGCGCGGCGGTGCCGGGCTGGAGCCGTTCTACGAGCGGTTCGGCTGGCAGGTCGTCGGCAGCTGGCCCCGCGCCGTCGCGGTCACCCCGGACGACCGCCGCGACGAGGTCCTGATGACGCTGCCCCTGCGGTGATGGCGGAGTGGACCCGTCGACCTCACGCCGACGGGCCCACTCCGCTCAGCGGGGGAGGAGGGCCCCGGACGCGACCAGCGCTGCCCGGACGTCGGCATCCGTGATCGCCCCCGTCCCGCGGGACGCCCAGGCGATGTGGCCGTCCGGGCGGACCACCACGGCGGTCGCGCCGAGCCGGGCGGCCACGTCCGCGGGGAGCCGTCCCGTGGTGCTCGGGACGCCCACCGCGGCGATCTGCTCGGGGGTGGTCGACAGCAGGACGAGCTCCCCGGGCATGAAGAGGTCCAGGAACTCCGCGAGCGCGGCGGGGTCCCCGACCGGCAGCGGGCAGCGCCGGCCGACCAGGGGGTCGTCCCCGTCGCCCCGGGCGTAGGCCAGGTCGATGCAGCTCACGGACCCGGCGGTGTGCGCGTTCCCCTCCGGCGAGCGCAGGAAGCCGTCGACGACCTCCCGGGTGGCCACCTCGGCGGGTGTCCTCGCCCGGATGAGCGCGCCCTGCGCGAGGGTGGACCGCCGGAGCTCCTGGCCGTAGTCGTGGCGCTCGTCGCCGTAGCGGTCGAGTGTCGATGCGGGAGCGGTGCCGTGGAGGAACGCCGCTGCCCGCCAGCCGAGGTCCATCGCGTCCTGCAGGCCGGCGTTGAGGCCCAGGCCCCCGGTGGGCCAGTGGACGTGTGCCGCGTCCCCGGCCAGGAGCACCCGGCCCGCGCGGTAGGTGGCCGCGAGCCGGTTGGCGTCCCCGAAGCGGGACAGCCAGCGGGGGTCGTGCATCCCGAAGTCCGCCCCCGCGATGCGCACGGTGGTGGCCCGCAGGGTCTCCAGGTCGAGCTCCTCGTCCCGGTCCTGGTGCTCGGGGTCCCAGCCGGTCACCCGGAAGGTCCCGTCGGGGAGCGGGGCGACGATCAGCGCACCCTCGGGGGACCGCCGGCGGAAGCCGGGCGGCGGCGGCTCCGTCAGGTGCACGTCGCCGAGGAAGCCCCAGTTGCTGCTCGGTTCGCCGGGGAAGGCGATGCCCGCCGCGGCGCGCACACCGCTGCGCGCGCCGTCGGCGCCGACCAGCAGGTCGGCGCGCAGCTGCGTCGTCCGGCCGTCCCGCTCGGTGGTCACCAGCACCTCGTCGGCGGTCTGCTGCAGGTCGCGGAAGGCGGTGTCCCGCTGGATCTCGACGCCCAGGTCGAGAGCGCGCTGCTCCAGGACGCTCTCAGTGACCGTCTGCGGCACCGAGAGCATGAACGGGTACGGGGTGTCCAGCTGCTGGAAGTCCAGCAGCGTCTCCAGCATCCCGAAGTGCCAGCGCGGGAGTGGTCGGCCGGCAGTCAGGACAGGGCCGAGGGCGCCGCGGAGGGCGAGGACCTCGAGCGTGCGCGGCAGCAGACCGAGCGCCTTCGAGTTCTCCGACCGCCGGCCGGTCTGCTCGAGCAGGGTCGTCCGCACCCCGGCGAGGGCGAGCTCGCCGGCGGTCCAGAGCCCCACCGGGCCGGCGCCGACGACGACGGCGTGCGGGGCGTGCGGGCCGCCGGGGGTGGTGTCGTGCATGGGTCGCGCTCCTCGTGGTCGACGGATCGGCGAGGAGTGGTCGTGCGACGTCGGCGCCCACTCGCTCGGTCCCTCGAACCTATTGAGTGACGACGAGTAGATCAATCAATCACCAGTCAGTGAAAACACGGGTGTCTGGACGGCCCCCAGCGGGCGCTCACGGCGTCCGTCGGCGGAGCTCAGCGGGGGCCCAGGACGGCGTGCGCGACGTGCTCGCGGAGGAAGACCTCGGCCTGGTCCTGGGCCCACCCCATCCTCGTGAGCACCTCCCAGGACGGGTACCCGAGCAGGTACCAGAGGGCGTCCACCGCGCGCTCCCTCGAGGCGGCCGCCGTGCCGTGCGGCCGCAGCACGCCGAGCGCGTCGAGGTGCTCGACGAACTCGGTGAACCCCTCCCGGGTCATCGCCTCGACCCGGGAGGCGAGGTCTCCCACCAGCGGCTCCGAGGCCGCCGCCTCCGCCATCACGCGCGCGACGCCGGCGACGTCGTCCTGCACGCGGCGCACCCCGGCGACCAGCCGCTCGACCGCCTGCACGGGGTCGGACTCCGCGGTGGCGGACTGCAGCACCGCGGCGATCTCCGGCAACTGCGTGCCGCGCTCGACCAGTGCCAGGACGAGCTGGGGCTTCCCGCCCACGACGGCGTGGACCGTGGCGGGAGCCACCTGGGCGGTCCGGGCGATCGCCGCGATCGTCGCCCTCCCGTAGCCGACGTCGCCGAAGGCCTGCATCGCTGCGTCGAGGACGGCCTGCAGCGTGGCGTCCGCGGCAGCCTGTCGTCGGGGCGAGTGGTACGGACGTGGCGGCACCCCGCCACCGTATCGACGGGGGACGGCGGTCCCGTCCGGACGACGTCCGTGCGTCAGGTCAGCGGGCGAGCCGGGGTGCCCGGGCGACGTCTCCGCGCCCGGGCACCGCGATCAGGCGCCCTCGTCGACCCAGTCGGGGCCGTTGACCTCTCCGGGGCCGGCCAGGTCGGCGGCGTCGACGATCGTGTACGCGTAGCCCTGCTCGGCCAGGAAGCGCTGCCGGTGCGCGGCGTACTCGCTGTCGAGGGTGTCGCGGCTGACGACCGTGTAGAAGTGCGCCTGCCGGCCGTCGGCCTTGGGGCGCAGCACCCGGCCGAGGCGCTGGGCCTCCTCCTGCCGGGAGCCGAACGTGCCCGACACCTGGACGGCGACCGCCGCCTCGGGCAGGTCGATGGAGAAGTTCGCGACCTTGGAGACGACGAGGGTCTTGATTTCGCCGGTGCGGAACGCGGCGAACAGCCGCTCCCGCTCCTTGTTGGTCGTCGACCCCTGGATCACCGGTGCGTCCAGTGCGACCCCGAGCTCGTCGAGCTGGTCGAGGTAGGCGCCGATGACCAGCTTCTGGTCGTCGGGGTGCCGCTCCAGGATGCGGCGGATCACCGGCATCTTGGAGTGCGCGGTCGCCGCGATCTTGTACCGCTCCTCGGGCTCGGCGACCGCGTAGGTCATCCGCTCCTCGTCGTCCAGGCTGACCCGCACCTCGACGCACTCGGCCGGGGCGATGTAGCCCTGCGCCTCGATGTCGCGCCACGGCGCGTCGTAGCGCTTGGGGCCGATCAGGGAGAAGACGTCGTCCTCGCGGCCGTCCTCGCGCACCAGCGTCGCCGTCAGCCCCAGCCGGCGGCGGGACTGCAGGTCGGCGGTGAGCCGGAAGATCGGCGCGGGCAGCAGGTGGACCTCGTCGTAGACAATCAGGCCCCAGTCCTGGGCGTCGAAGAGGTCCAGGTGCCGGTACTCGCCCTTCCGGCGGGTGGTGATCACCTGGTACGTCGCGATGGTGACCGGGCGGATCTCCTTGCGCTCACCGGAGTACTCGCCGATCTCCTCCTCGGTCAGCGACGTGCGGGCGATGAGCTCCCGCTTCCACTGCCGGCCGGAGACGGTGTTGGTGACCAGGATCAGCGTGGTCGCCTTGGCCTCGGCCATCGCCGCCGCGCCCACCAGCGTCTTGCCCGCACCACACGGCAGGACGACGACGCCGGAGCCGCCGGCCCAGAAGCCGTCGACGGCCTCCTGCTGGTAGTCGCGCAGGTGCCAGCCGTCCTGGGCGAGGGAGATCGGGTGCGCCTGGCCGTCGACGTAGCCGGCGAGGTCCTCGGCCGGCCAGCCGATCTTCAGCAGCGCCTGCTTGAGCCGGCCGCGCTCGGCGGCGTGCACGATCACGGTGTCGGCGTCGACCCGGGCGCCGAGCATCGGGGCCACCCGCTTGCTGCGGACGACCTCCTCCAGCACGGCCTTGTCGGTGCTGGTCAGGGTCAGCCCGTGGACGGGGTTGTTGGCCAGGGTGAGCCGGCCGTAGCGGTCCATCGTGTCGGCGATGTCGACCAGCAGGGCGTGCGGCACGGGGTAGCGGCTGAAGCGGACGAGGGCGTCGACGACCTGCTCGGCGTCGTGGCCGGCGGCGCGGGCGTTCCACAGCGCGAGCGGGGTGACCCGGTAGGTGTGCACGTGCTCGGGCGAGCGCTCCAGCTCCGCGAACGGGGCGATGGCCGCCCGGCACTCCTTGGACTGCGGGTGGTCGACCTCCAGCAGGAGGGTCTTGTCCGACTGGACGATCAGGGGGCCGTCAGGCACGCGTGGGCATCCTCTGCTCGGGGCTCCGCGCGGGCTGCGCACGGACTGTCCACGGTAACGCCGTCCGGCGACCTCGCCTTCCGGACGACGGTGTGCCCACCGCCTCACCGGACGCCGTCCGGCGGTGACCGCGTCACCCTCGGGAGTCACGCCGACGGAGGTGAGATCTGCGCTCTCGTGGCATCCGCGGCCGGAAGGCCACGAGATCGCGGATCTCGCGGCGCGAGACCGCACCGGCCGCGCACCGGGCTCCGGTGAGATCTGCGATCTCGTGGCTCCCGCGGCCGGGAGGCCACGAGATCGCAGATGTCGCGGGCCGGGTCAGACCCAGGCGGTGCGGCGGAGCGGGGGCCGCCGGTCGCCGCCGCGCTTCTGCAGCAGCACCTGGTTGACGCCCATCTCGCCGGACTCGAAGGTCAGCGCGCTGGCGGCCATGTACAGCCGCCACACCCGGGCCCGGCCCTCGCTGGTGGCGGCGACGGCGGCGTCCCAGTTCTGCTCGAGCAGCTGCACCCAGGCGCGCAGGGTGAGCGCGTAGTGCTGGCGCAGCGCCTCCACGTCGAGGACCTCCATGTCCTTGCTCTCCAGGAAGCCGACCGTCTCGCCCAGGTTCAGCAGCTCGCCGTCCGGGAAGACGTAGCGGCCGATGAAGCTGTCGGGCTTCACCGTGGAGCGCCCGGCGTTCCAGGCGATCGCGTGGTTGAGCAGCCGGCCGCCGGGACGCAGCAGCCGGTCCAGCTGGGCGGCGTACTCCGGCATCTGGGCGCGGCCCACGTGCTCGGCCATGCCGATGGAGCTGATCGCGTCGAAGGGCTCGTCCTCCACGGCGCGGTAGTCCTGCACGCGGATGTCGATCTTGTCGGTGAGCCCGGCCTCGGCGACCCGCTTGCGGGCCATCCGGGCCTGCTCCTCTGACAGCGTCACGCCGACGACCACGGCGCCGTAGTGCCTCGCGGCGTGGATCGCCATCGAGCCCCACCCGCAGCCGACGTCCAGCAGTCGGGTGCCCTCGGTGAGCCCGAGCTTGCGGCAGACCAGGTCGAGCTTGGCCTCCTGCGCGGCGTCCAGCCCGGTCTCCGGGGTCTCCCAGACGGCGCAGGAGTAGACCATCGAGGGGCCCAGCACCAGCTCGTAGAAGTCGTTGCCGACGTCGTAGTGGTGGCTGATCGCCGCGGCGTCCCGGCCCAGGGAGTGCCGCAGCCCGCGCTTCTCGACCGTGGCCTCCTCGGCCGGCGGTGCCGGCTCGGGGCCGATCGCGCCCAGCCGCAGCGCCGTCCCCAGCAGGGACAGCCGCTCGCGCCACGTGGTCTGCGACGCCGGTCCCTCCTGGTTCAGCCGGCCGGCCGACCGCAGTGCGGCGAACGTCGCGAAGACGTCGTCCTCCATGTCGATCTCGCCGGCCACGTACGCCCGGCCCAGCCCGAGCTGGCCCGGCGCCCACACCATCCGGCGCAGCGCGCGCCGCGAGTTCACCGCGACGACCGGTGCCCCGGCCGGCCCGGTGACCGAGCCGTCCCAGCCGCGCAGCTGCACCGGCAGCTCGCTCGTCCCGAGCACCGCGCCCAGCGCCTCGGCCAGCCGGTCGGCGACCGTCCTCCTGTTGCCCATGTCCCACTCCTGCCTGCGGCGGCGCCAGCGGAGGTCCGGGTCCTGCTGCCCGGCCGCTGGTTGCCAACACCAACTGTCTCCGCGCAACACCGGGCGGGGCGATGATCATCCCGGATCCACCCGATCGGCGGAACAGGTCTCAGGACGGCGCGGGTGTGTCCTGCGACCCGACCAGGGCGACCGAGGTGATCCGGTGGACGGCGAACGTCCGGGTCTCGCCGCGCCCCTCGTCGAAGCCCTGCAGGAAGCCGCCGGACAGCGACACCGGCTGCACGATGCGCTGGCTGCCGCTGCCCTGGGCGTCGACGTAGCCCAGCCACACCGGCAGGCCGCCGCTGACCGCGCGGGAGAGCACCTCGAGCGTGCTGGCCGTGGTGACACCGGGGATCTGCCGTACCGGCTCGGCGCGGCGGGCGGCCAGTGCGGCGTCCCCGGCGCGGAGCTCGCGGACCGTGGCCTCGACCTCGTCGGTCCGCAGCGGCCGCGGGCCGGCCGCGGCCGGACTGCCGGGACGGCGCCCGGCGGCCCGTGCCGGCGCCGGCGGCCGGGTCAGCACCGCGCCACCGGAGGACTCCCCGGCCGGGGCGTACCCGGCGGTGCGCAACACGGTGAGCACCTCGTCGGCGGGCAGACCGCTGACCAGGACGCCGGGGGCGAGCCGGCGCAGCTCGGCGTTGGCGGTGCGGCGGTCGCTGAGCACCTGGGACACCAGCCCGTGGTCGTCGGAGCGCACGTAGCACTCGATGGCGCCCACCCGCAGCCGGCCGTGCTGGCGGGCGACGTCGTCGACCAGGTAGTCCAGCGCCTGCGGCACCGGGGTGCGGGAGGCGCGGGTGAAGAAGTCGTGCAGGTCGGCCGCGGACCAGCCCTGGTCCAGCGCCCGCCGGATGCTGGACTCCGAGACCCGGTAGACCGTCGCGCCGCCGGAGGACTCGACGTCGGCGACGACGGCCAGCGTGCCGGCCAGGTCGGCCAGCAGCGGCCCGGGGGCGATCAGCGAGAGGTCGGGCTGGGCGAGCACGTGGTCCACCGGTGCCGGCAGCAGCCCGCGCATCCCGTCGGCGGCGCCGTCCTCACCGTCGGACAGCAGGCCGCGCCCGCCGGAGCTGAGCACGCCGCTGACCGCGACGCCCAGGCGCTCGGCCTCGGCGAGCAGGTCGGGCACCGGCGAGAGCCGGTCGGCCCGCCGGGGGGTGCGCCAGCGCAGCAGCGCGACCAGCTCGCCGGCCGCCAGCCCCTCGCCGGGCGGGAACTCGGCCAGCACCGACAGCGCCGAGCGGCGCAGCGCCGGCGCCGTCTGCCGGACGACGTCGGGGGACAGCACGTTGACCGCCTTGCCGGCCACGTCGCGCTCGCCGACCAGGGAGATGAGCCGGGGGCTGGTCAGCCAGCCGGCGACGAGCACGGCCCAGCGGTCGGTGAGGTCCTGCTCGCGCCAGGCGTCGTAGGCGCGGGTCGGCAGCCACTCGTCGCGCTGCGCGCCACCGACGTCCAGCAGCCCCGCGGCGTAGGCGACCTCGACCAGGAACGCGATGTCGCGCTCGGCGACCTTGAGCTCCTTGGCCAGCCGCTTGGCGTCGCGCACGCCCAGCCCGCCGCTGCGCAGCAGCCCGGCCGGCTCCTCCTCCAGGGCGGTGAGGACGTCGGTGACCCGGCTGAGCACCTCGAGCGCGGAACCCGCGGACTGCTGGTCGATGACGGCGGGCTCGCGGCGGGTGACCTCGGGCTCGGGGCGCGACCGCGGCGGCCCCAGCGGCTGGTCGCCCCGCAGGACCAGGCCGATCTCCCGGGGCAGCTCGACGTTGATCGCGTCGATGCGGGCCAGCAGCCCCGCCTGCAGCAGCCGCCGAGCAGGGGTGAGCGAGCCGGCGGAGGAGTCGGGGAGGTGCCCGACCGGGCGGTCACCGGCCAGCCGGTCCAGCACGGTGCGCTCGTCGTCGGCGAGCTCCGCCAGCACGGCCGGCAGGTCGCGGGGGAGCGCGACCCGCAGGTCGGTGGCCCGCCGGCCCAGGCCCGCGGGGTAGCGGACGGCGCGGCGCACCGGCTCGGGGGCGTGCAGCTCGTCGTCACCCCACAGCAGGGCGCGGGTGGTCAGCGTCTCGACCGCCGCCGTGACGACGTCGGCGGGCACGCCGGGCAGCAGGCCGGGCAGGTCGGCCTGCGCGACGCCGTCGGTGGGGGAGAGCAGGACGGCGTCGAGCACCTGCAGCGTGGCGGCGTCCAGCTCGTCCAGCGCCCGGTCGACCGACACCGGGACGGCGAGGCGGGTCGCCAGCCCCACGACGTCGGAGGGGGCGGGGCGCGCGACGTCGGGCCGGGCGACCAGGAGGGCGCCCAGCTGCTCATCGGTGCGGGTGCGCAACCAGGCGGCGAGCGTGGCGGGCTGGTCCGGGGACATCCGCTCCACGCTACGTCGGGCGGGGGTGTCGCCGCTGCGGCGCCCGGTGCGGCTCACCCGACCGGTGGACGACGTCGCCTACCGTCCGGCAGCTGTGACCTCTCGTGCGGACTCCTCGCCGACCGCGCGTCGGTTGCTGGGGCGTTGGAGCACCCCGATGCTCGTGTTCATCGGCACCGGGGTGATCGCCGCCCTCGTCTTCGCGTGGGGTTGGATCGGACCGGAGCCTTTGGCGTCCTTCGCGGAACTGCTCAATCCGACGCTCCCACTCGCCCTGGGCTCGGCACTGATGCTCCTGCTGATGACATGCCGGATCAGCGGTGACCCCACCGGGTACGTGGAGGTGGTCGGACTCCTGCTGATCCGCCGTGTGCCTGTCGGGGCGATCGTGGTCGTGACGACGGCCGCGGGGCTCGGCCTGAGGTTGGACTCCGGGCGCACCATCGGGTCGATCGCCTACGGGCAGTCGCTGATCGGCGACTTGATCGGCTATCCGCGGTCCAAGCGGACGGCGCTGGCGGTCATGGATTTCGTGGAGTCGACGAGGACGCCGGATCGGCAGTCCGCGGAGGTCGTCACGGTGCTGCGCGGTCGGGCGATCGCGGCTGTGCTGGCCGCCGGGGTCCTGCTGATCGGCGTGACTGTGCTGATCAACCACCTGTGATCGGGGACCCGGACGGCGGTGTGCGGTGGGTGCCCACTCCACGCCGGGAACGGGTTCCCACCGCACATCGCTCAGCGCGCCCGGGCGCGGTGGTCTGGGAGCATCGCGGCCGTGTCCGCCCTCGACGACCCGCAGACCCGCACCGACCTCGCGGCGCTCCGGGCGGGTGCGCTGCGCTGGCTGGGCGGCGGGCTGCTCGCCGTCGTCCTGGGCTTCGTCGCGGGTGCCGCGGTCATCCGGGTCACCGAGGACGGCGGGACGCGGCCGCCGGGCGCCGGGCTGCTGGTGGTCGGGTTGGTCCTCGCCGGGGTGGCGGCCGCGCTGGCCGGGCTCGGCTCGCTGCTGCGCACGCGCCGGTGGTCCGCCGGACTGGCCCGGGAGCCCTGGCGCCGCGGGGTGCTGCGCATCGCGGGGCCGGCGATGCTGCACGTCGAGTCCGATGACGTCGACGAGCCGCTGCGGCTGCGGCTGATGTCCACCGCGGTCTGGCGCACCCGGGAGGTGCAGCGCCTGGCCGGTGCCGAGGTGCGCTGGGCGGAGGTCGCGCCGCGGGAGTGGGTGCTCACCGCCGACGGCGCGGGCACGGTCTATGGGGCGCGCCCGGCCCGCCGCCGCTGACCCCTCCCAGCGACACGGGAGGGAGTGCGGGTGGAGACCGGCAGGCCGATCCGGGAAGATGGTGGCGAGGCACCCGGGGAGTTGACCCGTGGCCTGACCGCAGATGGAGGCACCGTGTCCAAGCGCAAGGACAAGCACGCCCACCTGATCGAGCCGACCTGGGGGCAGTCGACCGGCGACGGCCCGCCGGTCACCGAGCTGATGAGCGAGATGGCCGGTGGCCTCTCGCCGTTCGGTGAGGACCACGCCTTCCCGCTGCCGCCCGAGCGGCTGCGCTACGCCCACCCGACGGACCGTCCCAACCCGTCGGGCCGCGCCCGCGACTGACCGTCGCCGACGTCGGCCGGACCCCCGGCCGACGTCGTCGCGCTCAGCCGGCGCGGACCACCAGGTCCGCCGCCAGCGCGCACGCCGCGCACAGCACCACCAGCCCGGTGGCCCCGGCCGCGAGCCGCGACGCCCGCGCGTCGCCGGCGCTCCCGGCCGCCCGCTGGGCCGACGTCGCCCGTCGGCGGGTGAGCACGCCCAGCACGACCAGCCCCGCAGTCGCCACCACCGCGGACAGCGCGAGCACCGCCGGCTCGTCGTGCACCACCGCCGAGCGCAGCAGCAGCCCGGCCACCGCCAACACGCCCAGCCCGGTGCGCTGCCAGGCCAGCACCGTGCGTGCCGGCTGGGTCTCGCCCGCGCTCACCCGCGGCCGATCTCGACGGCGACCAGCACCAGCAGCGCCACCGCCAGCAGTGCGACCAGTCCGGTGACCCACGCCGCGGCGGTGCTCACCGGCAGCGGCTGGTCCGCCGCGATCGCCTGCTCGTTGCGGCGGTACCGCCGGTGCCCGGCCACCGCCGTGACCCCACCGGCCAGCACCAGGGCGATGGAGACCGTCGGGCCGCCGGCCGGGAAGCCCAGCTCCGGCACGAACTGGGTCATCGCCACCCCGCCCGCGACCAGCGCCAGCGCGGTGCGCAGCCAGGCGAGCAGGGTGCGCTCGTTGGCCAGGCTGAACCGGTAGTCCGGGTGCGGTGCGGGCGCCGGTGCACCGTCGGGGGTCGACACGCCGGCCAGCGTAGAGAAAGGACCCCGCTGCCCCCCACCGCTCGCAGGCTCGCGGCGGGGCCCTGCAGGGGGCCGTCAGCCGGTCGGGCTCGCTGAGGGGCTGGTGGTCGCGGTGCCGCCGTCGGCGCGGATGAAGCCGATCGGCCAGGCGCCGGACAGGCCGTTGCAGGCCTCCGGGTCGGTGTCCTGCACGACCACCAGGTAGTAGGTCGCCGGGACCACGTCGGAGGTGTTGATCCCGCTGAAGACCGTGGTGCCGTCGTCGACGGCGACCTCCCCGATGCGCTCCTGCAGCTTCTCGTCGAACACCTGCACGCCCCAGCCGGACGCCGCGACGGCGCCGTCCACGGTCAGCACCACGGTGGTGTCCGCGGCGACCTCGAGGATGGGCGGGGACACCTGGTACCGCTTGCCCTCCCCGCCCAGGCAGTACTGCGTCGGGTCGACCGTGACCGGGGTGCCGCCGGCCTGCACCGTGACCGTCGGGACGGCGCCGGCCCGGGCCTGCCCGCCCCCGGAGTCGCCGCACCCGCTGAGCACCAGCAGCCCGCCCAGCAGCGCCACCCCCGTCGCTGCCCGTGCTGCGGTGGTCATGCGTGTGCCTCCTGGTCGGGAAGTGGGAGGGCCCGGCGGCTGCGCAGGCTCCAGAGGGTCAGGCCGACGGCGAGCACCAGCAGCGCCGCGGCGACGGTGAAACCGATCCACCCGGTGCTGGGCAGCGCGATCGCCAGCGCCCCGCCCAGCACCCAGGCCAGCTGCAGCCAGGTCTCCGAGCGGGCGAACGCCGACGCCCGCAGCCGGTCGGGCACCTCGCGCTGCACGATCGCGTCCAGCGCGGCCTTGCCCAGCGCGTTGGTCACCGCGGCGACGAAGGCGACCAGGGCGGCCATGGGCAGGCTGTAGAAGACGGCGGCCAGCACGGTGATCGCCGCGGCGACCCCGGCCGCGGCGAGCACCACGCGGTCGGGGCTGGCGCTGCGCAGCCGGGAGCCCGCGGCGGTGCCCAGGAAGCTGCCCACGCCCGCGGCGGCCGCGAGCGAGCCCAGCGCCACGGTGGCCGGCCAGCCGTCGTCCACGGTGGCCTGCACCAGGAACGCGGCGAAGATCGTGAGGAAGCCGCTCAGTCCGCGCAGCGCCGCGGTGGCCCGCAGCGCCGTCACCACGTGCGGCGTGGTCGCCCGGCGCCGGCCGGGCAGGTCCATCGGCGTCGTGCGCAGGACGTCGGCGGGGTCCTCCCCGGCCGGGACGTCGACGTGCGCGGGCAGCCGCAGCGCCAGGACGGCGGCGACGGCGAACACCGCCGCGGTCGCGCCCAGCTCCCAGCCGAAGCCGAGGAGCCAGGCCAGCCCGGCGGCGACCCCGCCCGCCACGCCCCCGGCGGCCAGCCCGAAGACCGACATCCGGGCGTTCGCGGAGGTCAGGGACAGCGCCGTGGGCAGCACCCGCGGCACGACGGCGGCCCGCAGCACGTTGAAGCCCTTGCTCAGCACCAGCACCCCGAGGGCGGCCGGGTAGAGGGCCAGGTCGTCGTGGTGGGCGGCCATGACCAGGGCCAGCACGGCCCGGGCGGCGAGGCTGCCGGCCAGCGCCCACCGCCGTCCGCGCTGCAGCCGGTCCAGCGCCGGGCCGATGACCGGCGCGACGACCGCGAACGGGGCCATGGTGATGAGCAGGTAGAGCGCCACGTTGCCGCGCTGGGCGTCGGAGGCGGCGGCGAAGAACAGCGTGCCGGCCAGCGAGACGGCGATCATCGCGTCGCCGGCGACGTGCAGGGCGTTGACGGTCAGCAGCCCGGACAGCCCGCTGTCGCCCGCGCCGTCGGCCCGGCTGGCCGCCCGCACCCGCCGCACCGCCGCGCCGCTCAGCTCGCGCGACCGGGCGGCGGCCACCCGGGTCACCGTCAGCCGCGCCGGGGCGCTGCCCGGTGCGGGCGCGGTGTGCTGCGGTGCGGTCGCCGCGTCCACGGTCGCCGCGTCCACGGTCGCCGGGACCGTCACCGGGGGACGGGTCTCGACGGCGCCGTCCGGCGTGCCGACGACCGGCAGCGGGCGGGTCTCCTGCCGCCGGAGGGCCAGCGGTTCGGTCTCCGGTCCGGCCCCGGGTGCCGGCCGCGACGTCCGCCGCCGCAGCCGCGCGCGGGGGAGCGGGGAGTCGGGCACCGGACCATCGTGCCGCAGCGGGCTGTGCCGCACTCCCGGCCCGCTCCCGGGACTCCGCGCGAGCCGGGGTGAGCGGGCGCCGCACACTTGGTGCCATCGGCGACAATGGGGGCGTGTCCGACTCCGCTGCCTCCGCCGCCGCCCCTGGACCCGCGCCGGAGGAGGTGCTGGCCGCCGCGGTCGAGCAGGCCCGCGCCGCCGCCGTCGAGGTCGCCAGTGACCCGGCGGCCGTCGGCGAGCACCTCGGGGTCAGCGCCGAGCCGGTCGCCGAGGACGCCGGTGCCGCGCTGGGTGCCGTGCTGACCCACTCCTTCGCCGCCGGGCTGCCCGGTTACCTGGGCTGGCACTGGGCGGTCACGCTGGCCGTCGTCCCGGGCGACGAGCACCCCACCCTCGACGAGGTCGTGCTGCTGCCCGGCGACTCCGCGCTGCTGGCCCCCGCGTGGGTGCCCTGGCACGAGCGGCTGCGCCCCGGCGACCTGTCCGTCGGCGACGTGCTGCCCTCCACCGAGGACGACCCGCGCCTGGTGCCCTCCTACCTCGCCGACGACGACTCCGCCGACGACCCGGCCGGCCGCGTGGTCGCCGAGGAGATCGGCATCGGCCGGGAGCGGGTGCTGTCGGTCGAGGGCCGCAACGAGGCCGCCGAGCGCTGGCGGGAGAGCGAGTTCGGGCCGAAGTCGGCCATGGCCCGGCACGCCCCCGGCCCGTGCGCGAGCTGCGGCTTCTACCTGCCGCTGGCCGGCTCCCTGCGGCTGTCGCTCGGCGCGTGCAGCAACGGGTTCTCCCCGGCCGACGGGCACGTCGTCACCGCCGACTACGGCTGCGGCGCCCACAGCCAGGCCAGCCTCGAGCGCACCACCGGCGAGCCGGCCGAGTTCGTCCCGACCGCGCGCTACGACACCGCGGACTTCGACCACATCTGAGGCGGCGGTGACGTGGCGACCCTGACGGGCCGCAGCGCGGCCACGAGCCGTGCCCGGCCGCCGATGAGCCGCTCCCGCTGATCAGGTCGGGAGCCTCCGGCCCCGCGACCTGATCACCGAGCACGCTGGCGCGTGCGGTGTCCCGTCCCCGACCTCGGTGGCGGGGTTCGTCCCGGCGTCCGTGGGTGGGCCGTCCGCTGCCCTCCTAGCGCTGGCCCTGCCAGCGCATGAGGGCCAGGCCCAGGCCGGGGAGGACGACGCCGGCGACGCAGGTCCAGGTCCACACCCGGTCGACGTCGTCGCCGAGGACCAGCAGCACGACCAGGGCGACCGCCCACAGCGCCGTGCCGGCCAGCACGACGCGGACGGTGTCGACCTGCAGGGGCGGCGGGGACGGGCGGGTCGGCGCGGGCACGCCTGCGACCTTAGAGGCTGCACAGCGGGCCGTTACGCCGGCGGAACCCATCCCGGGCCCGGCGTGTGGCACGCTGTCGCCGCTCGCAGCCACCTGCGCCGGGCGGACCGACGGGGAGCCACCCCGCCGCGGCCGTCCGCCGGCGCCGTTCCAAGGGGTGTCCATGCCCAGCAGGTCCCGTCCCGTCCGCCTGCCCGCGCGCACCGGCAGCACCGCCGTGGGGGCGCCGGCCACGCAGGCGGTCGACCCCGCGGGGACCGGCTCCCGGCGCAGCGCCGGCCCGACGCTGCGGCCGAAGAACGGCGTCGACCGGTACTTCGAGGTCACCGCCCGCCGCTCGACGTTCGGCCGCGAGGTCCGCGGTGGCCTCACCACCTTCTTCACGATGGCCTACATCGTGGTGCTCAACCCGATCATCCTGTCCGGCGCGGACATCAACGGGACGACGCTGCCGTTCGCCTCCGTCGCCGCGGTCACCGCGCTCGTCGCCGGGGTGCTCACCGTCGCCATGGGCATCGTGGGCCGGTACCCGCTGGCGCTGGCCACCGGCCTGGGCATCAACGCGATCGTCGGGGTCTACGCCGCGACCCAGCTGTCCTGGCCGGAGATCATGGGCCTGGTCGTGCTGGAGGGCCTGCTGATCACCGTGCTGGTGCTCACCGGGTTCCGGCGCGCGGTCTTCACCGCCATCCCGGCCCAGCTGAAGACGGCGATCGCCGTCGGCATCGGCTTCTTCCTCACCATCATCGGGCTGGCCGACGCCGG
This sequence comes from Modestobacter sp. L9-4, assembly GCF_019112525.1. Classification (NCBI taxonomy): domain Bacteria; kingdom Bacillati; phylum Actinomycetota; class Actinomycetes; order Geodermatophilales; family Geodermatophilaceae; genus Modestobacter; species Modestobacter sp. L9-4. The sequence continues at coordinate 2,914,040 of NZ_CP077800.1, forward strand.
CATCATCCGCCCGGGCAACCCGCTGATCAGCTTCGGCGTCAACGGGTCGCTGGCCGGCTGGCCGATGCTCACCTTCGTCGTCGGCCTGCTGCTGACCAGCGTGCTGGTGGTGCGCAAGGTCCGCGGGGCGCTGCTGATCGGGATCATCGCCACCACGGTGTTCGCGATCGTGGTCGAGGCGATCGCCGACATCGGCCCGCGCACCGGCGCCGACGGCACCGTGGCGGACGCCCACGGCTGGGCGCTGCAGGTGCCGACCTGGCCGGGGCAGGTGTTCGACGTCCCGGACCTGTCGCTGATCGGCAAGTTCTCGCTGTTCGGCGGCTTCGACCGGATCGGGCTGCTCGCCGCTGTCCTGATCGTCTTCTCGATCATGATCGCCGACTTCTTCGACACCGTCGGCACCGTGACCGCCGTCGGCGCCGAGGGCGACCTGCTGGACGCCGACCGCAACCTGCCGCGCTCGCAGCCGGTGCTGCTGGTCGACTCCCTCGCCGCGGCCGCCGGTGGTGCGGCCAGCGTGTCGTCGAACACGACCTACATCGAGAGCGCCGCCGGCGTCGGCGACGGTGCCCGCACGGGTCTGGCCAGCGTCGTCACCGGCGTGCTGTTCCTGGTCGCCACCTTCTTCACCCCGCTGGTGCAGGTCGTGCCCTCCGAGGCCGCTGCACCGGTGCTGGTGATCGTCGGCGCGATGATGATCAGCCAGGTGCGCGACCTCGAGTGGGGCGACATGTCCCTGGTGATCCCGGCGTTCCTGACCATCGCGCTGATGCCCTTCACCTACTCGATCACCAACGGCATCGGCGCCGGCGTCGTCAGCTACGTGCTCCTGCGGGTCGCCACCGGGCGCCGCCGCGACGTGCACCCGCTGATGTGGGTCGTCGCCGTCGTCTTCGTCGTCTACTTCGCGCTGGACCCGATCCAGCAGCTCGTCTGACGAAGGGCCCCCTCTCCCCCCACCCCTCGCAGGCTCGGGGCGGGACCCTGAGAGGGGGCCGGGGGTGGCCGTGCGGGACGGATCGTTAGACAGGCTTCGGACTTCGGCTAGGGTGGGCGCTGTGGCACGGACGACGTTGGACACCGCGGCGCTCGCCCACGACCTGCGCCTGGCCGTCATGCGCCTGTCGCGCCGGCTGCGCAACCAGCGGGTCGACACCACCGTCACCCTCACGCACCTCGCCGCGCTGTCGACTCTCAAGCGCCACGGGCCGATGAGCCCGGGGGAGCTGGCCGCGCACGAGCGGGTGCAGCCGCCGTCGATGACCCGGGTCGTCGTCGCCCTGGAGTCCCAGGGCCTGGTCACCCGGACGCCGCACCCCACCGACGGGCGGCAGGTCGTCATCGGCCTGACCCCGGCCGCGGAGGACCTGCTCACCGAGGAGGTCCGGGCGCGCGAGGCGTGGCTGTCCGGCCAGCTGCAGCAGCTGACCGCCGAGCAGCGCGAGGTGTTGCGCCAGGCCGCGGTCATCATGGACGAGCTCGCCAGTGGGTGACGTCGACGGCTGCTGACCCCGCCCCGCGACCCGGCTCGTTCCGGGCGCTGCGCGCGCACAACTTCCGGCTCTACGTGTCGGCGAACCTGGTCAGCCAGACCGGGACCTGGATGCAGCGCATCGGCCAGGACTGGCTGGTGCTGCAGCTCTCCGGCGACAGCGGCGTCGCTCTGGGCGTCACCACCGCCCTCCAGTTCGGCCCGAGCCTGTTCTTCAGCTTCTACGGCGGCGTCCTCGCCGACCGCTACGACAAGCGCCGGCTGCTGATGGTGACGCAGGCCGTGATGGGCGTGCTCGCCCTCGCCCTGGGGCTGCTGGTGGCCACCGACTCCGTCGCGCTGTGGCACGTCTACCTGCTGGCGCTGCTGGTCGGGGTGGTGTCCTCGCTGGACACCCCCGTGCGCCAGTCGTTCGTCTCGGAGATGGTCGGCCCGGACCTGCTGGCCAACGCGGTGAGCCTCAACTCCACGGTGTTCAACGCCGCCCGGCTCGTGGGGCCGGCGGTGGCCGGTGGCCTGATCGCGCTCGCCGGCGGCAACACCGCCCCGGCCTTCCTGGTCAACGCCGTCAGCTTCGCCACCACGATCGCCGCGCTGGTGCTGATGCGGGCCGACGAGCTGGACCCCAGTCCACCGGCGCCCCGGTCCCGCGGCCAGCTGCGGCAGACGCTGGCCTACACCCGCCAGCACCCGGACCTGATGCTGGCGATGGGCCTGGCGTTCACGCTGGGCACCTTCGGGTTCAACTCCCAGATCACCATCGCGCTGATGGCCCGCGAGGTGTTCGGGCTGGGTGCCGGTGCCTTCGGGCTGCTGTCGACGGCCTACGCCGTCGGGTCGCTGTCGGGTGCACTGCTGTCGACCCGCCGCAGCACCCGCCCGCTGCAGCGCTTCCTGATCGTCTCCGCGGTGGCCTTCGGCGTGCTGCTGGTCGTCAGCGGGCTGATGCGCAACTACTACGCCTTCGCCGCGCTGCTCATCCCGACCGGCGCCGCGGCCCTGGTGTTCAGCGTGGCCTGCAACAGCTTCGTGCAGCTCGGCGTCGAGCCGCAGTGGCGCGGCCGGGTGCTCGCGCTGTACTTCATGGCCTTCCTCGGCGGCACGCCGGTGGGGGCGCCGCTGATCGGCTGGGTGTCGGAGCGGCTGGGTGCGCCCTGGGGCCTGATCAGCGGTGGGCTCGTGTGCGTCGTCGTCTCCGTCCTCGCCGGTGTGGTGCTGGCCCGGGGCCGCCGGGTGCGGCTGGAGATGCACGTCCTGCCGCCGCGCATGCAGCTGCACGTGGCCGCGACCACGCCGCCGAACCAGGTCGCGGTGCTCGCCGAGGAGGCCGACGGCGGCGTCCCGGCGGAGGCCGTCCTGGGCGATCAGGTGGCGCGCGACCCGGCTCGCTGACGGTCGCACTGAGCGTCCGCGTTGTGACTCGGCGCTGACGGCGATACCGTCGCGGGGTGCCCCCTCCAGGGTCGGTCTCCGAAGACACCGGGGCGTCGCTGCTGCAGATCGGCGGCCTCGCCGCGTTGGTCGCCATGGGCGCGCTCCTGCTCGCGCTGCTGGTGCGCCTCGTCGTCCGGATGAGCCGCGCCGCCGCCGCTGACGAGCCCGCGCCGCCGCCCCCGGCCCCCGCGCCGCCCCGGGTCGCCGGCCCGGCGACCCCGCGGCCGGCCGCCGCCGGGCACCACCCGGTGGGCCGCCGCAGCCCCGGCACCGGGGCGCAGCGGGCCGTGACCGGCCCCCGCCGGCCGCTGCAGATGGTCGCCGCCGACCTGCGCCGGCTCACCGGCGAGCTGTCGATGGTGCCCGGCGGGCTGTCGGCCGAGCGCCGTCGCGACCTGCTCGCCGCCTACGACGACGTCCTGATGGAGGCCGCCGAGCTGCTGCAGGTGCCGCACCGGCTGCGCACCGAGCCGCCGGCCACCCGGGAGCTGGAGCGGCTGCGGCTGCTCAGCCAGCTCGAGGCCGCGGGCCTGGTGGTGTCCGGCTGAGCGAGCCGGACCCGCCCACCGCCGGCCGGCTGTTCCTGGCCGTCGACCCGCCACCGGCCGCCGTCAGCGACCTGGACCGCGCGCTCGCCCCGCTGCGTGCGGCGCCGGGCGCCCCGCACTGGACGCCGCCGGAGCGCTGGCACCTCACCCTGGCGTTCCTCGGCCAGGTGCCGGCGCCGCTGCTCGCGCCGCTGACCGCCGCCGTCGGTGCCGCGGTCGAGGGTGTCACGGCGCTGTCGCTCCAGCTGACCGGGGCCGGGCGGTTCGGCTCGCGCCGCCGTCCGGCCGTCTGCTGGGCCGGGCTGGCCGGGGACGTCGCCCCGCTGACCGCACTGGCCGGGCGGCTGGCCGACGCGGCGCGCGCCGTGGGCCTGCCGGTGGAGGACCGGCCGTTCCGGGCGCACCTGACGGTCGGGCGCTGGCGCGCCGGGCAGCCCGCCGACCCCGACCTGCCCGACCGCCTGGCCGGCCACCGCGGCCCGGCCTGGACGGCGTCGGAGGTGGTGCTGTGGCGCAGCCACCTGGGCGCCGCCCCGCGCTACGAGCGGGTCACCGCCTGGCCGCTGGAGCAGCCCGCGGCCTCCGGCCCTGCTGCCGGGGCCTGATGCGGGCCTGCGGGGCAGCAGGGCCCTCCTAGGCGTCCTCGCGCAGCACGGACGCCGGGTCGGCCCGGTCGGCGGCCCGCTGGGCGTAGAGCGCGGCCAGGGCGGCGACGACCAGGACGACGACCACGCTGCCGGCCAGCGCCGACCACGGGACGTCGAGCAGCGGGGTGGGCGGGCGCACGGTGTCGACGTCCAGCCGCCGGTAGACCAGCGCCACGGCACCGGCGGCGAGCACCCCGCCCAGCAGCGAGCCGAGGACAGCCACCCCGGCCAGCTCGACCACCAGCGACCGCAGGTGGGCACCGCGGGTCAGGCCGAGCCGGCGGGCCATCACGTAGCCCGAGACCCGGGTGCGGGAGCGCGCCTCCAGGTACAGCAGCAGACCACCGACGGCGATGACCCCGACGAAGACGGCCAGCGCGGACAGGTAGCCGAAGGTCCAGGTGATGCCCAGGAAGTTGGCGCGCTGCTCCACCTGCGCGGGCTCGATCACGCGGGTGGTCGGCGCGCCGGCGTCCAGGACGGCCCGGACCGCGGGTGCGGTCGGGCCGTTGGTCCAGACCTCGGCGACGCGGGCCGCCCCGGCGCTGCGGGGCACCTCGGGCAGCCGGTCGGCGGCCACCAGCACCAGCGGGCTGTCGGCGCGCCGGCCGGGCAGCACCCGGGCCACGTCGACGACCTGCGCCCCGAACGGCTCGTTGCCCACCTGGAGGTCGGGGTCGCCCGGCGACAGGCCGGTGGCGACCACCGGCACCCGGCCGTCGACCTCGGGTCCCTGCAGGGCGGCCATGAGGTCGGGCAGCGAGGAGTCGGCGAACGAGTCGTCCCAGAACGCGGTGTCCGCGAACGTGGTGGGGTCGACGGCGAGCACCTGCACGTCGGTGCGCGCGGGGGCGCCGCCGCGGCGGGCGGGGGCCACGGCGCTGCCGTCGTAGCGCACGACGAAGGTGCCGGCCGCGTCGACCGCCGGGGTCGGGGCGAACCGCGACACCGCGACCACGGCGCGCTCGGCCCCGATCTGCACGCCGACCTTGGCGTCCAGCGTGCGCTGCGAGCTGGCGGTCAGCGTCGCCGTGTAGCCCAGGACGGCGACCGGCAGGGTGATGGCCACCAGCAGCGTGCCGGTGGCCAGCCGGGCGGCGACGAGCCGGTTGACCGCGAGGAAGACGGCGGGGGAGCGGCGCCCGGCCCAGCGGCGCAGGCGCGGCAGCAGCGCGGTGCCCACCCGGCCCAGCAGGGCGGCGGCCCCGGCGATGGCCAGCAGCGGGAAGGCGACCAGCAGCCCGTTGACCTGGGCGACGTTGCCCTCGTTCGTGACGGCGTCCCGGCTGCGCAGCAGCACCCAGCACCAGCCGGCGGCGGCGAGCAGGGCGAGCTCCCACGGCACCTGGGCCGGCCAGCGGGGTGCTGCGCCCAGCGGGCGCTCGGCGGTGCTGCGGGCGCGGAGCCCGGCGACCACGGCGGCAGCGGCCAGCCCCACGGCGAACGCGCCGACGCCGGCCCACACCGCGGCCGTGGTCGCCGAGGGGTCGAGGTCGTCGGCGGGGCCGAGCAGGGCGATGAGCAGCCGGGACACCGCCCAGCCCACGGCGGCACCCGCGAGCGCGGGCAGCCCGAGCTCCAGCGCGGCCTTGCCGGCCAGTGGTGCCGGGCCCACGCCGCGGGCGGCCAGCAGCCGCACCTCGGTGGCCCGCCGGTCGGCCCAGAAGCTGCCGGCGGCTGCCACGAGCAGCAGGGCGAGCAGGCCACCGGCCACCGCGACCGGCACGACCGGACCCCGCAGACCGCGCTCGATCACGTCGGCCCGGTCGGCCGCCTCGGCCAGCCGGGAGCCCGGCAGGGTGCCGGTGATGCCGGGGATGTCCGCGGTCGCCTGGTCGGCGCGCGCCTGGTCCGCGAGCAGGGCGCGGGCGTCGGTCACCGACAGGCGCGCCGGGTCGGTGGGTGCCAGGCGCACCGCGGTCACGAAGGGCGCGCCGGCGGCCAGCCGGCCGAAGGTCTCCTCGTCGGTGGCCAGCAGCAGCTCCGGCGGCGGGGTGTTCGCGTTGATGTCGTTGGCGTAGAGCTGCCGGTAGTCACACCACGCGGCCGACGGCGTGGTGGCGTACAGCGCGACGTAGGTGCCGACCACGGTGACGGGCTGCGAGCTCACGGTGAGGGTGTCCCCGACCGTGAGGCCGTTGTCCTGCGCCCAGCCCTGCGGCACCCACAGGCCCTCGCCGTCGATCCGGTCGACCTGCTCGACGTCGTCCACCGCCCCGGGGCGGTAGAAGAGCGAGCTGCGGACGCCCGGGGTCCCACCCGCCGCGGTGCGCACCGGGACGGGCGAGGGGCCGTTGGTCCCCCCACCGAACGTCCCGGTGGCCATGACCGGGGTGCTGTCCCGGCCGGTCTGCGCCCACCCCTGGGCGAGCGTCGTGTCGATCGTCCCGGCGTCGAACTGCTGACCGGTGGGCCGGCCGTTCTGGTCGAACTGCCGGACGACGGCGCCGGTCTGCCCCCAGCCGGCCTCGGCGCAGTCCTGCGCGAGCTGCTGCTGGAGCGCACCGGAGCGGGCCGAGGACAGGAACAGCGGTGCCGAGGCCAGGGCGCAGGCCAGGATCGCCGAGGTCACCAGCACGGCGATGACGGCCGCGGGCTGGCGGAGGCCGAGCAGCGGGGCGCGGGTCCAGGGGGCCAGCCGCCACAGCGGTGGCCGGCTCACGCCGGTGCCCCGTCGGTCAGGTGCCCGTCGCGCATGGACAGCACCCGGTCGGCCCGGGCCCAGGCCAGCTCGTCGTGGGTGGCGATCAGCACGGCCGCCCCGCCACGGGCGGCGTCGGTGACGGCGTCCAGCAGCCGGTCAGCGTTGCCGCGGTCCTGGTGGGCGGTGGGCTCGTCGGCCAGCAGCACCGCCGGGCGCAGCAGCAGGGCCCGGGCGACGGCGACCCGCTGCTGCTCACCCAGGGAGGCCTGGTGCGGGTAGCGGTCGGCGAGGTGGTCGACGCGGAAGTCGGTCAGCAGCGTGCGGGCGCGCTCCTCCTCGGCGGCGGCGGTGCCGCCCAGCCGGGCGGGCAGCAGCACGTTGTCGGCGAGGCTGAGGTCGGCGACCAGGCCGAGCGCCTGCGGGACCAGCGCCAGCTCCGGCCAGCCCAGCGAGATCGGTGGGCGGTCGGCCAGTGCGCCGAGGTAGTCCAGCCGGCCGGCGTCGGCGGTCTCCCAGCCGCACAGCAGCGCCAGCAGCGTGCTCTTGCCCGACCCGGACGGGCCGACGAGGGCCACGAACTCCCCGGCGTCCACCCGCAGGTCGACCCCGGCCAGCGCGGTGACGGTCTCCGCGCCGCGGGAGAACCGCTTCACCAGCCCGGTGGCGGCGAACCCGCCGGCGCTCACGCGCTCACCAGCCGGCCGTGGTCGAGCCGGACGAACCCGTCGGCGATCGCCATGACCCGCGGGTCGTGGGAGGAGATGACGAACGCGACGCCGGCGGCGGCGAGGTCCTCCATCGCGGCGAGCACCCGCTCGGCGGCCGCGGTGTCCAGCTCGGCGGTGGGCTCGTCGGCGACCACCAGGGCCGGGTCGCCGACCACGCCGCAGGCGACGGCGAGGCGCTGCTGCTCGCCGCCGGACAGCTGCGCGGGGGAGTGGTCGGCGCGCTCGGCCAGCCCGAGGCGGGCCAGCAGCGCCAGGGCGTCGTCCTCGGTGACCGGCGCCCCGCGCAGCGAGGCGGCCAGCCGGACCTGGGCCACGGCGTCCAGGTAGGGCAGCAGGTTCTCACCGGGGCGCTGGAAGAGGTAGGCCACCTGCCGCTGGCGCAGCCGCCGGCGGGCCCGGGCGCGGAGCCGGTCGACCCGCTGCCCGGCGACGTGGACCTCGCCGGTGTCGGGGGAGTCGATGCAGGCCAGCAGCCGCAGCAGCGAGGACTTGCCCGAGCCCGACGGTCCGACCACCACGGTGACCTGCGCCCGCGGGATGGCCAGCGTCACGTCGTCCAGGGCGGTGACCGACTCCGTCGCCGTCCGGTAGGTCTTGCCCACGGACCGGCAGACCGCGGCCGGGGCAGGGGGTGCGCCGGGGGTGGACCGGAGGGCCTCGTCGTCGCTCATCGAGGCGAGAGCGTAGATGGCGGGCGCAACCACCCGTGTTGCATCTGGGTGACGTGTCCTGTTCTCGGCCGGTCAGCCGTGGCGCAGGTGCCCGAGCCGCCGCAACCGGCCGTGGTCGTGCTCGTCGGCGAGCGGGTCGTAGAGCTCCACCCCGCTCTGCCGCTCCTTGGCGGCGTACATCGCCACGTCGGCCTGGCGCAGCAGCGCGCCGATCTCCTCGGGCCCGCGCCCCACGGCCACGCCGATGCTCACGTCGACGTCCAGGGTGAGCCCGTCGACGGGGAACGGGGCGGACACGGCGGTCCGCAGCCGGGCCGCCGCGGCCGCCGCCTCCCCGGGCGTGACCTCCGGCATCAGGACGGCGAACTCGTCGCCGCCCAGCCGGGCGACCAGGTCGACCTCGCGCAGCAGCGGTGCCAGCCGCGGGCCGATCTGGGCGAGCAGCCGGTCGCCGTAGCTGTGACCGAGGGTGTCGTTGACCTCCTTGAACCGGTCGAGGTCCATCAGCAGCACGGCCAGCTGCACCGGTCCGGCGAGCAGCTGGGCGCCGCGGGCGAGCAGGGCGGCCCGGTTGGGCAGGCCGGTGAGCTCGTCGTGGGTGGCCTGGTGGGCGAGCCGGCGCTGCAGCTCCAGCCGCTCGGTGACGTCGCGGGCGCTCACCAGCAGGGCCGCGATGTCGGGGTCGTCGCGCCGGTCGGAGGAGCTGATCTCGAGGTCCCGGGCGCCACCGGCGGCGTGCCGGACCCGGACGAGGAACACCTGCGAGGGCTCGCCGTCGTGGGTGATGGGCGCCCCGGTCTCGGTGAACAGGTGGTCGTCCTCGGGGAACAGCAGCTCCCCGACGTGCCGGTCCAGCAGGTCCTCGCGCGACCAGCCGAGCACATCGGTGACCGAGTCGGAGACGAAGGAGACCCGGCCCTCGTCGGTGAGCAGCGCGATGACGTCGTTCGTGGCGTGCACGACCGACCGGAAGCGCCGCTCCCGCTCGAGCGCCGTGAGCAGGGAGTTGAAGGCTGCGGCCGCGCCGCCCAGGGCGTCGGTGGTCCCGACCGGCAGCGCCAGGTCGGTGACCGGGGCGGGCGTGCGCTGGGCCGGGTCGCCGACGGTGCGGGCGACCCGCTCAAGCCGGACGGCCAGCACCCGGAGGCGGGAGCCGACCACGAGCACGGTCAGCAGCCAGTTCACGGTGCCCAGCAGCAGCCCGGCGAGCACGCACAGCACCCAGAGCCCCGGGGCGGGACCGTCCGCGGGCAGCACGCCGACCGCCCGGGCCACCAGGGGCAGCAGCGCGCCCACCCCCAGGCCGAGTGCGGCCATCGCGGCGCCCAGCCGGGGGAGGACGGCACGCGGCCGGGCGTCCTCCCGGTCGGTCAGCGACATGCCCCCCTCGTCGGCCGCGACGGTGACCAGCTGGAACCCCCCGAGGACCAGGGCACCCCGGACGGGGGGTGCGCGGCGGTCACGGTAGCGGGATCAGGCGGCCGAGCGGCGGCGGAACGCGTCGAGCGCGGCGATGAGCAGCAGCGGCACGACCGCCCACAGGCCGAGCACCCAGTACGCCCGGCCCACCCCGTCGCCGGCGAAGTACGTCGCGCCGCGCAGGGCGCGCACCGCGACCCCCGGCGGCAGGATCCCCGACAGCGGCGCCAGCCAGGGCGGGAGGTAGGCGTCGGGGAGGTTGCCGGTGCTGCTGGCGTTGCCCAGGATCACCAGCGCCAGGGACGTGACGAAGGTGCCGGCCGAGCCGATCGCCCGCAGCACCAGCGCGGCCGGCGCCGCGACGGCCAGCGCCAGCAGCCCGACCAGCACCGCGACCGTGCCGAACCCGGCCGGGACGGCGGCATAGAGGACGTCGGCGGCCCAGGCGACCAGCAGTCCGGACACCACCGCGAACAACAGGATGCTCACCACCCGCCAGCGCAGCGGCAGCTTCGGGGCCGCCGAGTAGGTCTGGATGCCGAAGAGGAAGCCGCCGAGCACCACCCCGAACGCGGCGTAGAAGATGCCCAGCCCGCGGGAGTCGCCGGGCGCGAGCGGCTGCAGGTCCTCGGCCTGCAGCGGCCCACCCGACTGCTGCGCGACCGGCCCGAACGCCTGGGTGAGCGTCATGGTCACGCCCTGCCCGTTCGCCCCCGCGGTCAGCAGCCGGGACGGCGTCCCCGGGAGGTAGACGCCGTAGAGGTCGTGGTGCAGCACGGCGGAACGGGCCGTCGCCTCGTCGGCCAGGGCCTGGACGGCGAAGTGCCCGGGCGCGGCCTGCTCCAGCGCCGACCGCACCTGCTCCACCTGCGCGGGCGGGCCGACCACCCCGACCGGGAGGTCGTGCGGCTGCGCGGCGTGGAAGGCGTCGAGGAAGACCACGACGAAGGCCAGCCCGATGATCGTGGCGACCAGCGCCGGGACGCCGATCGCGCGGGCCACCGCCTTGGGGACGGACCCCTGCGAACGGTCGACCTCGGCCCCGGCCTCCGCCGGGCCGGGGGGTGGTGCGAAGCCACCGGGCACGGGAGTCCGGTCCCCGGGTCAGGCGGGGAGGGTGGCGGCCAGCGCGCGCCCCAGGGCGTCGCCGGAGCGCCAGGCGCTCTCGACCTTGGACGGGGCCGACCAGCCGTCGCCGCACAGCCCCAGGCCGCCGCTCAGCTGGAACGGTGCCTCGCGGGCGTGCGCCGGCTTGGCGAAGCTCCAGCGGTGCACGTGGCTCCACTCCGGCTCCTCCTCGATGCCCAGCGCGGCGCGCACCGCGGCGGCCACCGCCGGGGCGGCCGCGTCGGGGTCGTCGAGGTGGGCGGCGGCGAACGCTGCGGTGCTGTGCGCGACGAGCACCGGGGCGCCGTCGCCGCGCCGGTCGCCGTCGTCGGCCAGCCAGTCCAGGACGGGGGAGTCGTGCACGAAGGCGCCGTGCAGGTCGGCGGCCCAGCGCCGGGTCGACCAGCCGAGGGCGACGGAGAGCGTGGGCTGCCAGTCGGCGTCCGGGACGTCGCCGGGCGTCAGCAGCCGCGCCGCCTGCGGGTCGGGCATGGCCAGGACGACGGCGTCGGCGTCCTGCCCGTCGACCGTCGGGTGCCCGTCGCCGGTGACCGCCTGCACCGCGTGCTCCAGCCGGACGTCGAGCCCGTCGGCGAGGTCCTCGACGAGCGTGCGCAGGCCGCCGGCGGTGCCGTAGCGCATCGGCCCGGACTTCGTCTCCTCCACGCCGTCGGGTCCGGCGACGGCGAACGTGTCGGTCCAGGGCCGGGCCAGGCCGCGGTCGACCCAGCCGGCGACGACCGGCGCGAAGGGGGAGTCCTCGCCGACGGTCAGGTAGGAGGCGCCCAGGTCGACGACCCGGCCGTGCAGGGTGCGGCCGCCCATCCGCCCGCCGAGCCGCCGGCCGCGGTCGAGCACCTGCACCGCCCGGCCCTGTTCGGCCAGCGCACGTGCGCAGGCGATCCCGGAGATCCCGCCGCCGACGACTGTGGTGCCCACGCTGCTCACCGGACGATCCTGCGGTGCGCGACGGGATGGCGCGCGCCGAACCTGCCGCGGCCGCCCGGAGGCCGCCGGGGATGATCGTCGGCGTGCCCACCCCGCCCGTGCTGATCACCGACCCGGCCGACGAGCGGATCGCCGACTTCCGCGACCTGGTGGCCGGCGACCGGAAGCCCGGCACCGAGCGCGGCACCGGCCCGGTGATCGTCGAGGGCGTGCCGGCGGTGCAGCGGCTGCTGGCCTCGCCCTACCCGGTGCGCAGCGTCTTCGGCATCCCCGGCCGCGTCGCGGACCTGCACTTGCCCGACGGGATCCCGGCCTACGAGGCCGACCGGTGGGTGCTGTCGGAGGTCATCGGCTTCCGGCTGACCCGCGGCGTGCTGGCCTCGGCCGACCGGCTGCCCCCGGCCGACCTCGACGAGCTGCTGACCGGGCCCGACCCGTCGGCACCCCGGCGGCTGGCGGTGCTGGAGGGGCTCAACGACCACGAGAACATCGGGTCGATCGCCCGCTCGGCGATGGCGCTGGGCATCGACGGGCTGTTGCTGGACCCCACCTGCGCCGACCCGCTGTACCGGCGGTGCGTGCGGGTGTCGATGGGGCACGTGCTGTCGCTGCCGATCGCGGTGCTCGGCGACTGGCCCGCCGACCTGGAGCGGGTGCACGCCGCCGGCTACGAGACGGTCGCGCTGACCCCGGCCGCCGACGCGGTCGACCTCGCCGAGATCGACACCCGGGCGCACCCGCGCACGGCCGTGCTGCTCGGCGCCGAGGGCCCGGGGCTCACCCCGCAGGCGCAGGCCGCGGTCGACGTCCGGGCCCGGATCCCGATGCGCCCGGGCGTGGACTCCCTCGGCGTGGCCGCCGCCGCGGCGATCGCCTTCGCGACCCTGCGCTGACCGGACCTGACCTGACCCGCGCTGAGCTGGCCTGGCCTGGCCGGCGGGCCGGCTGGTGGGGGACTGCTGTGCCGTCCGGCCCCGCGGTGCGGGCCGTGACCCCCGGGCCGTCGGGTGTCACGCGTCAGGTGCTGGTGCGGGCGGGTTGCGGCCCCTACCGTTCCGCCATGACGTTCTGGATCGTCGCGGGTGTCCTGCTGGTCGTCCTGCTCGCCGCGATGTGGCGGATGGACCAGAACGCCCGGCGCCGCGGGGCGCGCGTGCGCCGCGACATCGGTGAGGGCGTCGCCCGCGGCAGCAGCACACCTGCCGCCGGCGACGCCCGGATGCACGACGCCCAGCGCCGCTCGGGCTTCAGCTCGGGCCTCTGACGACCCGCTGCCCCACCGCGCACGAGTCCACGGTGAGGCAGCGGAGCCGGACCCGGACCGGCCCCTGTCACCCCTGCCAGGGCCCGCCAGGAGCCTGCGGGTGGTGCGGAGCGAGGGGGCCTCGATCAGCCGCGCAGCGACAGGCGGGCGAGCTCGGCGCGCGCCTGCTCGGCGAACTGCGGGGCGCACATGACGTCGTAGCGGCTGGCGACCACCTTGCTGGTGCTGGTGAAGTCGCGCTTGCCCTGCGACGCCGCGTACCCGACCGCACCGAACACGGCGCCGAACACCAGGCCGATGAGCAGACCGGTGATGATCGACCCGAACCAGGCGCTGCCGTCCTCGGCGAAGATGCTGAGCAGCAGGCCGACGAAGAAACCGAACCAGGCGCCGCTGGCCGCGCCGGCGGCGATCGCCCGGCCCCAGCTGAGCCGGCCGGTGACCCGCTCGATCATGCGCAGGTCGCTGCCGATGATCGTCACGTTCTCGACCGGGAACTTCTCGTCGGAGAGGAAGTCCACCGCCCGCTGGGCCTGCAGGTAGTCGTCGTAGGACCCCACCTGCACGCCGCCGAGCGGCATGGACACAGAAGCTGACATGACGGTCTCCGTTCCGAGCCGGCCTGCTGGCGGTGCCCGGACGATCCGGGCACCACTCGCGTCCACCAGGACGGCGACCGGCTCACTACCCGAGACGATCTTCGAGGACACCCAGTTCCCTCAGGCCCCCGGCCTTCGGCCCCGCTGCAGGGACCCGCGCCGCGCGGAGCGTGGCGTGGGGGGCAGCGGGGCCCTTCGTCAGACCAGGCTGTCGGCCCAGGCGCGGTGCAGGTCGGCGAACCGGCCGGTGCCACCGACCAGCTCGGCCGGGGTGCCGTCCTCGACGATCCGCCCGGCCTCCATCACCAGCACCCGGTCGGCGAACTCCACGGTGGACAGCCGGTGGGCGATGATCAGCGCCGTCCGGTCGGCCAGCAGGGTGCGCAGCGCGTCCTGCACCAGCCGCTCGCTGGGCACGTCCAGGGAGCTGGTGGCCTCGTCGAGCACCAGCACCGCGGGGTCGGCGAGGAAGGCGCGGGCGAAGCTGACCAGCTGCCGCTGCCCGGCCGACAGCCGCCCACCGCGCTTGCGGACGTCGGTGTCGTAGCCCTCGGGCAGCGCGCGGATGAACCCGTCGGCACCGATCGCGCGGGCCGCCGCCTCGATCTCGGTGCGGTCGGCGCCGGGCCGGCCGAAGGCGATGTTGTCGGCGATCGACCCGGAGAACAGGAAGCTCTCCTGGGTGACCATGACCACCGCGCGCCGCAGGTCGGCGTCGGCGAGGCGGTCCAGCGGGACGCCGTCCAGGCGCACCGCGCCCTCGGTCGGGTCGTAGAACCGGGCCGCGAGCCGGGCCAGCGTCGACTTGCCGGCCCCGGTGGCACCGACCAGCGCGACGGTCTGCCCGGCCGGGACCGTGAGCTCGAGGTCGGGGAGCACGGTGGTGGCGCCGTAGCCGAACCGGACGCCGTCGAACACCAGCTCGCCGGCGACGGGCACCGGCAGCGGCGTCGGGTCGGCGGGCTCGGCCACCGTGGCGCGCTCCTCGAGCACCCCGGACAGCTTCTCCAGCGCCGCGGTCGCCGACTGGTAGCTGTTGTAGAACATCGCGATGTCCTGCAGCGGGTCGAAGAACCGCCGCAGGTACAGCAGGAAGGAGGTCAGGACGCCGACCTGGATGTCGCCGTCCATCACCCGGACGGCCCCGTAGCCCAGCACCGCGACGGTGACCACGTTGCCGATCATCGTCACCGCCGGCACGAAGACCGCGATGAGCCAGAACGCGCGGTGGTTGGCCTGCCGGTTCTCCTCGTTGAGCCGGGCGTGCAGCTCGTCGTTGCGCGGCTCGCGGCGGAAGGCCTGCACCGCCCGGATGCCACCGAAGGTCTCGGTGAACTGCACGATCAGCGCCGCGATCGTGGTGCGGGTGCGCCGGTAGGCGATCGTGGTCTGCCGTTGGAACCAGCGGCCGACCAGGTACAGCAGCGGGAAGCCCAGCAGCGCGATCAGGCCCAGCGGCAGGTCCAGGACGAGCAGCACCACCCCGATGGCGGTGATGCTGAACAGCGCGGTGAGCAGCCCGTCGAGGCCCTCGTCGAGCAGGTCGGCCAGCGCCTCGACGTCGCTGGTGAGCCGGCTGATCGTCTTGCCCGAGGTGTAGCGCTCGTGGAAGGACAGCGACAGCTGCTGGACGTGGGTGAACACCCGCCGGCGCAGCGTCAGCAGGACCTCCTGCCCGACCCGCCCGGAGCCGGTGAGGAAGAGGTAGCGGAAGCCGGTGTCGACGAGCGCCGCCCCGACGAGGGCCACCGTCGTCCAGACCAGCGGGCCGGCGTCGCCGTCGAGCAGGGCCGGGACGGCGGAGTCGATGCCGACGCCGATGAGGAAGGGCCCGGCCAGCCAGGCGAGGTTCTGCACGACGATGACGGCCAGCAGCCGCCACAGGGCGCGCCGGTGCGGGCGCAGCAGCTCGCCGAGCAGCCGGCGGGAGCGGCCGCGCAGGAAGGTGCTGGCCGAGGCGGTGAGGGCGCCGTCCTCCTCGCCGGCCACGCCGCGCCAGTCGGCGTGCGCGTCGGCGGGGGCGCCGCCGGCGGAGGTGGCGGCGGCCGCACCGGTGCCCGGGGTGGTCACCGGGCACCGCCCTCGCCGGCGCCGGCCAGCTCGGAGCTGCTGGACAGCAGCTCGCGGTAGGCGGGCACCTCGGCGAGCAGGTCGCTGTGCCGGCCGATCGCGGTGACCCGCCCGTCCTGCAGCAGTGCGACCCGGTCGGCCAGCAGCACGGTGGAGGCCCGGTGGGCGACGACGAGCGCGGTGGTCTGGGCCAGCACCTCGCGCAGCGCCTCCTCGACGCGGGCCTCGGTGTGCACGTCCAGCGCCGACAGCGGGTCGTCGAGCACCAGCACCGAGGGGCGGCCGAGCACCGCGCGGGCCAGCGCCAGCCGCTGCCGCTGCCCGCCGGACAGCGACAGCCCCTGCTCGCCGATCCGGGTGTCCAGGCCCCAGGGCAGGTCGTGGACGAAGTCGGCCTGGGCGACCCGCAGCGCCTCCTCGACGTCGGCGTCGGTGGTGCCCGTGCGGCCCAGGGTGACGTTCTCCCGGACGCTCATCGAGAACAGCGTGGGCTCCTCGAAGGCGGTGGCGACCACGCTGCGCACCTGGGACAGCGGCAGGTCGCGCACGTCGTGCCCGTCGAGGGTGACCCGGCCGCTGGTGACGTCCAGCAGCCGCGGGACCAGCGCGGTGAGGGTGGTCTTGCCCGACCCCGTCGCGCCGACCAGCGCCACGGTCTCGCCGGGGGCGATGTCGAGGTCGACGCCGTCGAGCACCGGGGCGCCGGCACCGGGGAACCGGAAGCCCACGCCCTCGAACCGCAGCCGGGCCGGCCGGGCGACGTCGGCGGGCCGCACCCCGGGGGCGTCGGTGATGGTCAGCGGTGCGTCGAGCAGCTCGCCGATGCGGTCGCAGGCGCTGGCGGTCTCCTGCGCCTGCGCCAGCAGGAAGCCCAGCGACAGGATCGGCCAGAGCAGCACGGTGAACAGGGCGACGAAGCCGACCAGGCCGCCGACGGTCAGCGCGCCGTTGCCCACCGCAAGGGCGCCGCCGACCAGGATCACCGCCAGGGTGATCTGCGGGTGGAACTCGAAGATGCACCAGATCACCGCGAGGGTGCGCACCTTGGTCAGCTGGAGCTCGCGCAGCCGCAGCGCCTTGCGGTCGTAGCGGCTGAACACCAGACCGCTGCGGCCCAGGGACCTGACCACGCGGATGCCCTGCACCGCCTCCTCGACGTCGGTGGCCAGCTCACCCTGCTCGTCCTGCACCGCGCGGGACTGGGCGTTGTACCGCTTCTCGAAGCTGAGCCCGAAGGCGATGAGCGGCACGCTGATGACCAGCACCGCCACGCCCAGCGGCCAGTACGTGACCACGAGCAGGACGCCGACGACGGTGCAGGTGATCAGGTTGACGGCGAGGAAGACCGCCCCGAAGCCGATGAACCGGCGCACGGTGGACACGTCGGAGGTGGCCCGGGACAGCAGCTGCCCCGACGACCAGCCCTCGTGGAAGCTCACCGGCAGGCGCTGCAGCCGCTGGTAGAGGGTGTCGCGCAGGTCGCGCTCGATCCGCAGGCTGCTGTTGCCCATCGACCAGCGGCGCAGGAAGAACAGCGCCGCCTCGGCGGTGCCGAAGAGCAGGGCCAGCGCCAGCAGCGGCACGAGGGCGCCCCGGTCGCCGTCGGCGATCGGCCCGTCGACGATGCGCCGGGTGATCAGCGGCACGGCCAGCTGCGCCAGGGTCGCCAGCAGGGCGCCGGTGAAGGTGAGCGCGATGAGACCCCGGTAAGGGCGGGCGAAGGGCAGCAGCCGGGTCAGCGCGGAGAGCCGGCCCTGCTCGTCGGCGGCGGGCTGCGGGTCGGGTCGGGTCATGGCCAGCTGAGGCTATGCCGCGACACCGACAGGTTCGACCGGTTTACGCCGACCACGTCTCGTAACGGCCCCCGGCCCCGGCCCCGGCCCCCGTGCAGGGGCCCGCCGCGAGCCTGCGAGCGGTGGGGGGCACGGGGGTCCTTCGTCAGCGGCGGCGGCGGACGCCGAAGACGATGTCCTCCCAGGCCGGGATCCGCGCCCGCGGGTCCTCGACCTCGCCGTCGAGCAGGTTGCCCAGCACGACGGTCTCCTGGGTGTCCGGGTCGACCTCGTCGTCGTAGGGGCTGCGCGCCTCCACGCCGTCCTGTGGCTCGGCGTCGTCCTCGGCCGGAGCCGGCGTGCCGTCGGTGGGGACGACGTCGCGCACCTCGTCGTCGGACCCGTCCTCGGCGTGCAGGTCCTCGTCCTCGTCGGCCGGGCGGACCACGGCGATGGAGCGCCGGGTCACCGGGGCAGGCGGCAGGCCGTGCGGGACGTCGGGGACGACGCGCACCAGCCGGGTGCCCTCGGCGAAGTCGGTGGTGGCCGCGTCGACCGGGGTGACGGTGCGGGCCGGGATGTCGTAGCGCCAGTGCGTGGTGCCGGACTTGTGGCCGGCCCGCCAGGCGGCGCGCACCTGCCAGGAGCCGTCCTCGGTGCGGTGGGCGTCCCAGCTGACGGCGTCCAGGTCGGCACCCAGCAGCCGCAGCCGTTCGGCCATGAAGTGCTCCAGCGGCACGCTCGGCGTGCCCTCGCTGAGCCGGACACGGGCGTCGCGGGCCTGCTCGGCGACCCGCTCGCGCTCCTGCAGCACGGGGTGGGCGAAGCGCATGATCCGCTCGACCCGGGTGCCAGAGGACTCCGCGACCTGCTCGGGGGTCTCCCCGGCGCGGATGCGGGCCTGGATGACCCGCGGCGGCAGGTCGTCGGCCGGGGCGGGCGCGGGCTTGGCGGCCTCGGCCCGCAGGACCTCCCGCAGGGAGTCGTCCAGCGCCAACTCGAAGCGCTCGCCGTCCTCGGTCGAGTCGGGCTCGTCCGCGGCGAGGACCAGGTGCTCGCCGTCGTCGGAGAGCGCCACGAGGCGCAAGGAGCGCATGGGGGCGACCTCCAGCAGGGGTTCGGTGCGGGCCCGGGGTACGGACCAGCGTCACGCTATCCGCGCGGTGGGAGGCGGCACCCGCCGACACGCCCGGTGCGGCGCGTCGGCTCGACAGCGGGCGCAACTCGTGGTGAGGGCCCGGTCGCCCTGCGGCGCCGGAACCGGCGAGAATGCACCACCACCGTCATCCGCGTGGAACACCGGGCGGGAACGGTGACAGCAGGCGGGCGCAACGGCGCGCCATACCGGGACAGAGCGGAGGCGCACGTGTGCGGCATCTCGGGTGAGGTCCGGTTCGACGGCGGCGTGGCCGACATGGGCGCGGTGGCGGCCATGTGCGACCAGCTGCAGCGGCGCGGGCCCGACGGCTCCGGTGGCTGGCAGTCCGGACCGGTGGCGCTGGGGCACCGCCGACTGAAGATCATCGACCTGACCGACGCGGGCGCCCAGCCGATGGTCGACGCCGAGCTCGGGCTCACGCTGGTGTTCAACGGGATCATCTACAACTACCCGGAACTGCGCGCCGAGCTGCAGGCCGCCGGCTACCGGTTCTTCTCCACCTCCGACACCGAGGTCGTGCTCAAGGCCTACCACCGCTGGGGCGGGGCCTGCGTCGAGCGCTTCCTGGGGATGTTCGCCCTCGTCGTCGTCGAGCGGGACTCCGGCCGGGTGGTGATGGCCCGCGACCGCTTCGGCATCAAGCCGCTGTACCTCTCCCGCGGGCCGGGCCGGCTGCGGTTCGCCTCCTCGCTGCCCGCGCTGCTGCGCGCCGGGGGAGTGGACACCAGCATCGACCCGGTCGCGCTGCACCACTACATGTCCTTCCACGCCGTGGTGCCCGCCCCGCGCACGATCCTGGCCGGGGTCGGGAAGCTCCCGCCGGCCACGGTGCGCACCATCGAGCCCGACGGCCGGGAGTCCGACCGGGAGTACTGGCGCCCGGTGCACTCCCGGCGCCCCGACCTCGCCGACCTGCACCCGGTGGAGTGGCAGGAGCGGGTGCTCGAGTCGCTGCGCACCGCCGTCCGGCGCCGGATGGTCTCCGACGTCCCGGTCGGGGTGCTGCTGTCCGGCGGCATCGACTCCAGCCTGATCGTCGGCCTGCTCGCCGAGGAGGGGCAGCGCGACCTCGCCACCTTCTCCATCGGCTTCGAGGCGGTGGGTGGGCGGTCCGGTGACGAGTTCGTCTACTCCGACGTCGTCGCCGAGACCTTCGGCACCGACCACCACCGGCTGATGGTGCCCACCGCCGACGTCCACGCCGGGCTCGACGGCGCGATCGGGGCGATGAGCGAGCCGCAGACCAGCCACGACGCCGTCGCCTTCTACCTGCTCAGCCAGCAGGTGAGCCAGCACGTGAAGGTGGTGCAGAGCGGGCAGGGCGCCGACGAGGTGCTGGCCGGCTACGACTGGTACCCGCCGCTGGACGGCGTCCCGGAGGCCGACGCCGTCGACGCCTACGCGCGGGTGTTCATCGACCGCCCGCACAGCGAGATGGCCAGGGTGCTGAGCGACCGCTACCTGGTCACCGAGGACGTCAGCCGCGCCTTCGTCGCCGAGCACTTCGCCCGGCCGGGTGCGGACACCACGCTGGACCGGGCGCTGCGGCTGGACTCCACGATCATGCTCGTCGACGACCCGGTGAAGCGGGTGGACAACATGACCATGGCCTGGGGCCTGGAGGCGCGCGTGCCCTTCCTGGACCACGAGTTCGCCGAGCTGGTCGCCGCCGTCCCGCCGGAGCTGAAGCTGATGCACGGCGGCAAGGGGCTGCTCAAGGAGGCCGCCCGGAAGGTGGTGCCGGCCGCGGTGATCGACCGGCCCAAGGGCTACTTCCCGGTGCCGGCGATCATCGAGCTGCGGGGGGAGTACCTGGCGACCGTGCGGGCCGCGCTGACCGCCCCGGTGGCCCGGGAGCGCGGCCTGTTCCGCCCCGAGTTCGTCGACCGCCTGCTCGCCGAGCCGAACGCCCACCGCACGACACTGGGGTCCAATCAGCTCTGGCAGATCGGCCTGCTGGAACTCTGGCTGCAGCGGCACGGCATCTCCTGACCGCGGGAGCCGACCGCCCTGCCGACCGCCTGCGAGGAGGTGCCATGACCGACGTCCTGCACTCGACCGTCCCGTCCCGGGCCGGGCTCCCCACCGGGGTCCGCCTCGCCATCGCCGAGATCGCCGGCGCCCCCGGCACGTGGTGCCCGACCCTGGCGCCCACCGGCGACCGGGTCGCCTACGTCAGCGACCGCTCCGGCCTGCCCCGGCTCGAGGTGGCCACGCTGGACCAGCAGACCCCGCCCGCGGTGCTGTCCGGCCCGGCCGAGGAGGTCGTCTCCGTCGCGTGGTCGCCCGACGGCGCGTGGCTGGCCTACCTGGTCAGCCCCGGCGGCTCGATCTGCGCCCAGCTGTGGGCGGTGCGCCCCGACGGCTCCGACCGGCACCTGGTCGCCGGGGAGGACCCGCGGGCCACCGTGTTCGCCGGCGGCTGGACCGCCGCACCGGGCCACTACGTCTGCTCGATCGCCTCCGGCGAGGGCCCGGACGCCGACGTCGTCCTGGTCGACGTGGTCAGCGGGGCCCGCCGCACCCTGGCCAGC
Source organism: Modestobacter sp. L9-4 (assembly GCF_019112525.1). Taxonomy (NCBI): domain Bacteria; kingdom Bacillati; phylum Actinomycetota; class Actinomycetes; order Geodermatophilales; family Geodermatophilaceae; genus Modestobacter; species Modestobacter sp. L9-4. Next base: position 2,935,079 of record NZ_CP077800.1, read on the forward strand.
GGCGGGTTCCTGTCGGTGACCGCGGTCGCCGCCGACGAGCGCACCGTGCTCGCCCGCCGCGGCCCGCGCGGGCACCGGCACGTCGTGCTGGTCGACGTCGCCACCGGCGTGCAGCGGCGGGTGCTGCCGCTGGGTGCGCCCGGCGGGCAGGCCTCCGAGGACGGCCGCTTCGCCCCCGACGGCGCCGCCGTCTACCTGCGCGCCGGGCTGCCGGGCGTGCCCGGGGTGCCGCGCAGCGACCGCACCGGCCTGGTGCGCGTGCCGCTGGGCGAGGGGCGGGTGCCCGGCCCCGGCGAGGTGCTGATCAGCCGCCCGGACGCCGACCTGGACGCCTACGCGGTGCGCGCCGACGGCACGGTGCTGTGTGTCTGGAACGCCGACGGGGTCACCGAGCTGGAGGTGCGTGACCTCACCGGGGAGCTCCGCTCCGCCGTCCCGCTGCCGCAGCCGGTGATGCCGGGCTGGTCGCTGTCGGCCGACGGGAGCACGCTGCTGGCCGAGCTGACCGGCCCGGGCTGCCCGCGGTCGCTGTGGCCGGTCCCGCTCGACGGGCCCGCGCCGCAGGCGCCCCGGCCCGCGGTGCCGCTGCCCTCGATCCCGCGCCCGCCGGACCCGCACCTGCTGGTCACCCCGCAGCGGCTGCGCTACCCCGCGGCCGACGGCACGGAGCTCGACGGCTGGCTGTACACCCCGCGGGAGGCGACCGGCCCGAACCGCACGGTGGTCAGCTTCCACGGCGGGCCCGAGGGGCAGGAGCGGCCGGACTTCTCCCCGGTGGCCCAGTCGCTGGTCGCCGCGGGGCTCACCGTCTTCGCGCCGAACGTCCGCGGCTCCGGCGGGCACGGCCGGGCGTTCATGGCCGCCGACGACCTCGGCTCCCGGGAGGAGTCCTTCGCCGACGTCGTCGCCACCGTCGACCACCTGGTCGCCGCCGGCATCGCCGAGCCGGGGCGGCTGGGTGCGCACGGCTGGTCCTACGGCGGCTACCTGGCCCTGGTCGCGCTCACCCGCTGGCCGGACCTGTTCGCCGCCGGTGCGACGCTGGCCGGGATGAGCGACCTGCGCACCTTCTTCGCCGGCACCGAGCCGTGGATGGCCGCGGCCTCGGTCACCGAGTACGGCGACCCGGTCGCCGACCGCGAGCTGCTGGCCGCCCTGTCGCCGATGACCGCCCTGGACCGGCTCACCTCCCCGGTGCTGCTGGCCCACGGCGACCGCGACACCAACGTGCCGGTGCTGGAGTCGGTGCAGGCCCACCAGGAGCTCACCGCCCTGGGGGCACCCGCCGAGCTGCTGCTGCTGCGCGGTGAGGGGCACACCGTCGTCGGCCGGGACAACCAGCTGCACCTGGCCGAGCGGGTCGCCGAGTGGTTCGACCGGTGGTTGTGACCCGATGACCAGCGTCTTCGCCCGCTATCCCGGTTCGGCCCGCGACGAGGCGGTCGCCCTCGACGGGTCGGTGCGCCCGCCGTTCGAGCCGGTCGCCGGCGCCCTCGAGGAGCTCGGCGGGGTCGGTCTCACCTCGGTCGTGGGCGCGATGTCCCAGGAGCGCCGGGTGCGCGGCGTCGTCTTCGGCAGCTACGTCGACGGTCGGCTGGAGGAGCGCCCCTTTCCGATCTGCCCGGTGCCCCGGGTGCTGCCCGCCGCCGACTGGGCGCACCTGGCCCGCGGCGTCGAGCAGCGGCACCGCGCGCTCAACGCCTTCCTCGCCGACGTCTACCGGCCCGCCGGCCGGCGCCGCACCGACGACGACCGCCAGCCCGAGATCGTCCGCGCCGGGCTCGTGCCGGAGTGGGTCGTGACGGCCAGCCCCGGCTTCCGGCCCGCCGCGGTGGGCTGGGCGACGCCCGGTCAGCAGCGGATCACCGTCTCCGGCCTGGACCTGCTGCGCGGCCCCGACGGCTGGGTGGTGCTGGAGGACAACCTGCGGGTGCCCTCGGGCATCGGCTACGCGCTCAGCAACCGCACCAGCGGCCGGACGGCGCTGCCCGCGCTGTACGCCGACGCCGAGGCCGCCGGGCTGGTCGACCCGACCGAGGCGGTGGCCCTGCTGCGGGCGGCGCTGGCCGACGCGGCGCCCGCGGGCTGCGACGGCGTCCCGCAGCTGGGGCTGCTCACCGACGGCCCCCACAACACCGCCTGGTTCGAGCACCGGCTGCTGGCCGAGGCGCTGGGCGCCCCGATCGCCACCCCCGACCGGCTCTGGCCCACTGCCACGGGCGGGGTCGCGGTGCAGGTCGACGGCGAGCGCGTGCCGGTCGACGTCCTCTACCGGCGCTTCGACGAGGCCGACCTCGCCGGGCACCTGACCCCCACCGGCATCCCGGTCGACGTCCTGCTCGGCGAGGCGGTGCGGGCCGGGCAGCTGGCCGTGGCCAACGTGCCGGGCAACGGCGTGGCCGACGACAAGGCCACCTACCGGTACGTGCCGGAGATGATCGACTTCTACCTGGACGAGCGGCCGGTGCTGGCCACCGTGCCCACCTGGCTGCTGGCCGAGCCCGGTGACCTGGCCGCGGTGCGCGACCGGCTGGACGAGCTGGTGGTCAAGCCGGTCGACGGCTTCGGCGGGCGGGGCGTGGTCTTCGGCCCGCAGTGCTCGGCTGTGGAGCTGGCCGAGCTGCAGGCGGAGGTGCTGGCCTCGCCGCACCGGTTCGTGGCCCAGGAGCCCGTCGACTTCTCCACCGTGCCCACCGTCGTCGACGGCCTGGTCGTGCCCCGGCGGGCCGACCTGCGGGTGTTCGCCGTCGCGGGCAGCACCACCCGCGCGCTGCCCGCGCCGCTGACCCGGGTCGCGCTGGGGGAGGGCTCCCTGCTGGTCAACTCCAGCCAGGGCGGCGGCAGCAAGGACACCTGGGTCCTGCCGGGTTGAGTGGAGTGGGTCCGTCGACGTCACGTCGACGGACCCACTCCACTAGAGCGGTTGCGCGTGGCGCCAGGCGGTCCAGGCGCTGGTGACGACGTCGTGCAGGTCGCGGCGGGCGCGGACGCCCAGCTCGCGCTCGAGCCGGTCGACGGCGGGGACGACGGCGGGCTCCCCGGGCTGGGCGTCGGTGACCTCGGGCGTGGTGTCCCCGCCGGTCACCTCCGCGACCACCCGCAGGACGTCGAGCGCGCTGGTGCCACGGCCGGTGCCCACGTCGTACACCCCGCCGGGGGAGCCGGCCTCCAGGGCGCGGACCGCCGCCACGAGGGCGTCGGTGACGTCGGCGACGTGCACCAGGTCGCGGACGGCGGTGCCGTCCCCCGCGACGACCGGGGCCGAGCCGGCGTCGAGGGCGGCGAACACCTGCGGCAGGAAGCGGTCCGCGGCGGTGTCCCCGAGCCGCGGGTCGGCCGCCCCGCCGACGTCCGGGAGGCGCAGGACGACGGCGGCCAGGCCGTGGGCGGTGACGCAGTCGCCCACCAGCCACTCACCGGCCAGCTTCGTCCGCCCGTACGGCGTCAGCGGCCGGCACGAGGCGTCCTCGGGCACCGGCCCGCCGTCCGGGGCGCCGTACACGGCCGTGCTGCTGGCGAACACGAACCGGCCCACGCCCTTGGCCCGGCAGCCCTCCAGCAGGGCGACCAGTCCCTCGACGTTCTCCGCCCACGTGGCCAGCGGGTCGGTGCCCGACGTCGTCGGCTGCTCCCGGGCGGCCAGGTGCACGACGCCCTGCACCGCGTGCTCGCGCAGGACCCGACGCACCAGGCCGCGGTCCCGCACCGAGCCCACGACCATCGGGACGTCGGGCAGCCGGTCCAGCCGCCCGGCGTCCCCGGTGGACAGGTCGTCGAGCACGACCACCCGGGCACCGGCGGCGGCCAGGGCGTGCACCACGTGCGCGCCGACGTAGCCGGCCCCGCCGGTGACCAGCCAGCTCATGCCCGCACCGTCAGACCCCGGCGGCTCAGAGCCGGCCGGCGACGTGCTCGATGCAGGCGGTCAGCGCGGTGACGTCGTCGGGGTCGACCGCCGGGAACATGCCCACCCGCAGCTGGTTGCGGCCGAGCTTGCGGTAGGGCTCCACGTCGACGACCCCGTGCGCGCGGAGCGTCTTCGCGATGAGCGCGGCGTCGACGGACTCGTCGAAGTCGATCGTGCCGACGACGAGGGAGCGCTCGTCGACCCGGTCGACGAAGGGCTGCGTGTACTCGGTGTCCTCGGCCCAGCGGTACAGCCGGCTGGAGGACTCCCGGCTGCGGGCCACCGCGCCGGACAGCCCGCCCAGGCCGAGCATCCAGTCGATCTGGTCGGCGAGCAGGAACAGGGTCGCGACGGCGGGGGTGTTGTACGTCTGGTCCTTGGAGCTGTTGTCGACGGCGATCGACAGGTCCAGGAAGCCGGGGACCCAGCGGCCGGAGGCCTTGATCTCCGCGACCCGGGCCAGCGCCTTCGGCGACATCAGCGCGATCCACAGGCCGCCGTCGCTGGCGAAGGACTTCTGCGGCGCGAAGTAGTAGACGTCGGTCTGGCCGACGTCGACCGGCAGGCCGCCGGCGCCGGAGGTGGCGTCGATGAGCACCAGGGCGTCGGCGTCGATCCCGGCGGGGCGGAGGACGGGGGCCATGACGCCGGTCGAGGTCTCGTTGTGCGCCCAGGCGTAGGCGTCGACGCCGGCCTCGGCGGCGGGCAGCGCCAGCGAGCCGGCCGGGGCCCTGGTGATCACCGGGGCGTCCAGGAACGGCGCCTCGGCCACACCGGAGGCGAACTTCGCGGAGAACTCGCCGAAGCTGCCGTGCGCGCTGCGCTGCCGGATGAGCCCGAAGGTGGCGACGTCCCAGAACGCGGTCGAGCCGCCGTTGCCGAGCACGACCTCGTGGCCGTCGGGCAGGTCGAACAGCTGGCGGAGGCCCTCACGGATGCGGCCGACCAGGGCCTTCACCGGTGCCTGGCGGTGCGAGGTGCCCATCACGCCGGCGCCGACGGTGGACAGGGCGGCCAGTGCCTCCGGGCGGACCTTCGACGGGCCGCACCCGAACCGGCCGTCCTTCGGGAGCAGCTCGGCGGGGATGGTGATGTCCATGGGGTCCTCCACGTGCGCAGGCGGGCGTCCGGCCCAACCTAGGGGTTCGGCGGGGTGGTGTGACCAGCCGGGCAGTGGTCACGCGGCGGTGCGCGGGGCAACGGTGACAGCATGGAGCGCGTGCCCGACCTGATCAGCATGCGCAGGGACTACGACGACGGCAGCTTCAGCGAGGCGGGGCTGGCAGCCACCTGGGTCGAGCAGTTCGACCGCTGGTTCGCCGACTCCGTGGCCGCCGAGCTGCCCGAGCCGAACGCGATGGTCCTGGCCACCGCGGACGCCGACGCGGTGCCCGACGCGCGGGTCGTGCTGATGAAGGGCTACGACGAGTCCGGCTTCCTGTTCGTCGGCAACTACGCCTCGGCCAAGGGCGCCCAGCTGGCGGTGAACCCGCGCGCCGCGCTGGTGTTCCCCTGGCACGCCCTGCAGCGGTCGGTGCGGGTGACCGGCACCGTCGAGCGGGTGGGCGACAGCGCCTCCGACGCGCTGTGGGACCCCCGCCCCCGGGGCGCGCAGCTGGCCGCCGCCGCCTCGCTGCAGTCGACCGTCGTGGAGTCCCGCGACGAGCTGGTGCAGCGGTTCGCCGAGCTCGACGCGCAGACCCCGCCCGGCCCGCTGCCGCGGCCGGCGAACTGGGGCGGCTACCGGCTGGCACCGGACAAGGTCGAGTTCTGGCAGGGCGGGCACGACCGCCTGCACGACCGGTTGGTCTTCGTGCGGGACGACGAGGAGGGCGGGGGCTGGTTCGTGCAGCGCCTGGCCCCGTGACGCACCCTCCCGCCTCACCGGACCACGAGGACGAGACCACCCCACCCCGCCGGGACGCCCGTCCTGGCGGGGTGGGTACCCCGGACGGCCATGTCGGCGGGGCCGGGGAGCCGCTGACGCCGGTCGACCCGGTCGAGCCCGGCGGGCCGGTGGAGGAGCCGCAGCCGGTGCGCCGCCGGAGCTGGGCGCTGGACACCACGCCGCTGCGCAACCGCGCCTACCGCCGGGTGTTCGGCGGGGTCACCGTCACCATGCTCGGCCAGCAGATGACGCTGGTCGCCGTCCCGTACCAGGTCTACGAGCTGACCGGCTCCTCGCTGATGGTCGGGCTGACCTCGGTGGTCGCGCTGGTGCCGCTCGTGGTCTTCGGCCTGCTCGGCGGAGCGATCGCCGACGCGATGGACCGCCGCCGGCTGATGGTCATCACCTCCGTCGGCGCCGCCGTGACCAGCGCGCTGCTCGCGGTGCAGGCGCTGCTGCCCGGCGACGGCCACGTCGCCGTCCTGTGGCTGCTGGCCGCCGCCGTCTCGGCGTTCGCCGCGGTCAACCAGCCGGCGCGCAGCGCGGTGATCCCGGCGATCGTCGGGCCGGACGAGGTCGCCGCGGCCAACGCGCTGGCGATGACCGTGCGCCAGGCCGGCGTCATCGTGGGCCCGCTGCTGGCCGGGCTGCTGATCGGCCTCGGCGACCTCTCGATCCTCTACACGATCGACGCCCTCGGTTTCGTCGCCGCGGTGCTGCTGCTGCGCGGGCTCCCGTCGCTGCCGCCGGCCGGGGTCTCCGGGCCGCTGCGGCTGGGCGCCGCCGTCCGCGGGGTGGGGGAGGGGTTCACCTTCCTGCGCACCCAGCCGCTGCTGCTGATGACCTTCGTCGTCGACGTGATCGCGATGTTCTTCGCCTGGCCGCAGGCGGTGTTCCCCGAGCTGTCGCAGACCACCTTCTCGGGCAACGCGAACAGCCTGGGCTGGCTGTACGCCGGCGTCTCGATCGGCTCGCTGCTGATGGGCCTGACCTCGGGGTGGGTGACCCGGGTCGACCGGCAGGGCGCGGTGGTGCTGGCGGCCATCTCGGTGTGGGGCGTGGCCATCGTCGGGTTCGGGCTGTCCTCGACGCTGTGGTTGGCGGTGCTCTGCCTGGCCGTGGCCGGGGCCGGGGACATGGTCAGCTCGGTGCTGCGCAACTCGATGCTGCAGACCGCCGCGCCCGACGAGATGCGCGGCCGGATGCAGGGCGTGTTCATCGTGGTCGTCGCCGGTGGCCCGCGGCTGGGCGACCTGCGCGCCGGCCTGCTGGCCAGCAGCGTGGGCGTCAGCGCGGCGATGTGGTCCGGCGGCGTGATGATCGTGGTGGCGATGGCGGCGGTCGCCGTCCTCGTGCCCTCGTTCTGGCTGTTCCGCGCCTCGCAGGCCGACGACCTCGCCGAGGCCGCGCGCCGCCGGATGCCCCAGGGCTGACCGACCGTGCGGTCACCGGGGACGACGGGTCCGCCCGACCCCGAGGAGCGCGCACCCGCCGCCGCGGACCCGTTGGTGCTTGCACCGGGGGTGGTCGGGTAGCGCTGGGTGATGGCCCTCCCGAAGATCCTCGTGCTCGTGCTCGCCGGTGGGAAGGGCAGCAGGCTGCAGCTGCTCACCGAGACCCGCGCCAAGCCGGCCATGCCCTTCGCCGGCGTGTACCGGCTGATCGACTTCCCGCTGAGCAACTGCGAGCACTCCGCGATCCCCGACGTCTGGGTGTCGGTGCAGTACCAGCCGCAGTCGGTCAACGAGCACCTGGCGGGGGGCCGCCCGTGGGACCTCGACCGCACCACCGGCGGGCTGATGATGCTGCCGCCGTTCCAGTCCGGCAGCGAGCGCGGCGGCTTCACCTCCGGCACCGCCGACGGGCTGTGGCGTCAGTCGGAGCTGATCCGGCAGTTCGCCCCCGACGCCCTGGTCGTGGTCAGCTCCGACGCGGTCTACAAGCTCGACTACCGCGAGGTCGTCGAGGGCCACCTGGCCTCCGACGCCGAGGTCACCATGGTCACCACCGAGGTCGACCCGGACGACGCCAGCCGCTACGGCATCGTGCAGGTCGACGGCGAGCGGGTCACCGACTACGCCTACAAGCCCGACGAGCCGGCGACGACCACGGCCACCAACGAGGTCTTCGTCTTCACCCCCGGCCCCACGCTCGACCGGCTGGAGCAGCTCGCCACCGAGGTCGGCGAGGACGGCCTGGAGGACCTCGGCACCCACCTGCTGCCCGCCCAGACGAAGGACGGCAAGGCCCGCGCCCACCGGTTCGACGGCTACTGGCGCGACCTGGGCACGGTGGAGTCCTACTGGCAGGCCAACCAGGACTTCCTGTCCGCCGAGCCGCCGATCGACCTGGACGAGGCCGGCTGGCCGGTGCACACCCGCGGCGGCCGGCACAGCGCCGCCCGCGTCCTGGACGACGGGCAGATCGAGAACAGCCTGCTCTCCGGCGGCACCCGCATCTCCGGCAGCGTCCGGGGTTCGGTGCTGTCCCCGGGCGTGATCGTGGAGGCCGGCGCCACCGTCACCGACTCGGTGCTGCTGCCCGGCGTCCGGGTGCGGGCCGGGGCGACGGTGACCCGCGCGGTGCTGGACGACAACGTGGTGGTCGGCGAGGGCGCGACCGTCGGCGGCGACGGCGAGATCACCCTGGTCGGCCGGGAGGCCGAGGTCGAGGCCGGCAGCACCCTCGCCCCCGGGACCCGCCTGCCGGAGCCCGAGCGCGACTGACCTGCCGCACGGTGTGCGCCGGGGCCGGGGTCCAGACACTGGATGCCCGCCTCGGCGCACACCGTGGGTCACGGCTCCCGGTACTCGCGGAGCTGGGACCAGCCGAAGCGGGACTCGGCGACGTGGTCCTGCAGGTCGCTGGCCAGCCGCGCCCGCAGCTCGGGCGCCGTCTCCTCCACCTGGCCGGGGGTCCACGCCCAGAACCCGAACGCCTCGCCGACCACCACGACCCGCAGCCGTACCGCCACCGTCGGCGGCCACGGCCCCGTGACCGGGGGCTCCAGCTCGACCTGGTCGAGTTCTCCCGGCCGCAGCAGCTGGTCGAGCACCGGGGTCACCACGTCGCTGAGCAGCTCGGCCACGTCCACCACCGCATCCTGGCCGTCCGGGGCCGGGAGCTCGACACCGTTGTGCACTCGATGCCGTCTCGGCGGCCAGGAGGCAGCGTCCAGCGCACAACGGTGGAGCCTCGCCGGCGTCCCCGGGGCGTCAGGCGAGGGCGCCGGCGACCACCTTGAGGTCGGCGACGAGGGCGTCGTAGGCAGCGGCGCGGGCGTCGTCCGGCGTCCGCAGGATGGCCGAGGGGTGCGCGGTGGCGAGCATCCAGGTCTGGGCCGGCACCTCCTCCTCGGGCTCGTCGCCGTCGGCGTCGGGCTCGGTGAGCAGGGTGAGCTGGCGGCCGGGCGGCGTCCAGGGCAGCAGCTGCCCCCGCTCCTTGGTGATCTTGAACGTCGGGGAGATCAGTGCCTTGGCGGCCACCGCGCCGAGGCAGACGACGATCTCCGGCTGCAGGACCGAGAACTCCGCCTCCAGCCAGGGCTTGCACGCGCGGATGTGCTCCGCACCCGGTGACTGGTGGATCCGCCGCTTGGGCGTGGGCGTGAACCGGAAGTGCTTCACGGAGTTGGTGATGTAGGCGTCCCGGCGGTCGATGGCCGCGTCGCCCAGCGCGCGGTCCAGCAGCTTGCCGGCCGGGCCGACGAAGGGCTCGCCGGCGCGGTCCTCCTGGTCGCCGGGCTGCTCGCCGACGAAGACGATCCGGGCGGTCTCCGGGCCCTCCCCGAACACCGTCTGGGTGGCGGGCTCCCACAGCTCGCAGGCCCGGCAGCCGGCCGCGGCCTCGCGCAGGCCGGCCAGGCCGACTCCGGTGGGCGGCTGGGCCGGGTGGTTCTCGGTGCTCATGGGTCGATGACACCCGACGTCGGGCGTCGCCGCAGCGTGAACCGGCGGAGCGGTCACTTGACGACTTGGAAAGTGATGCGACAGGCTCAGCCCGTCGAAGCGACGTCCGCACGCCGACCGACCGGAGGACCAGTGCTCGAGATCGACGGCCTGTACAAGGCCTACGGCAGCAACGAGGTGCTGAAGGGGGTGTCCTTCACCGTGGCGCCGGGGCAGGTCTTCGGCTTCTGCGGCTCCAACGGCGCCGGGAAGACCACCACCATGCGCATCGCGATGGGCCTGGCCCGGGCCGACGCCGGTGAGGTGCGCTGGACCGGCCGCCCTGTCGACGAGGCCGTCCGCCGGCGCATCGGCTACATGCCGGAGGAGCGGGGGCTCTACCCGAAGATGAAGGTCGGCGAGCAGCTCACCTACTTCGCCCGCCTGCACGGCATGGACGCCGCACCCGCCGCCCGCGCCGCCGAGCACTGGGCCGAGCGGCTGGGGCTGGGGGAGCGGCGGAACGACAAGGTGGAGAAGCTGTCGCTGGGCAACCAGCAGCGCGTGCAGCTCGCCGCCGCCCTGGTCAGCGAGCCCGACGTGCTGATACTCGACGAGCCGTTCTCCGGGCTGGACCCGGTCGGCGTCGACTCCCTCGCCGAGGCGCTGCTCGATCAGGCCCGCCGCGGTGTGCCGGTGGTCTTCTCCAGCCACCAGCTGGACCTCGTCGAGCGGCTCTGCGACGCCGTCGGCATCCTGGCCCGCGGCTCGATCGTGGCCAGCGGCACCGTCGACGCGCTGCGCTCCGGCGCGGCCGGCCGCCAGCTGCGGGTCGTCGTCCCCGAGGCGCCGGCCGGCTGGGCCGCGGCGCTCCCCGGGGTGCGCGTGGTCTCCGAGCAGCGCGGGGACACCGTGCTGGAGCTGGGCCCCGGCGCGGACGACCAGCAGGTCCTCACCGCCGCGTTGCGCACCGGCCGGGTGGCCCACTTCGCCTGGCGCGAGCCCACGCTGGTCGAGCTGTTCCGGGACGCCGTCACGCAGACCCGGGAGGTGGCGGCGTGAGCGCTCCCGCGCAGACCGGGGTGAAGCCGCCCAGCGCCGCCCGGATGGTCCGCCTGGTGGCCGCCCGCGAGGTCGCCACCCGGATCCGGGACAAGAACTTCCTCGTCGGGTCGGCCGTCCTGCTGCTGCTGGTCCTGGGCATGCTCGTCTTCCAGGTGGCGATCAACAGCGGCACCGACTCCACCTCGATCGGCGTGGTCGGCGGGAGCTCCCAGCTCTCGACCGCGCTGGAGGGCCAGGGCGACGCGCTGGGCACCGAGGTCGAGGTCGTCGACTACGACGACGAGGCGGCGGCTCGCGCCGCGGTCGAGCAGGGCGACGTCGACGGCGCCCTGCTCAGCCCGTCCGGGGCCCAGCCCGAGCTGCTGGTCGAGAGCGACGGCGGACAGGTCGAGTCCCTGGTGCGGGGCGCGGTCCAGGGCCTGTCCATGGACCAGCAGCTGGCCGAGGCGGGGGTGCAGCTGCAGGCCCCGCCGGAGGTCGACGTGGTCGCCCTCGACCCGGACGCCGACGCCGACCTGGAGGCGGCGATCGTGGCGCTGATCTGCGTGGCGGTGCTCTACAGCCTGCTGGTGCTGTTCGCGCAGTTCGTCGCGCAGGGCGTGGTGGAGGAGAAGTCCAGCCGGGTGGTCGAGCTGCTGCTGGCCACCATGCGCCCGTGGCAGCTGCTGGCCGGCAAGATCATCGGGCTGGGCGTGCTCGGGCTGGCCCAGATGGTGGTGGTCGCGGTGATCGGCGTGGCCGGCGCGCTGGCCTTCGACGTCGTCGACCTGCCCGGCCGGCTGATCGGAACCGTGCTCACCGCGGTCGCCTGGTTCGTGCTCGGCTACGTCTTCTACGCGTCGATCTTCGCCGCGGCGGCGTCGCTCGTCAGCCGGCAGGAGGACCTGGGCAGCGTGCTCACCCCGGCAACGCTGCTGCCCGTCGTCGGGCTGGTGATCGCGATCCAGGCCGCCCAGGACCCGACCAGCACGCTGGCCACGGTCACGTCCTACATACCCGGGTTGTCGCCGATGGTCATGCCGGTGCGGCAGGCCGCCGGGGAGGCCGCGGTCTGGGAGGTCGGCCTCGCCGTCCTGCTGATGCTGGTCTCGATCGCGGTCATCGTGCGGATCGGCGGGCGGATCTACGCGGGCGCGCTGCTGCGCACCGGCGGCAAGGTCAAGCTCCGCGACGCCCTGCGCGCGGAGAGCTGACGCGGCGAGGACGGACGGTGACCGGGTCCCCGGTCGCCGTCCGTCCCCGTGTGGCTGGTGGACGTCGCAGGTCCGGAACCCGCTTGCCCACCCGGGCACCATGGGCCGGTGGACGACGACCTGGACCAGCGGTTCGCCGCGCTGGACGGTTCGGACGACGTCGATGCGCTGATGGACGTGGGCCGTGACCTGACGGACGCCGAGCGGTACCGCGAAGCCGAGCAGTGCTTCCGCCGCGCGGCTGGGTCCGGCAGCGGCGCAGCGCTGTTCGCCCTGGCGTGGTCACTGGCAGCGCAGGAGTGCTGGCGCGACGCTGCGCTCGCCTTCGAGCGAGCGGCCTCGGCGGGTGAGGTCGACGGCTGGCTGCACCAGGGTGTCTGCCTCGAGGAGGTCGGTGACCTCGCCGGCGCTCGGCTCGCCTACGAGCGAGCTGCGGCGGTGGGTGATGCCGACGGGTGGGTGCACCAGGCATGGCTGTCGCGGCTCACGGGAGACCACGCTCGTGCGACCGATGCGCTCGTCGCCGGGGTGGCTGCAGGCAGTGAGCTGGCCGCGGCGGTGCAGGCCTGCTGGCAGTGGCACGCGACCCGGGACCCGGTCCTCGAGCCCGCCTTGCGGGCCGGCGCCGAGCTCTACCAGGACGCCCGGGCGGACCTGGCTGCCTTGTTGCGCCAGGCCCGTCGACTCCAGGAGGCGAAGGCCGTGCTCGAGCGCGGCGTCGAGCTCGGTGAGACCGGGTCGATGCTGCCGCTGGGCAACCTGCTGAGCGACGACCTCGAGGACGACGACGCCGCCGAACGGGTCTACCGGCTGGGCATCGCCGCCGGGGATGTCTTTTGCCACAACAACCTGGGCGTGCTCCTGCGTGACCGCGGCGACGTCGCGGGCGCGGCGGAGCAGTTCATGCTCGGTGAGCTCAGCGGTGACGCCAAGGCCGCCGCCAACCTGACGGCCCTCCGCGAAGACGGCCCCTGATCGCACGCGTTGTGGTCGCAGTGCACGTGCTGCAGCACGTGCACTGCGACCGGAACGCGGGCAACGCAGGAGCTACACCTGCGAGAGGTCACCCAGCGGGCCGCGGTAGGGGTGGGCGCCGGGGCCGGTGACGCCGGTGCGCACGGTGAACAGCCTGCCGGCGTCCGGCTGGGCCGCCTTCGCCTCGTCGTCCAGGCCGTGCACCGAGGTGCTGATCACCAACAGGTCGCCGCTGAAGGCGCAGCTCGTCGTGTTCTGCGCGTCGACGTCGACCACGGTCAGCAGCTCGCCGGTGGGGGAGTACCGCCGCACCTGGGCCCCGCCCCAGAGCGCGGTCCAGAGGCAGCCCTCGTCGTCCACGGTGAGGCCGTCGGCGACGCCGTCCGGGTCGTCGGAGAAGTCCAGCAGGACCCGGCGCTCGCCGGGGACGCCGGACTCCAGGTCGTAGTCCATCGCCCAGACCGCCTTGGCGCCGGAGTCGGACAGGTACATGGTGCTGTCGTCGGGCGACCAGCCGATGCCGTTGGAGACCGTCAGCCCGTCGAGCACCGTGGTCACGGTGCCGTCGAGGTCGAGCCGGTAGAGGGTGCCGCCGCCGGTGCGCTCGTCGAAGGCCATGGTGCCGGCGAAGAAGCGCCCCGCCCGGTCGCAGGCGCCGTCGTTCATCCGGGTGCCGCCAGCCTTCTCCGAGCCGCCCTCGTCGGCCAGCTCGATCAGCACCTGCGCGTCGCCGTCCTCGGTGAGCCGGCTGATCCCCGCCCCGGCACCGAGCAGCCAGCCGCCGTCGGCCGCCGGGACGGCGAACCCGACGGTGTCGCCGCCGTGGTGGGAGGCCAGGTCGACGACGTCGTCGCCGGAGATCCGGCCGCGACGGACCTGCCCCTGGGTGATGTCCACCCACACCAGCTCGGACCGGGCGGCGTCCCAGATCGGGCCCTCCCCGTGCTCGGCGGGGGAGGCGCTGGCCGGGGTCGCTCGCAGTCGCATCACGGCCCCATGGTCCCCGGGCAACCGATCCGTCACACGTACCCCCGATACTGCGCACGTGTCAGAAGCCACCGTCGACGTCGCCGACCTCCGCACCCCGGGCGGGGTCGAGCCCGATGAGCGCACCGACGACCCGTTGCGCGCCGACATCCGCCTGCTGGGGCGGGTCCTGGGCGAGGTGATCGGCGAGCAGGCCGGTGCCGACGTCCTGGACCTGGTCGAGCAGACCCGGGTCGAGGCCTTCCGCATCCGCCGGTCGGAGGTCGACCGGTCCGAGCTGGCCGAGCGGCTCGCCGCACTCGACCCGCGATCGGCCAACCACGTCATCCGCGCCTTCAGCCACTTCTCGTTGCTGGCCAACATCGCCGAGGACGTGCACCACGAGCGCCGCCGCCGGCACCACCGCCGCGAGGGGTCCCCGCCGCAGAAGGGCAGCCTGGCCGCCTCCTTCGAGCTGCTGGACGCCGCCGGCCTGGACGGCGAGACCGTGGCGGCGGAGCTGGCCGGCGCGCTCGTCGTCCCGGTGGTCACCGCGCACCCCACCGAGACCCGCCGCCGCACCATCACCGCGGTGCAGACGCAGGTCAGCGAGCTGATCCGGCAGCGCGACAACGCCGGCCCCGACGGCATCGACGAGCGGGCCTGGGCCGCGCACCTCTGGCGCGAGGTCCTCACCCTCTGGCAGACGGCGCTGCTGCGGCTGAGCCGGCTGCGGCTGGCCGACGAGATCGAGGAGGCGCTGCGTTACTACGAGCTGTCGCTGTTCGAGGTCATGCCGGCGCTGAACACCGAGCTGCGCCAGGCCCTGCGCCAGCGCTGGCCGGACGCCGACCTGCTGCCCACCCCGATGCTGCAGCCGGGCTCGTGGATCGGTGGTGACCGCGACGGCAACCCGTTCGTCACCGCCGACGCGGTCCGCCGGGCCACCACCAGCCAGGCCGAGACGGCACTGCGGCACCACCTGTCCGAGCTGGACGCCCTGGGCGGCGAGCTGTCGATGAGCGACCGGCTGGTCGTCCCCACTGACGCGCTCTACGCCCTCGCCGAGGTCGCCCAGGACGACTCCCCGTTCCGCGCCGACGAGCCCTACCGCCGGGCGATCCGCGGCATCCACGACCGCCTGGCCGCCACCGCCGTCCGGGTCCTGGGCCACGTGCCGGGCAACGAGCCGGAGGTCGACCTGACCCCCTACGCGCTGCCGGAGGACCTGCTCGCCGACCTGGACACCGTCGACGCATCGCTGCGCAGCCACGGCGCCGGCGCGCTGGCCGACGACCGGCTGGCCCGGCTGCGCGACGCGGTGGAGGTCTTCGGCTTCCACCTGTGCGGACTGGACATGCGGCAGAACTCCTCGGTGCACGAGGAGGTGCTCGGTGAGCTGCTGGCCTGGGCCGGGGTGTGCGAGGACTACGCCGCCCTGGACGAGGACGCCCGGGTCGCACTCCTCACCGCCGAGCTGACGCTGCGCCGCCCGCTGGTGCGCGCCGACGCCGAGCTGTCCGAGCTGGCCCGCGGTGAGCTGGACCTGGTCGTCGCCGCCGCCGAGCAGGTCCGGCTGATCGGGCCGCGCACCATCCCGAACTACGTGATCAGCATGTGCGAGTCGGTCAGCGACGTCCTGGAGGTCGCCGTCCTGCTCAAGGAGGTCGGCCTGCTGGAGCTGGACGCCGAGGGGCGCCCGCACTCCAGCGTCGGCATCTCGCCGCTGTTCGAGACGATCGGTGACCTGCAGGCCTCCGGCGCGATCCTCACCGCGATGCTCGAGCAGCCCCTCTACCGGGCGCTGGTGGCCAACCGCGGTGACGCACAGGAGGTCATGCTCGGCTACTCCGACAGCAACAAGGACGGCGGCTACCTGGCCGCGCAGTGGGCGCTGTACCGGGCCGAGCTGGCGCTGGTCGAGGTCGCCCGGGCCAACGGCATCCGGCTGCGGCTCTTCCACGGCCGCGGCGGCACCGTCGGCCGTGGCGGCGGCCCCAGCTACGAGGCGATCCGGGCGCAGCCGCCGGGCTCGGTGGCCGGCTCGCTGCGGATCACCGAGCAGGGCGAGGTGATCGCGGCCAAGTACGCCTCCCCGGACCGCGCCCGCCGCAACCTGGAGGCGCTGGTCGCCGCGACCCTGGAGTCCACGTTGCTGGACATCGAGGGCCTGGGCTCCGACGCCGAGGACGTCTACGCGCTCTTCGACGACCTCGCCGCCCGCGCCCAGGGCGCCTACCGCGCACTGGTGCACGAGACGCCGGGCTTCGTCGAGTGGTTCCGGGCCGCCACCCCGATCCGGGAGCTGGCGGAGCTGAACATCGGCAGCCGCCCGCCGTCGCGCAAGGCCGGCGACAACATCTCCGACCTGCGCGCCATCCCGTGGGTGTTCAGCTGGTCGCAGGCCCGGATCATGCTGCCCGGCTGGTACGGCACGGGCTCCGCGCTCGAGTCCTGGGTCGACGGCGACCCCGACCGCCTGGCCCGGCTGCAGGACCTGCACGCGCGCTGGCCGTTCTTCCGCACGATCCTGTCGAACATGGGGATGGTGCTGGCCAAGACCGACCTGGACCTGGCCGCCCGCTACGCCTCGCTGGTGCCCGACGAGGACCTGCGCGACCGGGTGTTCAGCCAGATCACCGCCGAGCACGAGCGCAGCGTCCGGATGCTGCTGGCGGTCACCGGCGACGACCAGCTGCTGGCCGACAACCCGTCGCTGCGCCGGTCGATCCGCAACCGGTTCCCCTATCTGGAGCCGCTGCACCACCTCCAGGTGGAGATGCTGCGCCGCCGCCGCGCCGGGGACGACGACGAGCTGGTGCGCCGCTGCATCCAGCTGACCATCAACGGCGTCGCCACCGCCCTGCGCAACTCCGGCTGAGGCACCTCATGGAGTCTCAGGGCGCGGAGAACGCACCCCTGGGACTCCATCGGTGCCGCCGGGGTCGGACCTCGCACGCTTGTGCTCTGCTCCCTCCCAGGGAGCAGAGCACAAGCGTCCGGGAGGAGACCGTCAGGCGCGGGCGGCCTCGATGGCGGCGGCGAGGCGCTGGACGCCCTCGTCGACGTCGGAGGGCTGCACGGCGGAGTAGGCCAGTCGGAAGGAGTTCTCGCCGCCCTCGAGCAGGAAGTCCGTGCCCGGCACGATCGCCACCCCGCGGGCGGCGGCCTCGGCGGTGATCCGGGCGACGTCGTGGCCCTCGTCCTCGGGCAGCGACACCCACAGGAAGTAGCCGCCCTCGGGACGGCGGAAGGTCGCCTGCGGCAGGTGGGTGCGCAGCGCGGTGTCCAGCAGGCCGACCCGCTCGGCGAGTGCGGTCTTCACCGTCTCGAGCGCAGCGGGGAACCGGTCGCCGCGCATGAACTCGTAGACCATCGCCTGGGCGACCATGTTCGGCGCGATGTAGGTGTTGGTGGCCCGCACCCGGATCCGCTCGATGATCGCCGGCGGCCCGACCAGGTAGCCCACGCGCACGCCGGGGCAGACGGTCTTAGAGAACGACGAGGCGTAGACGACGTGCTCGCTCGCCGCGCCACCGTCGAGCTCCAGCATCCGCGGCAGCGGCTCCCCGGAGAACCGGATGTCGACGTAGGGGTCGTCCTCGAACAGCACGAAGCCGTGCTCGGCGGCCAGCTCCAGCAGCCGGTGCCGCTTGGCCAGCGACAGCGTGTACCCGGCCGGGTTCTGGAAGTTCGGGATGACGTGCGCCATCGTCGGCTTCAGCCCGCGCTCCAGCAGGGCCGCGACCTCCTCGACGGCGATCCCGTCCTCCTCCAGCGTCACCAGGTGCACGTCGGCGCCACGGCTGCGCAGGCCCAGCAGGGTGCGGTCGTAGGTGGGCCGCTCGGTGATCACGGCCGCGCCGGAGGTGGCCAGCTCGTCGAAGAGGAAGGCATCGGCCTGCATCGAGCCGTTGGTGACCAGCACGTGGTCGACCGGCACGCCGTGCTTCTCGGCGATCCACTTCCGCAGCGGCACGTAGCCGACCGCCGTCCCGTAGCCGGTGGTGCCGGCCGGGTCGTTGTCGAACGCGGCGACGGCGGCCTGCTTGAGGCCCTCGACGTCGACGATGTCGGTGGAGGGGGCGCCGCGCGCGAAGGAGATCATCGTGGTCGCCGGGGAGGTCTGTGCTGTGCCGGTCACGCCGTCGAGTCTGCCGCACGCGCGCCAGCCGGGCTCAGCCCTCCAGTCGCTCCGCGGACGCGCGGACGGCGGCGAGCAGCTCGGCCCGGTCGTGGATCGTCGTCCGGGCCCGGCCGCGGGTGGCGCCGAGCGCGATCTCGGCGGCGTCGATGGTCCGCCAGTCCGACAGCAGCACCGGGTGCCCGCCGCGGGCGCGCAGGGTGTCGATCCAGTCGTCGACCCCGCGCGGGGACAGCGTGCCGGCCGCGACGTCGGCCAGCAGCGAGGCCACCGTCTCCCGGGCGTCGTGCTTGTTGGTGCCCACCACCCCGGTCGGGCCGCGCTTGATCCAGCCCGCCACGTACTCACCGCGGCTGGGCACCCCGCCGCGCAGCACCCGGCCCGCCTCGTGCGGCACCGTCCCGCCCTCCAGCGGGAGTCCGGGCAGCGCGTGCCCGCGGTAGCCGACCGAGCGCACCACCAGGTCGGCCGGGACGACGTCGAGCTCCCCGGTGCCCACCGCACGGCCGTCGGCGTCGACCGTCGTCCGCTCGACCTCGACGCCGGTGACCCGGTCGGTGCCCAGCAGCCGCACCGGGCGGGCGTGGAAGCGCAGCCGCACGCCCACCGTGCCCGGCACCGGCTCGTGCCCGGCGTAGTCGGCGAGTGCGGCCAGGTTGCGGGCGACGTGTCGGTCCTCGGCTGCCAGCGCGTCGTCCCCGGCGTCGGTGAGGTCGGCGGGGTCGACGAGCACCGTGGCCGCGGCCAGGTGCCCGAGCTCGCGCAGCTCCTGCGTGGTGAAGCTGGCCTGCGCCGGGCCACGGCGGCCGAGCACGGTGATCCGCTCGACGGGTGCGGCGGCCAGGGCGTCGAGCACGTGCTGGGGCATGTCGGTGGGGTGTAGCTCGGCGGGGGAGCGGGCAAGCACCCGGGCCACGTCCAGCGCCACGTTGCCGACCCCGACCACCACGACGTCCCGCGCGCCGGACACCAGCTGCTCGACCCGAGCGACTTTGGCGTCGGGGTGGCCGGTGTACCAGGCGACCAGGTCGGTGGCGGCCAGGCTGCCGGGCAGCTCCTCGCCCTCGATGCCCAGCGTGCGGTCGCCGGCGGCGCCGTAGGTGTAGACGACGGCGTCCACGTGCCCGCGCAGCTCCTCGACGGAGAGGTCTGCACCGATGTCCACGTTGCCGACGAAGCGCACCCGCTCGTGGTCCAGGACGTGGTGCAGCGTCTCGCGCAGCGCCCGCATCTTCAGGTGGTCCGGCGCGATGCCGTAGCGCACCAGCCCGAACGGCGTCGGCAGCCGGTCGATCAGGTCGACGGCCACCGGGACGTCGTCCTGGGAGGCCAGGGCGTCGGCGGCGTAGATGCCCGCGGGACCCGCGCCGACCACCGCCACCCGCAGGGGTCGTGCGCTCTCGGCCACGTCCCGCATCGTCGTCCCCACCGCGGGTAGGCGCCAGGGCAGAACGGCCGCCGTCCCGGTGGCCCCGATCGCAGGAGTGCCCGTGTCGATCATCATCGTCGCCAGCTTCACCCCCAAGCCCGGACGTCGGGACGCCCTGCGCGAGGCGTTCACCGCCGCCGCCGCCAAGGTGGTCTCCGAGCCCGGCTGCGAGCGCTACTCGGTCCAGGAGGACGAGGAGGGCTTCGTCTTCGTCGAGCGCTGGGCCAGCGAGGAGGCCATCGCCGAGCACGAGAAGGCCGAGGCCTTCACCACGATGATGGCCACGGTCGGCGACGACCTGGCCGGCCCTCCCGGGGTGCGCCTGCTGTCCCCGCTCCCGGCCGAGGACCCCAAGGGCCGGCTGTGACCGGGGCGCCCGGCGTCGAGGGCAAGGTCGTCGCGGTCACCGGTGCCAGCAGCGGCATCGGTGAGGCGATCGCGCTGCTGCTCGCCGAGCGCGGGGCGAAGGTCGTGCTGGGCGCCCGCCGGGCCGACAAGCTGGCCGACCTCGCCGGGCGCATCGAGCAGGCGGGCGGCGAGGCCGTCGTCGCGGAGACCGACGTGACGAAGCGGGAGGACCTGGTCGGCCTGGTCGCCGCCGGGCGGGAGAGGTGGGGCCGGTTCGACGTCCTGGTCAGCAACGCCGGCGCCGGCTCCGTCGGCCCGATCACCGATCTCGACGTCGACGGCTGGGAGCTGATGGTCGACGTCAACGTCAAGGGCCTGCTGTACGGGGTCGCGGCGGCGCTGCCGGTCTTCCAGGAGCAGGGGTCGGGGCACTTCGTGACCGTGCTGTCCGTCGCCGGGCTGCAGATCTCGCCCGGTACCGCCGTCTACGCCGCGACGAAGAACGCCGGCCGCACGTTCTCCGAGGCGCTGCGCCAGGAGGTCGGGGACAGCATCCGGGTGACGGCCGTGTCGCCGGGGATGGTCGCCACCGACTTCACCCAGGGCACCAAGAACGACGAGGCCCGCGCGCAGATGGAGGAGTCCAAGGACGAGATCGCCATCGACCCCTCGGCGATCGCCCGCGCCGTCGCGTTCGCGATCGAGCAGCCCGCGGACGTCGACGTCAACGAGATCGTCGTCCGCCCCACCGCCGAGGACTGAGCGGAGTGGGTCCGTCGGCGTGACGTCGACGGACCCACTCCACCCGCGCCCTCGATGAGGTCCCAGCGCATCAGGGACCGATCGCTGGGACTCCGGCGGCGTCGGTGACGTCGGGTGCGGGGGTGGCGGGGGAGTCCTGGGCGCGCCAGCTGCTCGGCGAGGTGCCCATCACCCGCTTGAACGCGTTGGAGAAGGCGGCGTCCGACCCGTAGCCCCAGGCGGTGCCCACGGCCGAGACGGTGACGTCCCCGCGGCGCAGGTCGCGGCCGGCGGCGTGCATGCGCAGCCGCAACAGGTGGTCCAGCGGCGGCGACCCGACCAGCGTGCGGAACCGGACGGCGAAGGCCGAGCGCGACATGGTCGCCGTCCGGGCGAGCTCGGGCACCGTCCAGCGCCGCGCCGGGTCCTCGTGCATGAGCCGCAGCACCGCGCCGATCCGGTCGTCGGCGAGGGCGGCCAGCCAGCCGTGCACCCGGCCGCCTCCGGCGTCCACGGCGGCACGCAGGGCCTCGACGAACACCACCTGGCCGAGCAGTTCGGTGAGCAGGGACCCCCCGAGCCGACGGCCCGCGGTCTCGTGGGCGAACAGGTCGAGGGCGGCCCGCAGGGGTGCCGCGTGCTCGCCGTCGGCGGCGACCACCACCAGCGGCGGGAGCACGTCGAGCAGCAGCCGTGCGCTGCGGTCGTCGAACACGAAACGCCCACCGGTCAGGACGACGTCCTCGCCGCTGCCGACGCGCGCCCGGCCGCCGACCGCACCGCGGAACACCGCCAGCCCGTCGACCGCCTCCAGCCCGGGTGCGGAGGCCACCGCGTAGCCCGCGCCGGTGGTGAGCACGAAGCAGTCGCCGGCCGCCAGGTGGTGCTCGGTGCCGTCCGGGCCCACACGCAGCCAGGCCTCGCCGCAGTGCACGGCGCCGAACTTCACGTGCCGCACGCCGGGGAACGACAGCGCCCAGGTACCGCCTGCCTCGAGCCGGGACGACACCGCGCTCTGCACGGTCAGCAGCTCGATCACGCGGGACAACGGGTCCATGCCGACGAGAGTATCGAGCAAGAAAAGAGGCTGATGCGTCATGGATGCGCCCGGGCTGCGGTCCTAGCGTCGTCCGCATGACAGGGATCGACGGCAAGGTCGTGGCCATCACCGGCGCCAGCAGCGGGATCGGGGAGGCGACGGCAGTGCTGCTCGCCGAGCGGGGAGCCCGCGTCGCCCTCGGTGCGCGGCGGGCCGACCACCTCATCGACGTGGCCGAGCGCATCACCCGGGCCGGCGGTGAGGTCGTGCACGTCCCCACCGACGTCCGCCGGCGGGCCGACCTCACCGCCCTGGTCGCCGCGGCCGAGGAGCGGTGGGGCCGGCTGGACGTGCTGGTCGCCAACGCCGGCGTCGGGCACATCGCACCGCTGGACGAGCTCGACGTCGACGGCTGGGAGGAGATGATCGACGTCAACCTCAAGGGCGTGCTCTTCGGCGTCGCCGCGGCGCTCCCGGTCTTCCGCCGGCAGGGGTCTGGTCAGTTCGTCACCGTGGTGTCGACCTCGGGGCTGCGGATCACCCCGGACCAGGCGGTGTACGCCGCGACGAAGAACGCCGTCCGCACCTTCTCCGAGGGTCTGCGGCAGGAGGCCGGGGCGGCGCTGCGGGTGTCGACGGTGTCCCCGGGCTTCGTCGGTACCGACTTCGCGGCGGGGGTGCGCAACCCCGACGTCCGGGAGCAGCTGCTCGCCCAGCGCGACCGGATCGCGATCCCGCCGGCGGCGATCGCCCGGGCCATCGCCTACGCGATCGAGCAGCCCGACGACGTCGACGTCAACGAGATCGTCGTCCGTCCCACCGCCCAGGCCTGAGCCGCTGATGGAGTCCCAGCGCATCACTCCCCGAGCGCTGGGACTCCATGAGGGCGGTGGTGGAGTGGGTCCGTCGGCGTCACGCCGACGGGCCCACTCCGCTCAGACCGCCTGGCAGGTGGGGCACCAGAAGAGGTTGCGGCCGACCATGACCTCGGTGCGGACCTCCGTGCCGCAGATCCGGCAGGGCAGGCCCTGACGGCGGTAGACGTAGTGGGCGTCCTCGCGCAGCGCCGGGCCGCGGCGGCGCTCCCGGTCCTCGCGCTCGGTGGTGACGATCCGGCCCGCCTTGACCCCGGCCCGCAGCAGCACGACGAGGTCGGCCCACATCCGGTCCCAGGACTCGGCGTCGAGGTCCCTGCCGGGGCGGAACGGGCTGATCCGCTGCCGGAACAGGATCTCGGCCCGGTAGACGTTGCCGACCCCGGCGAGCACGGCCTGGTCCATCAGCAGCGCACCGATCGACACCTTGCTGCGGGAGATCCGGGCGAACGCCTTGGCCGGGTCGGACTTCTTGCGCAGCGGGTCCGGGCCCAGCCGGTCGAGGATCAGCTGCACCTCGCCGTCGGTGATCAGGTCGCAGGCGGTGGCGCCGCGCAGGTCGGTCCACACGCCCTCGCCGTCCTCGCCGGGTCCCTCCCAGCGCATCCGCAGCGCGCCGCGGGGCTCGGGCGGCAGCCCGGTGCCGGAGGTGAACTTGCCGTACAGCCCGAGGTGGACGTGGACGACGTCCGGGCCGAAGTACGCGAACAGGTGCTTGCCCCAGGACGTGACCTCGTCGAGCACGCGGCCGTCCAGCATCTCCGCCTGGCCGGTGAAGCGGCCCTGCGGGCTGGTGACGTGCACCTCGCGGCCGGCGAACGCGGCCTGCTGCTCGCGGGCCAGCCGGAACAGGGTGTGGCCCTCAGGCACTGATGATCACCCCGTCCAGCCTGCCCGCGGTGGTGCGGCCCCGCCACGACGGGGCGGGTGAGACAGCCGACATCACTGCGCCCGGACGGCGTTGTACCGGTCGAGGGAGACCAGCCGCTCGTGCGCGTGGTCGACGATCGGCGCGGGGTAGCCCGCCGGGATGCCGCCGGGCGCCGTCCACGGCTCGTGCACGTACTTCGGGTCCAGGTCGCGCAGCTCGGGCACCCACTGCTTGACGTAGGTGCCGTCGGGGTCGAACTTCTTGCCCTGGGTGACCGGGTTGAACACCCGGTAGTACGGCGAGGAGTCGGTGCCGGTGCCGGCCACCCACTGCCAGCCGTGCTGGTTGCTGGCCAGGTCGCCGTCGACCAGGTGCTCCATGAAGACCTTCGCGCCCACCGTCCACTCCTGGTGCAGGTCCTTCACCAGGAACGAGGCGACGATCATGCGCACCCGGTTGTGCACGTAGGCCTCGCCGAGCATCTGCCGCATGCCGGCGTCGATGATCGGGAAGCCGGTGCGGCCGGTGCGCCAGGCCTCGAGCAGCTCGTCGGCGTGCGGGCCGGAGTCGTAGGCCATCGACTGCAGTTCGGGCTTCAGGTAGGCGCGGGCGGAGTCGGGACGGTGCCAGAGGACGTCGGCGTAGAAGTCCCGCCAGGCCAGCTCGTCGGTGTAGCGGCGGACCGACTCTCCGCCGTCGTCGTGCGCGGCCAGGTCGGCGACCAGCGTGCGCGGGTGCACGCAGCCGTACTTCAGGTAGGCCGAGAGCCGGCTCGTGCCGTTGGTGCCGGGGGTGTTGCGGCCCTCGGCGTACCCGAGCAGCCGCTCGTCGCGGAAGTGCGCCCAGGCGTCGAGCCCGGCGGCCTCACCGGCCGGGGGCAGTCGGACGCCGTCCAGCTCGGGCCGCGGGGGCGGGTCGTCGGAGCGCACCCCGGTCGCCCACGGGACGTCGTCCGGGCGCGGGGCGGGTGCGTGCCAGCCGTGCTCGCGCCAGGCGCGGGTGAACGGGGTGAAGACCTTGAACGGGGTGCCGTCGTTCTTCACCACCCGGCCGGGGGCGACCAGGTACGGCGAGCCCGTCCGCACGAAGGGGACGTCGCCCAGCGCCTGCTCGACCGCCGTGTCGCGCTGCCGGCCGTACGGGCCGGCGTCGGCGGTGAGGTGCACCGACCCCGCGCCCAGCTCCTCGACCAGCCGGGGGAGCACCTGGGCGGGGTCGCCGGTGCGGAACACCAGCGCCCCGCCGGTCTGCTCGCGCAGGTCGGCGAGGCAGTCGAGCAGGAAGGCCCGGCGCGGGTCGCCCGCGGGACCGTAGATGCGGTCGTCGAAGACGAACACCGGCAGCACGCTGCCGTCGGGACCGGCCGCCTCGATCGCGGCCAGCAGTGCCGGGTGGTCGGTCAGCCGGAGGTCGCGGCGGAACCAGAGGACAGCGGTGGGCACGCCGCTGAGCCTAGGCAACCCGGTTGCGCACCGCAGGTCAGCTGGCGGCGGCGACCAGCCCGAACGTGGGCCGGTCGGCCTCGGCGACGAGATCGAGGTCGGCGGGGTGGTCGAGCAGGTACTTGCGGATGAACGAGCAGTAGGGGAGCACGTGCAGGTGGCGCTCCCGGGCCGAGGTCAGCACGCCGGCGACCAGCTGCGTGCCCAGCCCGCGGCCGCCCATCGCCGGGTCGACCTCGGTGTGCGGGAGGGTCATCAGCTCGTCGTCGACGTGGTACGTCGCGAAGCCGACGACGCGGTCGTCGTCCCGGATCTCGAACCGTCCCCGCTCGGGGACGTCGACCACGGTGATCTCCATCTGGGTTCTCCACCTCCCGCGGCGCCGGCGTCGTTGCCGGGGCATGTGCGTGTTGGACAAGGTAACTGTTGCGACACGTTGCCGCCCGCATCTGTTCCGACGCGTTGGAGGGCGGGGAGGTTCCCTCGGTCCGGACGGCCGCCCGCTAGCCTCGTCCCCGCACACCCCGGTCGGGAGCGCTGCTCGCGCGCCCGACGAGCCCCCGTAGCTCAGGGGATAGAGCATCGGTTTCCTAAACCGTGTGCCGCAGGTTCGAATCCTGCCGGGGGCACCACGACGAGCGCGCCGGCTCCACCGGCGGCCCGCGACCTCACGTACCGCGCCCGCAGTAGTCGGGTCACCGCGTGCGGATGACGACCGCAGCTCCGCCCGCGACCAGGGTCTTCCTCATCAGGTCCGCACCGCGGACCACGGTCACCGAGGGGTCCCGATGTCCAGGTTCTTGTCCCGGGTCGGCGCGTTCAGCGCCGGTCACCGCGGGGTGGTGGCGGTCGCGTGGGTGCTGGTCACCGCCGTCTTCGCCCTGCTCACCGTCACCGGCGCGAAGTTCTCCGACTCCGCCTTCTCCATCGCGGGTGCGGAGTCCACCACCGCCCTGGCCACCATGGAGCGCGAGTTCCCGGAGCGGGTGGCCCCGGACGAGGGCGAGCTGCTGCTGGTCGTGCAGGCCGCCGACGGCGCCACGGTCACCGACGCCGCCTCCGCCGCGCTGGTGGGCGACCTGGTCGCCCGCGCCCAGGACGTGCCCAGCGTGCTCAGCGCCTCGGACCCCTTCGACGAGCAGCAGCCCTTCGTCTCCGAGGACGGGACGGTCGCGGTCTCCACCCTGGCCGTCGAGCTCGAGACCGACGGTGCGGAGGTCGACCAGGCGCGGGTGGAGGCCGACCTGCGGGCCGCCGCTGCCGACCTCACCGCGGCTGGGCTCCGGCTCGAGGTGGGCGGCGCGCTGGAGGACGGTCCGCCGGAGATCCTCGGGCCGACCGAGGCCGTCGGCGCGGTCGTCGCCTTCGTCGTCCTGCTGATCACCTTCGGGTCGCTGGCCGCGGCCGGCGCCAACATGCTCATGGCCCTGGCCGGTGTGGCCGTCGGGGTGCTCGGCGTCCTCGGCTGGTCGGCGACCGGCGAGGGCATCCAGTCCACGACGCTGGTGCTGGCCGTGATGCTGGGCCTGGCGGTCGGGATCGACTACACGCTCTTCATCCTGTCCCGCTTCCGCGACGAGCTGCGGGCCGGGCTGGACACCAGGGCCGCCATCGCCCGGGCCACCGGCACCGCCGGCTCCTCGGTGGTCGTCGCCGGCGCCACCGTGGTCATCGCCCTGGCCGGCCTGGCCCTGGTCCGGATCCCCTTCATCACCGAGATGGGCCTGGGTGCGGCGTTCGGTGTGGTCGTCGCGGTCCTGCTCTCCCTCACCGCCGTCCCCGCCGTGCTCGCCGGCATGGGCCGCAAGGCACTGCCGAAGCGTGAGCGGGACGGGGCCGCAGCTCCGCGGGAGGACAGCCGGGCGATGACCGCGCTCTCCTCCTGGGTGCACGGTGTCGTCCGCCGTCCGGTCGTCTTCCTGGTCGCCGGCACCGCGGTCGTCGCCGCACTGGCCGCCCCGGCCCTGGGCATGGCCACCGAGCTCGACGTGCCCGGCGGGGTCGACCCGGCCAGCTCCCAGCGCGCCGCCTACACGATCGTCAGCGACGCCTTCGGCGCCGGTGAGCAGGACCCGCTGATCGTGCTCTTCGAGGGCGCCGACCCGGTCGGTGCCGCCGAGGCCGCCACGGCCACCATCACCGGCACCGCCGGCGTGGTCGACGTCAGCCCGCCACAGGTCGCCGACAGCGGCGACGTCGCCTTCCTCGCCGTCACCAGTGAGTTCGGACCCGCCGACGCCCGCACCAGCACGCTGGTCGAGGACCTGCGCAGCCAGCTGCAGACGGTCGAGGGCGCCACCGCCTCGGTCACCGGCCAGACCGCGGTGGACGTCGACGTCAACGCCCAGCTCGCCTCCGGACTGGTGCTCTACCTGATCGCGGTCAGCGCCTTCTCGATCCTGCTGCTCACGCTGGTGTTCCGCTCGATCGCCATCCCGCTGCTGGCCACCGTGGGCTTCCTGATGTCGCTGGCCGCCGGCCTCGGCGTCACCACGCTGGTCTTCCAGGACGGGGTCGCCGGCTCGCTGTTCGGGCTGGAGGAGTCCCGGCCGATCGCCAGCCTGGTGCCGATCATCGTGGTCGGGGTGCTCTTCGGCCTCGCGATGGACTACCAGGTCTTCCTGGTCTCCCGGATCCACGAGGCGCACCGGCGGGGGCTGTCCACCCGGCAGGCCGTCGTGGCCGGCTTCGGTCAGGCCTCCCCGGTGGTGCTGGCCGCGGCGACGATCATGGCTGCGGTCTTCGCCGGGTTCGCCCTCAGCGGCGGCGACCCGATGGTCTCCTCGATCGGGCTGGCGCTGGCGGTGGGCGTGCTCGTCGACGCCCTCCTGGTCCGGATGGTCCTGGTCCCTGCGGCGCTGGAGCTGATGGGCGAGGCCAGCTGGTGGATCCCGCGCTGGCTGGACCGGGTCCTGCCCGACCTGGACGTCGAGGGCCACGGCCTCACCGCGGACGACGAGGCCGACGACGCCGAGGTCGAGCGCGACCGGCAGCCGGAGCTCGTCGGCTGACCCCCGCGACCCCGACCGACCGACCGGCGGTGAGCCCCACTGGGTTCACCGCCGGTCGGCGTTCGACCCGCCCGAGCGGTCAGGCGTTGGACGCCGCCACCGCGGGTCCTTAGATTCCAGCTCGCCCCATCACGAGAAGAGCCCAGTCCTCCCATGCCCGCCCTGCCCGAACGTCCGAGACCCGCCCGGCAGCCCCGTGGTCCGGGCGTGATGCTGCACCGTGCCGACCCCTGGACGCTGGCGGCGACCGGCCTGGTCGTCATCGCCCTGGTCGCCGGGCTGGTGAGCACCCTCAAGGCCGGCCCCGTCGACCGCGACGAGGTCATCGCCGTCCTGGCGCTCGGCGTGGTGGGCCTGCTGACCGCGGTCCGTGACACCTGGGTCACCCCGGTGGCCGCGGCCGTGCTCGTCGCCGCCGAGGTGCGCGACCCGGCACCGGCGGCGACCTGGGCCGTGGCCGGCGGGCTGCTGCTGCTGTTCTCCCTCCGCCGCCCCCGGCTGGACGCGCTCGCCGCCGGAGTGGTGTTCGCCGTGGCCGCCGCCCTGGCCGACCTGCCGTGGACAGACGGCGTCCTGGGCGGGGGTTCCTTCGGCCTGATCACGCTGGCCGCCGCGGCGGTGGGCATCGGGCAGTGGGTGCAGGCCCAGCGCCGCTACATGGCCGCCGAGCTGGGTCGCCGGCAGGAGGAGGCCGAGCGCCGCCGGCAGGAGGTCACCCGGCACGTGGCCGAGGAGCGGCTGCGGATCTCCCGCGACCTGCACGACAGCGTCGCCCACCACTTCGCCGTGGTCAGCATCCAGACCAACCTGGCCCGCGCCCAGCTGACGGCGTCCCCGGCCGCCGCCGACCGGGCGCTGCAGGACGTGCAGACCGCGGCCCGCAGTGCCCTGGAGGAGCTGCAGCTGTTGCTCGGCGTGCTGCGCGAGGAGTCCGACGCCGTCCCGCTGCTGCCCGACGTCTCGTCCGAGGACGTCGACGAGCTCGTCGCCAGCTACCGGCGCACCGGCCTGGACGTCGAGTCGGCCGGCGCTGACGTGCTCGCGCTGCTGCCTGCACCGGCGCGCGCCGCCGTCTACCGCGTGCTGCAGGAGGCGCTCACCAACGCCCACCGCTACGGCGACGGCCGGGCCAGCGCCACGTTCGCGCACGTCGACCAGGAGGTCCAGCTGACCGTCCGCAACGCCATCGACCCCTCGGCCGTCGCCATCTCCCACGGCGGCGGGCGCGGGCTGCCCGGCATGCGCGAGCGGATCGCCGACCTCGGGGGAGTCGTGCAGGCCGGGGCCGAGGCGCGCGACTTCGTCGTCCGGGCCCGGGTGCCGCTCAGCCCCGACCCGGTCGCGCAGCGCGGCAGCAGTGCGGAGCGCGTCGCGTGACCGGGGTGCGGGTCCTGCTGGTCGACGACCAGGCCATGATCCGGTCCGGCATCCGCGGGCTGCTCGAGCTGGCCGGCGACCTCGTCGTCGTCGGGGAGGCCGCCGACGGCCGGCACGCGGTGAGCATGGCGCGGGCGCTGCGGCCCGACGTCGTGCTGATGGACCTCCAGATGCCCGGCGTCGACGGCATCCAGGCCATCCGGGCCATCCGCGCCGACGAGGCGATCGCGGCCCTGCCGGTGCTGGTGCTCACGACCTTCGACGAGGACGACAACGTCCTCGTCGCGCTGCAGACCGGCGCCAACGGCTTCCTGGCCAAGTCCGCCGGTCACGAGGAGCTGGTGGCGGCCGTCCGTGCGGTCGCGGCGGGGGAGTCCTCGCTGTCGGCCGCCGCGACCACCGCCGTCGTCAGCCACCTGGCCAGGACCGCCGGTCGCGTCGCCGCCCGGGAGCAGCCCTCGGTCGAGGAGGTGCGCGGCCTCGCGGAGCTCACCGCCCGGGAGCGGGAGGTGGTCGGGCTCGTGGTGCGCGGGCTGTCCAACGACGAGATCGCCGGCCACCTCTTCCTCTCCACCCTCACGGTCAAGACGCACATCAACCGGGCCATGCGGAAGATGCAGGTCTCCGACCGCGCACGGCTCGTGGTGGCGGCCATGCGCGCCGGTCTGCTCGACGGGCCCTGAGAGAGCCCGTGCTGCGGGCGTGTACGACCGCGGGAGTACACGGATCCACTCCCGCAGGACGACGCGCACGCCGCTCGCCGCGGCCAGACTCGAGCTCGACGACCAGCGGACGACGCCGGTCCCGAGTCCGGAGCCGTGACCCGTGAGCACCTGCCTGCTGCAGCGCGTCGAGGAACCGCAGCGCGCGCCGGTCGAGGTCGGCGGGGGAGTGACCGCGCTGCTCCGCCGCGAGGACGGGGGCGGCCAGTTCGTGCGCTTCGTGGCCGTCGGCGGCACCTCGATGCTGCTCTACGGGGTCGTGCTCTGGCTCCTGCAGGGCCTCGGCACGCAGCCGGCGAACCTGGTCGGGTCGCTGGCCTCGACCGTGCTGGCCAACGAGCTGCACCGGCGGCTCACCTTCCGCGCCGGGGCACACGTCAGCCCCCTCGCCGCGCAGCTGCAGGGCGGCGGCATGGCGCTGGCCGGGGTGGTCCTCACCGCGGTCGTCCTCGCCGGGGCCGAGACCGCCGTCGGACCGGCCGGCCCGGTCACCCAGCTGCTGCTGGTCACCGCCGTCACCGGCCTCGTCGGGATCGGTCGTTTCGTCGGGCTGCGATGGGCCTTCGCCGACCGCACCCCGGTGACCGCCTGACGGGGGAGGGCCCGTCAGCCCAGTGAGGCGGTCGCGGCGCGCAGCTCCTCGAGGGCGGCCAGTGCGTGCTGGGCCAGCCCGGTGCCGTCGTCCCGGTCGGTGGCCGCCCACTGCGCGTAGCCGCGCTTGAACGCCAGCACCCCGAGCTCGGCCGCGAGGTGCGCGGTCGGGTCGGGCACACCCCGGGCGACGAGGGCGTCGGTCATGGCCGCGGCCATGCCGACGCTCTTGAGCGCGTCCCGCTCCTGCAGCTCGGTGCTGGCGGCCACGGCGGCGTGGATGCGCGGGCCGAGCTCGCGGTTGGCCGGGCC
This sequence comes from Modestobacter sp. L9-4, assembly GCF_019112525.1. Classification (NCBI taxonomy): domain Bacteria; kingdom Bacillati; phylum Actinomycetota; class Actinomycetes; order Geodermatophilales; family Geodermatophilaceae; genus Modestobacter; species Modestobacter sp. L9-4. Next base: position 2,965,862 of record NZ_CP077800.1, read on the forward strand.
CATCTCGCTGGAGGCCCGTTCCAGGCCGGCGGCCACCGCCGCCATCGGGGTCGCGTCGGCCGGCGCCTCGGTGATGCCGTCGGCGAGCAGCCGGCTCAGCGTCTCCTGGCCGGCGACCAGCAGCTCGCGCTTGTCGGAGAAGTGCCGGAAGAACGTGCTGCGGGTGACCCCGGCGCGCTCGGCGATCTGCGCCACCGTCGTCGCGTCGTAGCCCTGCTCGGTGAACAGGTCGACGGCGGCGACGACGAGCCGCTGGGTCGCCCCCGGTTCCCATCGGCCCATGCGACGAGCGTACGTGACGGGACAGGTGTCCCATCACTGTGTACGGTGATGGGACAACCGTCTCATCACTTCTCGGGAGCACCCCATGCGCGTCTTCGTCACCGGCGGCACCGGCACCATCGGCTCCGCCGTCGTCACCGAGCTCCTGGCCAACGGCCACACCGTGCTCGGTCTCGCCCGTTCCGACAGTTCCGCGGCGGCCCTGCAGACCGCCGGTGCCCAGGTGCTCCGCGGGAGCACCGCCGACCTCGACGTCCTGCGTGCCGGGGCCGCGCAGACCGAGGGCGTGATCTCCCTGGCCTTCGGCCGCGACTACGGCAGCCCGGACGCGGTGGCGGCGAGCATGGCGGAGGAGAGCGCCGCGATGGCCGCGCTGGGGGCGGAGCTGCTGGGCAGCGACCGGCCGATCGTCACCGTCTCCGGCACGCCCTGGATCCGGGGCCGGCCGTCCACCGAGCAGGACCCGCTGCCGACCGAGGGCCCGGTCGCCGCGCGGGCGCACTCGGTGAACGCGCTGCTGGACCTGGCCTCCCGCGGGGTCCGCAGCTCCGCCGTGCGCATGCCGCGCACCGTCCACGACCACGGCACGGGCGGGTTCGCCGGCCTGCTCACCGACATGGCCCGCACTGCGGGGGTGTCCGGCTACCCCGGCGACGGCACCCAGCGCTGGCCGGCGGTGCACGCGCGCGACGCCGCCGTCCTGTTCCGGCTTGCGCTGGAGAAGGCGCCGGCCGGGACCGCCTGGCACGCGGTCGCCGACGAGGGCGACACCGTCCGTGACATCGCGACCGTCATCGGGCGGCGGCTGGGCCTGCCGGTCGAGTCCCGGCCGGTCGAGGACTTCGGCCCGTTCGGACCGATCTTCGCGATGGACCAGCCGGCGTCCAGTGCCCACACCCGTGCGGCGCTGGGCTGGCAGCCGACGGGCCCGAGCCTGCTCGCCGACCTGGAGAACCTGCAGCCCTGACCGCCCGTCGACGGCCCGGCCCCACGGGAGCCGGGCCGTCGACGACACTGGGGGCATGGCAGCTCCCTCCGCCGACCGGGCACCCCGACCGCTGACCGCCACCGAGCGCGCACTGCTCGACGCGCTGCTCGCGCACGACTTCACCGGCGCCGACGTGCTCCGCGCCCAGCTCGACACGGTCACGGCGACGCCGGGCTGCACCTGCGGCTGCGGCACGATCGACCTGCACGTCCCCGGCGCCGCCCCGAACGCCGGGGTCGCCGGCCCCGCCCCGGTGGAGGGCACCGTCTCCGGTCCCGACGGCCGGCCCACCGGCGGCGTCCTGCTGTTCGTCGAGGACGGCCGGCTCGCCCGCCTGGACATCACCTCCCACGGCGACCCGCTGCCGGTCCCGGACCCCGCGACCGTGACCTGGGGCGACACCGCGTGGGCCCGCCCCGACACCGTCCGCCGTCCGGCCCGCTACCGCCGCTGAGCGGGTGGCCGGCCCGGGAACGGGTAGCGGCCTCGCCATGGCACTGCGCAGTTCGGCGGTCGCGGCCGCCGACCAGTGGGTCGACCCCGACGACGGCGTCCGGTACCCGGCCGGAGAGGTCCACGGATGGGTGCAAGGACGCAACGAGACCGTCTGCGGGCTGTCGCTGTCCAGGTCGGGGCTGACCCGGTTCCCGCACGTCAGCTGGGCCGACGTCCAGCCCGAGTCCGGCCGGCACGCGGAGGGCGTGCAGGCGGTCTGCCGGCGCTGCGCGGCCGGCCTGGGTGCACGCCGTGACGAGCGCAGTTGGACGCGGAGGGACCCGCGTCCCTGAGCTGACCTGGACTCTTCCTGAGAAAGATCTCAAGGACCTCGTTCACCCGGTCGATCTACTGGTTGTCAGCAGTCACCGAACGTGAGCGGAGTCCCACAGTGTCCACCCCCCTGGTCAGCGCCAGCCGCAGCGTCACCCGCGTGCTCATCCTCGCCGACGCGCCGGTCCTGCGCCGTGGCCTGATCGGCATGGTCAACGAGACTGCCGGTCTGCAGGCGGTGGGCACCCCCGGGGAGCCCCGCCGGGCGCTGACGCTGGCCGAGACCGCCCACCCCGACGCCGTGATCGTCGAGCTGGGCACCGGCCGGGCCGCCACCCTCAACGCCTGCCGTGACCTGCGCCGCCGCTTCCCCCAGATCGCCATCGTGGCCCTGGCCACCTCCGAGGACCCGGGTGTCGTCAACGAGGCACTCGCCGCCGGTGTGCGCGGCTACCTGCTCATGAACACCTCCCCGACCCTGCTGGGCTGGGCCGTGCTGGCCGCCCGCGCCGGGCGCACCGTCGTCGACCCGCAGATCCGCCGCGGCGAGGGCACCGCCGAGCCGGTCTCCCGCGAGCTCACCCTCGAGGTGCCGCTGACCCGCCGCGAGTCCGACGTCCTCGACGAGCTCATCCAGGGCCAGTCCAACCGGGTGATCGGCAAGAACCTCTTCATCTCCGAGGACACCGTCAAGTCCCACGTCAAGGCCATCCTGCGCAAGCTGGGTGCCCGCGACCGGGCGCACGCGGTCTCCCTGGTGCTCTCGGCCCGCAACCCCGGTGCCTGCACCTGCGGCGTCCACGCCCTCACCGGCAGCCCCGCCCCGGCCCCCACCCCGGCCGAGGCCTGATCGTCCGGCGGGTGCCCGCTGACCACCAGCGTGGGCACCCGCCGGCCACCACTCGCCGGGCCGGACCGCCGGCCCGGCGTTACCGTGCCCGGGTGCCTGCTCCCGACGGTGCCCCGCAGCGGCTGTTCGTCGTCGGCTGCCCCCGGTCGGGGACGACCCTGTTGCAGTCCTTCCTGGCTGCGCACGGCGGCGTCCACTCCTTCCCGGAGACGCACTTCTTCTACCGGCTGCCCGCCTCTGCGGCCGCCCCGGTGGGCCCCGACCTGGTCGGTGACCTGCCGCAGGTCGCCGGCTTCCTCGGCCGCCCGGACACCGCCTGGCCGCCGCAGCCCACCGTCGGCGCCGCCGTGGACACGTTCCTGGCCACCGCCGACGCCGTGACCGCCGCCGCGGGCGCCCGCGCCTGGGTGGAGAAGACCCCGGCCAACCTCTACGCCATCGACCTCGTCGAGGCCCTCGTGCCCGGCGCCCGGTTCGTGCACATCCTGCGGGACGGCGCAGACGTGGTCACCAGCCTCTGCGCCAACGCCGCCGGCTGGGGGAGCAGCTACGACGTCGACCAGGCGCTGGACCTGTGGGCCGAGTGCGTCGCGATCAGCGAGGCCCATCGCGGCCGCCCGGGCCACCACCTCGTCGGGTACGCCGACCTCGCCCAGCGCCCCGAGGCCACCCTGCGGGCGGTGTGCGCCGCGGTCGGGCTCGACTACGACCCGGCGATGGTGGCCGGCCGGGCCGAGGCCGCCCGCAGCCTGATCAAGGACTTCGAGCACTGGAAGCGGCCCAACACCGGTCCGCTGGAGTACGCACCGCGGGCCCGCTTCACCCAGGCGTTCGACGCCGCGACCCGCGCCCGCATCGAGGCGCGGGTGGCCGCGGTCGCCCCGCCGGAGGCCGCCACCCGCTGACCGGCGCGGCCGGTGGTTGTGCCGCCCGCTGCCGGGCCGCCATGCTCACGTCCGTCGGCGGACGGCGCCGCGAGGGGGGTGCCCGTGGCCGGGTCCGCGCGCACCGTCCTGCTGGCCGCCGTGCTCGCCGCACTGGCCGGCTGCGGAGCGGCCGGGCCCGACGTGGCGGTGCTCCGCGGGGCCGTCGTCCCCGTGGTGGCCGGTGACCTCGACGCGGCCGACGTGGCCGCCGCGCAGACGGCGTTCGGCGTCGACCTGCTGCACACGCTGTGCGCGGCCGACCCGGGCGGGAACGTCCTGCTGTCGCCGACGTCGGCCGCCGAGGCCCTCGGCCTGCTCTACCCGGCCGCGGCGGGGGAGACCGCGACGGCGATGGGCGGCCTGCTGCACCTGCCGGGCTGGTCACCGGACCTGGTCGCGGCCACCCGCGAGCACACCGCGGCCCTCGACGGGCTGCGCACCGAGGCCGACCCGGACGACGACGACGCCCCGGACTCCCTGCAGCTGAGCAACCGGCTGTTCACCGCGCCGGGTCTGCGGCCCGACCCCGGCTACCTCGACGACCTGGCCACCGCCTTCGACGCCGACGTCCGGGAGCTGGACTTCGCCGCCGACCCGCAGGGCGCCACCGACCGGATCAACGCGACCGTCGCCGAGGACACCCGGGGCGTGATCGAGGAGCTCTTCACCGACCCGCTGTCCGGGGGCACCGGCGCGGTGCTGACCAACGCCGTGCACCTGCGGGCGCGCTGGGCGCAGCCGTTCACCGTGACCGCGCCGGCTCCCTTCGCCGCACCGCACGGGGAGGTCACCGTCGACCTGATGGGCGGCGGCACGGGCACGGCCGGCACCGCGGACGGCTGGGAGGCCGTCGAACTGCCCTACCGCGACGGCACCCTGGCCGCCGTCGCCGTCCTGCCGCCGGAGGGGACCGACCCCTGTGCGGTCGAGGCGGCCACCCTGACCGCGCTGGCGGCCGCGACCGGCGAGCCCGTCGACGTCGCGCTGCCCCGGCTGGGGATGGACGTCGACCTGGACCTGCTCCCGCCGCTGCTCGAGCTGGGCCTGCCCGTGGGGGGCTGGCCCGCGCTCGGCGCGGGGCTGGAGATCGACGAGGTGGCGCAGGCGGCGTACCTGCGGGTCGACGAGGAGGGCACCGAGGCGGCCGCGGCCACCGGGGTGGGGCTGGCGGTGTCGGGGCGGGCGCCGCAGCGGCTGGTGACCTTCGACCGACCGTTCCTGCTCCTGCTGACCGACACCGCGACCCGCTCGCCGCTGTTCCTCACCGTCGTGGACGACCCCTCCGCCTGACCCCCGCAGTACCGGAACGGGTGAGTCCCCTTCCCGGGGACTGCAGGACGGGACGGGACCTGCCGTCTCCCCGGCCATGAGCGCACTGCTGCACGGCACGGGGTCCAGCGACGTCGCGGGGTCCGGCGAGGCGGGCCGGGCCGCGGCCGCCGCCGCGCTGGTCGGCCTGGCCGGTGCCGAGCCCGCGCTCGTCGTCGTCTACGCCTCGGTGCGCTACGACCTGACCGAGCTGCTCGCCGGGGTCGCCGCGGTGACCGGCGACGCCCCCGTGGTCGGGGCCACCAGCACCGGGCACTTCGTGGGTCGCGAGCTGAGCGCACCGGGCACCGGCGTCGTCGTCCTGGCGCTGGCCGGGGGCGGGTACCGCTTCGGCGTGGCCGCGGCGCACGGCATGAGCACCCGCCCCGGCGAGGTCGGTGCCGAGGTCGTCCGCGCCGCGCGCGCCGCCTCCGGGGAGCACGACCTGCCGCACGCCGCCCTGCTGCTGCTGGCCGACGGGCTCGTCGGCGGCCAGCAGGACGTCATCGGCGGGGCCCACCGGGTCGCCGGTGCCCGCGTGCCGATCGTCGGCGGCGTGGCCGGCGACGACTGGCGGCTGTCGAGCACCAGCGTCTTCCTCGGTGGCGAGGTGCTCAACGACGCCGTCGTCGGCGTGTGGATCGCCTCCCCGCGCCCGCTCCGGGTGGTGAGCGCGCACGGCTGGACCCCGGTCGGGCCGCCGCAGCTGGTCACCCGCGCCGAGGGCACGGTGGTCCACGAGATCGGTGGCCGGCCCGCGTCCGAGGTGTACGCCGGGGCCATCGACGTGCAGGAGGCCGCCCGCCGCGGCATCAGCCACGGTGAGGCCGTCGAGGAGAGCTCCTACGCCCTCGGCGTGATCGAGCCCGACGGCTCGCACCTCGTGCGGGCCATCTACGTCGCCCCCGGCGGGGAGCTCAACAGCTTCGAGCCGGTCGCCACCTTCTCCGCCGTGCAGCTGATGAGCGCCGACCGTCCCGCGCTGCTGCGGGTCGTCGACGACGTGGCCCGCGCCGCCCTGACCACCGGGGAGGAGACGGTGCTGCTGACCTTCGACTGCGCCGCCCGGCAGACCATCCTCGGGGAGACGATCGGCGAGGAGGTCGAGCGGCTGCAGGCCGCCGCGGGTCAGGCGACCTGCTTCGGCCTCTACACCTACGGCGAGTTCGCCCGGTCCCGCGGAGCAGGGGGCGTCCACAACGCCACCCTCACCGCGCTGGCGCTGTGACCACCGGCCCGTCCTGGGCGGTCGGCACCGCCGGCGACGTGCCGGCCGAGGACCTGCGGGTCCTGCTGGCCGACGCGCGTTCCTCGGCCCGGGACGCCTACCGCACCACTGCCGGGCTCATCCGGCTGCTCGAGGTGATCGGCCAGGGCGGCACCGCCGACGAGCTGGCCGCCCGCGCGCTGGAGGCCGTCTCCGAGGTGTTCTCCGCCGACCTCGTGCTCTGGGTGCGCACCTGGGGCGCGGAGGTCGACGTCGTCGCCGCCTGCGGCTTCGGCGACGTCGACGAGCCCCGGCTGCCCCGGCTCCCCGCGGACGCCGACGTGTTCACCAGCCGGGTGCCGCGGGTCTGGACCCGCCCGCCCGAGCTCGCGGCGCCGGTGGTCGCCGGGGTCGCGGTGGGCTCGGTCGTGCACGTGCCGGTCGACCCGGCGGACCCGCACCAGGGTGCGCTCGTGCTGCTGATGGCCACCGACGCCACCTTCGACCCCACCGACCTGCCGATGCTGCGGTCGGTCGCCCAGCGGCTGCGCTCCTCCATGGAGGACGCCGAGCGCCGGGGCACCGTGGAGCGGCTGGCCACCGCCGGCCCCCGGCTGGCCCGCCACCTGGAGAGCGGGCCGCTGTTCACCGAGGCCGTGCGCACCCTGGGCGCGGTCACCGGTGCCGCGTGGACCAGCGTGGTCACCGTGGACGGCGACCAGGCCCTGCTCGGGACCACCGGGCCCTGGCCGCAGGAGGACGTCGGACGCTGGCCCCGACCGATCGCGGCGCTGCGGTCGTGGCCGGCCGCCCTGCGCGGCGAGGTCCACAGCACCCACGACCTGGCCACCGGCCCCGACGCGATGCCCGACGACCTGCGCGGGGACGTGCGGTCGCTGCTGTGCGCCCCGGTGCACGTCGACGGCCGTCCCGTGGCCCTGCTCTACGCCATGCACCCGCGCCCGGCCGCCTTCTCCTCTGCCGCGCTCGACGCCGCCGCCCTGCTCGCCGGCTACGTCGCCGCTGCGCTGGTCAACGGCCGGCTCTACGACGCCCTGTCGGCCAGCGAGGCCGAGCTGCGGCGCCAGGCCACCCACGACTCCCTCACCGGGCTGGCCAACCGGGCGCTGGTCCGCCGGCAGCTGGAGACCGAGCTCGCCGCCGACCGCCCCGGCCCGGTCGGCGTGCTGTTCTGCGACCTCGACGAGTTCAAGGCCGTCAACGACCGGCTCGGTCACGAGGCCGGCGACGACCTGCTGTGCCAGGTCGCCGACCGGCTGCGGGCGTGCCTGCGCCCCGGTGACCTGCTCGCCCGGCTCGGCGGCGACGAGTTCGTCGTCGTGCTGCCCGAGGTCGAGGGCCGGCCCACGGTCACCGGCGTCGGCGAGCGGGTCCTGGCCGCGCTGCACCGCCCCTTCGACCTGGGCGCGGAGACCGTGCGGATCGGCGCCAGCATCGGTGGCGTGCTCGGCGCCCGCGGCACCGTCTCGGTCACCGACCTGCTGCGTGACGCCGACGCGGCGATGTACGAGGCCAAGCGTGGCGGCCGTGGCCGGGTGCAGGTGTTCGACGCCCTGGCCGCCCAGCAGTCGGTCGCCCGGCTCTCGCTGCGCCAGGAGGTGCAGGGCGCACTGCACCGCGAGGAGCTGGCCGTGCACTACCAGCCGATCGTCGACCTGCCGACCGGGCGCGTGGTCGGCCTGGAGGCGCTGCTGCGCTGGCGGCACCCGGTCCACGGCGACGTCCCGCCCGACGTGTTCGTCCCGCTGGCCGAGGAGACCGGCGCGATCGGCGCGATCGGCGACTGGGTGGTGGCGCAGGCCTGCCACGAGCTCGCCGCCTGGCGCCGGCTGCCCGGGTGCGCGGACCTGACCGTGTCGGTCAACCTCTCCGCGGTCCAGCTCGACGACGGTGACCTGGTGGCCCGGGTGCTCACCGTGCTGGCCCGCGAGCAGCTGCACCCCCGCCACCTACGGCTGGAGGTCACCGAGAACCTGGAGAAGACGCCCGGCCAGCTGGCCCTGCTGGACACCTTCGGCCGCGCCGGCATCAGCCTGGTCGTCGACGACTTCGGCGTCTCCTACTCCAACCTCGCCCACCTCAAGGACCTCCCGGTCGACGCGCTGAAGATCGACCGCTCCTTCGTCGCCGGGCTCGGGGACGACGCCTGCGAGCGCCGCCAGGGCATCGGCGTCGGCATCGTGCGGGCGGTCCTGGCGCTCTCGGAGGCCGCCGGGCTGGACGTCGTGGCCGAGGGGGTGGAGACCGAGGCGCAGCGGGCGGTCCTGCTGTCGCTGGGCTGCCGCAGTGCGCAGGGGTACCTGTTCTCCCGGCCGGTGCTGGCGCAGGAGGTGACGGCGCTGCTGCTGGCCGGGTCGCTGCTGCCGGCCTGAGCCGGGGGTAGCAGGATGGCGGCATGGGTCAGGTCGTCGCCACAGCCGAACGCGTCGTGCGGGCACCGGCGGACGTCGTCCGCGCGGCACTCGCCGACTACACCACCACCCGCCCCGCGGTGCTGCCCGAGCAGTACAGCGAGTACCGCGTGACCGAGGGCGGCACCGGCGCCGGCACGCGCGTGCACTGGAAGCTGCAGGCGACGTCCAAGCGCGTGCGGCTGCAGGACGTCGTCGTCACCGCCGGCCCCGACGGCGCGCTCGTGGAGAGCGACAGCAACTCCTCGATGGTGACCACCTGGACGGTGCACCCGGCCGACGCCGGCGTGAGCACCGTGCGGGCGCGCACCACCTGGACCGGCGCGACCGGCATCGGCGGGTTCTTCGAGCGCACCTTCGCGCCCAAGGGCCTGGCCCGCATCCACGAGGCGCTGCTGGAGAAGCTGGAGCACGCGGTCTCCGCAGGCTGAGGCACGACGGCCTCCGGGCAGGGACCATGGAGGGGTGACCGCACCCGCCACGCTCGCCGGCGTCGCCGAGCTCACCGACCTCCTCGCCGACGGCGGGGCACTGGTGCTCTCCGGCGCGGGGCTCTCGACCGACTCCGGCATCCCCGACTACCGCGGCGCCACCGGTTCGCTGCGCCGGCACACGCCGATGACCTACCAGACCTTCACCCGCGACCCGCGCGGCCGGCACCGCTACTGGGCGCGCAGCTTCGTGGGCTGGCGGCAGATCGGCGACGCCCGGCCCAACGCCGGCCACCGCGCCGTCGCCGCGCTGCAGCAGGCCGGGTGCGTCGGCGAGGTGATCACCCAGAACGTCGACGGGCTGCACCAGGCCGGCGGCGCCCGCGACGTCCTCGAGCTGCACGGCGGGCTCGACCGCACCGTCTGCCTGGCCTGCGGTGACGTGGCCTCCCGCGCCGCACTCGACGTCCGGCTGCGGGCGGTCAACCCCGGCTTCCGGCCGGAGGCCACCGACGAGGTCAACCCCGACGGCGACGTCGAGCTGCCCGAGGAGGCGCTCGACGGGTTCGTGATGGTCGACTGCCTGGCCTGCGGCAGCGGCCCGCTCAAGCCCGACGTCGTCTTCTTCGGCGAGACGGTGCCGCGCGACCGGGTCGACCGCTGCTTCGCCCTCGTCGAGGAGGCCCGGTCGCTGGTCGTGCTCGGCTCGTCGTTGACCGTGATGAGCGGCTACCGGTTCGTCATCGCCGCGGCCAAGCGCGGCATCCCGGTCGCGATCGTCAACTCGGGCCCGACCCGCGGCGACGCCAAGGCGACGCTGCGGGTCGACGCCCCGCTCGGCGAGGTGCTGCCCGAGCTGGCGCGCCGGCTGTCGTGACCCGCGAGGTCGAGCACACCGAGGACGGCCGCTGGATCGTCGTCGACGGACGGCGCTGGCGGACGGCGGACCCCTCGCTGCCCGAGGACGTGCGGGCGCAGCTGCTGCACCACCTGGGCGTGGGCCGCTCCGGCGTCCGCGCGGCCAGGGGCGACGAGGCCGCGGTGGCCGCTGCCCGGGCGCGGACGCAACTGGCCAAGACCGGACTGGGGGAGCGCGGCACCGCCTGGTGGGACCAGTCCCCGGACGAGCGGCAGGCCCGCTGGGAGTCGGCGCTGGAGCAGCTGGACGCCCTCGGCGGTTGACCGTCGCCCGGCGCGGGCAGGAGGTCCGGCGATGCAGACCTTCCTCCCGGTGCAGGACTTCACCGAGTCCGCCCGGCTCCTCGACAACCCCCGCCTCGGCAAGCAGCGCGTGGAGTGCCTCCAGGTGCTGCGCGCCCTGGAGCTGCCCGACTACGGCTGGGCCAACCACCCCGTCGTCATCATGTGGCGCGGGTACACCGCCGGCCTGGTCGTCTACTCGCTGGCCATGGTGCGGGTCTGGAAGGAGCGCGGCTTCGCCGACTCCACCGAGGCGCTGATCTCCGAGTTCGCCCCCGACGCCGCCGCGATGACCCAGGCCGAGGCCGCGGAGGCCGGGCTGCTGCCGAGCTGGGTGGGCGACGCCGAGCTGCACCTGTCGCACCGGTCGAACCTGGTCGCCAAGGACCCGGAGTTCTACCGGTCGAGGTTCCCCGAGGACCCCGACGACCTGCCCTACAAGTGGCCCGGCGCGGACGACGTCCCGCCCGCCCCCGCGCCGGAGGGCGTGCCGGTGTGGGTCGTGCGTCCGCGGGCGCACAACGAGCTGGGCGCCGCGCTGTTCGGCGGGCTCGTCGGGCTGGGCACCCAGTCCGGCATCGACGTCGACGCCACCGGGCAGTCGCCGGCCGAGCTGCGCGCACTGTCCAAGGAGCTGTCCGGCAAGCGCCCGGCCAAGGACTTGCGCCAGCTCACCGCCTTCCTCGACGAGGTCGCCCCCGGTGACCTGGTCGGCCTGCCGATCGAGGTGGGCGCCGGGCTGCTGCTGGGCCGGGTGGTGGGCGACTACTCCTTCCACGGCCGCGAGCTGCTGCCGCACCGCCGTCCGGCCCGGTTCGAGGCGGTCGTGCCCCGGTCGGCCGCACGCCCACCGGCGACGCTGCAGGACCCGCGGGCGCTCTTCCGGATCACCCTCGACCCGGACGCCGTCCCGCCCGGCCTGCGCTGACCGCTCCGCTCATGCCCGACCGGGCCGGTCCTCGTCCGGGTCGAGTCGGGGCACCGGACGGGGAGCGCGCCGTGACACGGCTCCCCGTCCGGTGGAGCGGCTCAGCCCAGGCCGGCGGCGACCTCGTCGACAGCGGCGCGCAGACGCTCGCGGGCAGTGGGCAGGTCGGCCGGCTCGCGAGCGGCGTGCACCAGCCACCAGGCGCCGGCGTGCAGGGCCCGCAGCCAGCTGAACGGGGCCAGTGCCTCCTCGTCCACCGGGTGCGGCATCGCGTCGAGCGCCGCCCGGCCGTCGAGCCGCGACGTCCTCCGCAGGCACGCGAGGTCCCAGCCGACCGGCCCGCGGCAGGTGTCCTCGAGATCGGCCCAGACCCAGCCGGCCGCCGTGCGCAGCAGGTTGCCGGGGTGGGCGTCGCCGTGCAGCGGCTGGACGGGGCCGGTGAGCAGCGGGCGCAACCGGTCGGTCAGCTCGCCGACCCTGGTCACCAGCGCCGGGTCGGCGCCCAGTCGGGCGCCGGTGCGGACGAACTCGGCGAGGTCGTCCAGCGGGGTGTCCAGCGGCTCCCCGGTCCAGCCGGGGTCGACCTCGGCCAGCGCCGCCAGCAGGTCGGCGAGGGTGCGCCCGGCGAGGTCGGCCGTGGGCCGCTCGGGCAGCACCTCGACCCACCGCCAGAAGGTGGTGCTGAGGCCGTCCTCGGTGTGCGGACCCGGCGGCAGCAGGTCGGTCGGCGGCATGACCGGTGCCCCGGCCGACCGCAGGGCCGCGGCCAGCTGCAGGTCGCGGCGCTGGTGGCGGGCAGCGTCGGGCCGCAGCAGCCGCACGTGGGTCGCGACCCGGGCCACGACCGGCGCCGGCCGCAGGTGGACCACCACGTTGACGCCGGCGCTGAGCACCACCGGGTCGTCGACGGCCAGCCCGGAGGCGCGGGCGACGGCGACCGCTGCGGCGACCGCCCGCCGGCTCACACGGCGTCCCAGACGAAGCAGAACGGGTGCCCGACCGGGTCGGCGTAGACGCGGAAGTCCCCTCCGCCGCCGGGCAGCCGGCGGGCGCCGAGGGCGAGCACCTTCGGCTCGGCCTCCGCCACGTCGGCCACCCGGATGTCGAGGTGGAACTGCTGCGGGTGGTCGGGGTCGGGCCACTGGGGCACCTGCAGGTCGGGGGCCTGCTGGAAGGCGATCCGGTAGCCGGCGCCGGTGACGACCACCCAGTCGTCGCCGGGGGAGCCCTTCACCTCCATCCCGAGCACCTCGGCGTAGAAGCACGCCAGGGCGTGGGCGTCGGGGGCGTCGATGACGATGGAGTGCAGCTGACCGATCATGCGGCCATCTTCGCGGCAGCCCTCCGGCGGCGACAACGGACGACCCCGGGCGCCGCGCAGCACCGGCCGTGTCGCACGATCAGCGCATGGCCGCACCGCACCCCGCCCCCCAGCTCGGCACGCTGACCTGGCTGCCGGCCGCCGAGCACCGGCACCTGCTGGGTGCCCCGGTCGCGGCCGCGGTCGCGGGGCTCACCGGCCCGGCCTGGGTCGCCGAGATCGACGACACCGCCGCCGACACCGCCGCGTTCACCGACACCTACGAGGTGCCGCTGGCTGCCTCGGCCAACTGCGTGGTCGTCGCCGCGCGCCGGGCCGGGGAGACCACGCTGGCCGCCTGCCTGGTGCTGGCCACCACCCGTGCCGACGTCAACGGCCTGGTCCGCCGGCACCTGGGCGCCCGCAAGGCCTCGTTCGCCCCGCAGGACGTCGCGGTCGCCGAGAGTGGCATGGCGTACGGCGGCATCACGCCGGTCGGGCTGCCGGCGTCCTGGCCGGTGCTGGTCGACGCCGCGGTCGCCGCGAGCGAGTGGCTCGTGATCGGTTCCGGGACCCGGGGCAGCAAGCTGGCCGTGCCGGGCTCGGTGCTCGCCGCGCTCCCCGGCGCCGAGGTGCTCGAGGGCCTCGGTCAGCCGCTGGACTGACCGGCTCCCCGCCTACGCTCGGCAGCGTGTCCGCACCGCAGCAGCCCGCCGACGACACCCCTCGACGTCCCGTCCGGGCACCCGACGACAGCGACGTCGGCTGGGGCGACCGGCCCACCGACCCTGATGACGACGACCGCCGCTACCTCGAGGACCGGCCCCCGCACTGGGGCAGCGACTGACGGCCCTGCTGCAGGGGCCCGCGCCGAGCTCGCGAGGCGTGGGGGGCAGCGGGGTCCTTCCACTACGGGCGGGGGAACTCCCCGGTGTGGGCGTGCCGGCCGCCCTCGTCCACCACCGCGTCGAGGCCCTGCTGGGCGCGGAGCAGGTCACGGATCTCGGCCAGCAGCTCGACCTGGGTCGGGGCGACCGGGCCGGCCTCCTCGCCTCGCCTGCGCCGCTCGACGACGATCTTCATCGGCACGACCACCACGAAGTAGATGACCGCCGCGGTGATCACGAACGTGATGACCTGGTTGACGAACGCGCCCCAGGTGAAGTGCTGCTGGTCGATGACGAACTCGCCGCCGGTCGGACCGCCACCGCTGACCAGGGCGATCAGCGGCCGCAGGAACGACTCGGTGAACGAGCTGACCACCGCGGTGAACGCGGCGCCGATGACCACCGCCACCGCCAGGTCGACGACGTTCCCGCGCAGCAGGAAGTCCTTGAAGCCCTTGAGCACGTCGGCACCTCTCCAGTCGCCGGGCGGACCGCCCGGGGGTCACGGCGCGCCGAGGGTAACGGTGAGCGTGGCCGAGGCCGCGGCGGCCGCCAGCCGCCCCGCGGTGTCCGGCGAGACGGCCAGCACGAGCAGCCCGTCCGTCCCGTCGTCGTCCTCCGGCGCAGGGGTCGGGGCCGCCAGCACGAGGGCGCCGGCGGCGACCACCTGCACGGTGTGGGCGGGCGTGCTGCCGGCCTTCGCGCCGTCAGCCTGCTCGGAGCCGGTCGGCACGGGGTCGGCCGGCACGGGGGCGGTGTCGCCGGCGGCCAGGACGTCGACCCGGTCGCCGGCCCGCAGCAGGGTCGCCACCGCCAGGTCGGCCAGCCGGACCGGCGCGGCCACCTGACCGGTCGGCACCGCCGCCCACAGCCCCGGGCCGACGACGCGCACGTCGGTGACCGGCTCGCCGGCCCGCAGCGGCGACGCCAGCACGGCGCCGGTCAGCTGCGGCACGTCGGTGACCACCCCGGCCGGAGCCGAGTCGGCGGGGACCAGCGCGACCGCCAGGTCGGCGGCGGTCAGCGCCGCTCCGGCGGCGAGGTCGGCCGCCGCGACGACCACCGGGACGGTCGTGGGAGCAGAGCCGGCCGCAGGGGGCGGGGGCCGCAGCGCCAGGACCAGCGCCAGGCAGACGAGCAGGCCGGCGACCACCTGCCGGAGCAGGTGCACCGGGGAGCGGGGGCGGCGGAGACGGGGCACGCCACGATGCTCGGCGGCCCGCCCGGCGCCGTCCCGGTCCTGTGACGGACTGTGGACGGCGGGCCCGGGTGTGGACGGTCGGCAGCACGCCGCCGCCGTCCGTGGATCAGCTGGAGCTGCTGCTGCCCGACGAGGAGGGCTTGGCGGCCGGGGCCGACGAGCTGGAGGACTCCTTGCTGCCGCTGGTCGAGGCAGCGGGCTTGGCGGCCTCCTTCGCCGGGGCCGGTGCGCTGGAGGCGCTCTCGGCCTTGCGGCTGTCGGTGCGGTAGAAGCCCGAGCCCTTGAACACGACGCCGACCGAGCCGTACACCTTGCGCACGGGGGACCCGTCCTGCGGGCAGGTGGTCACCGCGGGGTCGGTGAACGACTGCACGACCTCGAACTCGTGCTTGCCCTCGGGGTTGGAGCAGACGTACTGGTACGTGGGCACGGTGCTGCGAGCTCCTCGATCCGGACCGGTCCGGAGCTGGCACTCTGCTCCGGCGACTGCCAATGATG
The DNA here is from genome assembly GCF_019112525.1 of Modestobacter sp. L9-4. Classification (NCBI taxonomy): domain Bacteria; kingdom Bacillati; phylum Actinomycetota; class Actinomycetes; order Geodermatophilales; family Geodermatophilaceae; genus Modestobacter; species Modestobacter sp. L9-4. The sequence goes on from NZ_CP077800.1 coordinate 2,981,068, forward strand.
CGCCGTGCGCCCGCCCGCCGTCCACGCCGGTCGGCGAGGGTCACATCTGCGTCACCCGGGGGTGCGGCCCGGACCGCGCGCCCGGCGGGGGAGCGGACGTGTCGGGTGGGCATCCGATGGGCACCGGTCGTCCGTGACCGTGTGTGACACGACCGAGTTCCGGCGCGACCTCGCCCGGCTGACGGTGACCACCGACCGCCTCCTCGCCCGATGACGCTCCTCGACGACTTCCACGCCGCCCTGGCCTCGGCGTCGGGTGACCTGCCGCGGCCGGAGCTGCTGGCCGAGGGGCTGGCGCACGCCTGCGTCCAGGTGCTGCCCGTGGACGGCGCCGGCATCAGCCTGCTGATCGCCGAGCGCAGGATGCCCCTGGGCGCCAGCGGCCCCGACGCCACGGAGGCCGAACGGCTGCAGTTCACGGTGGGCGAGGGCCCGTGCCTGAGCGCCCACGCCGAGCAGGGGCCGGTGGTGGCCGACGAGGCGGCCATCTGCTCCCGCTGGCCGGGCTACCACGACGCGCTGGTGGCCCGCACCCCGATCCGGGGGGTCATCTCCCTGCCGCTGCGCGACTCGACGCGGGGCATCGGCGCGCTCGACCTCTACGTCGCCCCGCCACGGACCGTCCGCGCGCTCAGCCTGTCCGACGCCCTGGTCGTCAGCAACGAGGTCTCGACCTGCCTGCAGATCCAGGACCAGCTCATGCGGCACCGGGACGACGGCCCGGCCTGGCAGCACGCTCCGGCAGCCGGACGGCGTTCGGCGGTCTGGCAGGCCGTCGGCATGGTGCACGACGCCCTCGGCGTCGGGGTGCCCGAGTCGCTGGCCCTGCTGCGGGCCCGGGCCTTCGCCGACGACTCGACCGTCGACCACCTCGCCGCCCAGCTCCTGGCCCACGCCGTGGCCGCCGACGAGCTGGCCCTGGACCCCGACACCACCCGCTGACGGCTCCACCGGTCGGACACCCGCGCACGCACGACGGGTGGCCGCCGGACCCGCCTGCGGGTCGTCGAGGTCTGGCTCAGGCCGACCAGGAGGGGTCCGTGCGCACCCGGTGCACGGCGTCCCCGCTGCTGCCGACGCCGGAGGTCCGGCTGCCCTCGTGCGCCCGGCGCAGCGCGTCCCGGGAACTGGTCAGCCCACCGGCCGGGTCGGGCACGATGCGGCGGATGCGGTCGTCCTGGGAGTCCATGCTGTTGGGCAGGCTCATGACCAGGTCGGCGGTGAGCTCGCGCGGCAGCGGCGTCAGCCACGACGCGATCGTGGCGACCAGCCGGGGCGGCACGGGAGGGAACGGCAGCCACAGCCGGCGCAGCCCGGCCTCGGCGGCGTAGGCCTTGATCAGGTCCGCGTAGGTGGGGTGCTCGCCGTTGGACACGTCGTAGGCGCCGGCGGGCAGGAGGTCGCGGTCGGCGGCGGCGACCAGGTAGTGCAGCACGTCGGTGACGGCGATGGGCGACACCGGGTGGTCCATCCAGGTGGGCAGCGGGACCACCGGCACCCGGTCGGCGATGTGGCGCACCAGCTCGTAGGACGTCGACCCGCCGCCCAGCACGATCGCCGCACGCAGCCACACCAGCTCGATGCCGGCCTGCCCGAGGGCGTCGCCGACGTCGGCACGGCTCTCCAGGTGCGCGGAGAGCTCCTCCTGCTGGGGCACGAAGCCGCCCAGGTAGACGATCCGGGACACCCCGGCGTCCCGGGCGGCCGAGGCGAACGCCCGCGCGCTGTCCAGGTCCTGGGTGGCGAAGTCGCCCTCCCCGATGGAGTGCACGAGGAAGTAGGCCACCGACACGTCACCGGCCGCGTCGAACGCCTGCCGGCAGGAGTCTGCGTCGGAGACGTCCAGCGGCACCTCGGTCACCGAGTCGGGCCAGTCGAAGTCGGCCAGCTTGGCCACGTCGCGCGCGGTCGCGACCACCTGGTGACCGGCGCGCTCGAGCTGCACGACCAGCCGGGACCCGATGTAGCCGGAGGAACCTGTCACCAGACAACGAGTCACCCGGGGTGGGTGCCTCCGGCGTGCGCTGCACAAACCGGAGGAGACCAGTCCCTCACCGTCACCACCGGCGGACGAGGGCCGGGCGGCACCGCACGCCACCGCGCCGGCCCGTCCCTCTCCCACGTCTGGCGGCCGGTCGCCGCCCGCACGGGGGTGCCCAGGAGCCGGCGGTACGGTTCCGCCGTGGTCCCGCAGTGGCTCGACGAGCAGGAACAGCGCACCTGGCGGGCCTGGCTCGCCGTCACCGAGCTGCTGCCCCGTGCGCTCGACGCGCAGCTGCAGCGCGACGCCGGCCTCACGCACGCCGCCTACGTGGTGCTGGCGATGCTGTCCGAGGCGCCCGACCGCAGCCGCCGGATGAGCGACCTGGCCCGGGTGGCCAACCAGTCGCAGAGCCGGCTGTCGCACACCGTGGCCCGGCTGGAGGAGCGCGGCTGGGTGCGTCGGGAGCGGGCGACCGAGGACCGGCGCGGCAACCTCGCCGTCCTCACCGACGCCGGTGCCGAGGTCGTGTCCCGGGTGGCGCCCGGGCACGTCGCCGCGGTGAAGGAGGGGCTGTTCGCCGCGCTCACCCCCGAGCAGACGCAGGGGCTGGAGGTCGCGCTCACGGCCGTCCTCGAGCGGCTGGACCCCGACGCGACGCTGCGGGTGCCGAAGGCCGGCTGACCGGCCGGGAACGAGCACCGCGGGCACGGTGTTGCCGCAGGTGATGTCCGAGACCCCGCTGCCCCTGTCCGTCCTCGAGCTGGCCACGGTCGGCACCGGGCAGACCACCGCCGACGCACTGGCCAACACCGTGGCGGTGGCCCAGGCCGCCGACCGGCTGGGCTACCGCCGGCTGTGGGTCGCCGAGCACCACAACATGCCGGCGGTGGCCAGCACCAACCCGCCGGTGCTCATCGCGCACCTGGCCGCGGTCACCGACCGGATCGTCGTCGGCTCGGGCGGGGTGATGCTGCCCAACCACGCCCCGCTCGTGGTCGCCGAGCAGTTCGCGCTGCTCGAGGCGCTGCACCCGGGCCGGATCGACCTGGGCATCGGCCGCGCCCCGGGCACCGACCAGCACACCGCGCTCGCGCTGCGCCGCGACCCGAAGGCGCTGTCGGCCGAGGACTTCCCGCAGAACCTGCTCGACCTGCTGGGGCTGTTCGGCGACGAGCGGGTGCAGGGCGGCCTCGCCGAGCGGTTCAGCGCCACCCCGGCCGCGGTCACCGCGCCCCGGGTCGGACTGCTGGGCTCCAGCAGCTTCTCCGCGCAGCTGGCCGGTCAGCTCGGGCTGCCCTTCACCTTCGCCCACCACTTCGGCAGCCCGCACACCGTGGCCGCGCTGGAGGTCTACCGCGAGGAGTTCGTGCCCTCGCCGCAGCTGGACCGGCCCTACGCGGTGGTCACCGCGAACACGCTGGTCGCCGACTCCGACGAGGAGGCCGCCCGGCTGGCGCTGCCGGGGCAGCTCATGCGGCTGTCGATCCGCACCGGCCGGCTGCGCCCGGTGCCCAGCCTGGAGGAGTCCGCGGTGCACCCCGAGCGCGCCGCGGCGGAGAACATGCCGAGCAACGCCGTCATCGGCGGGCCGGAGCGGGTCGTGGCGGAGCTGCGGGCGCTCGCTGCCCAGACCGGGGCCGACGAGCTGATGATCACCGCATCCACCCACGGGGTGGCCGAGCGCGTGCACAGCCTGGAGCTGCTGGCAGCCGCCTGGGGTCTCTCGCCCGCCCAGCCGGTCGCTGCCTGAGCCCGTCGTCCCGCACCCGTGAGGGCGCGGGACGACGGGAGGGTGCGGCTCAGGCGGCCTTGAGGACGGCGGCCTTCAGGCTGGTGAGGCCGGCGCCGAACGCGCCGCGGACGGTGGAGGCGGTGCGCTGCTGCTCGCCCTGCTGGGCGGCGAGCACGATCAGCACCGCGGTGAGCGCGGGGTTGACCCACTGCAGCGGCTTCTGCGCCTTCTGCGCGGAGGCCACGTCGTCCGGGGTGAGGGCGGACGGCTCGGTCGCGGTCGCGCTGGGCACGCCGCCGTTGACCGACTTGGCGCCGATCTTCGCGCCGAACGCGCCGCTGGTGGCGGTGGTGACGATGGCGGAGACGGTGAGCACGCTCTTGAGCACGGTGTTCAGCGTCGCGCCGGACTCGGTGGCCACCCGGCCACGGTCCGCGCGCAGCATGCCGACCGAGCCGATCACGTGTGCGCCGATGGCGGCGGCCTGCACGGGCGCCCAGGCGCCCCAGCCGATGGAGGACAGGCGGGTGCGCTCGGTGCTGTCCTTGGCGGCGGCCGCGGCCTTGTTCAGCCCGACGGCGCCCATGAGGTTGCCACCGAACCAGGCGGCGAGGCCGAGGTCGTGCATGGAGCGCAGGACGGTGTGCTGGTCGTTCGACATGGTGGATCTCCTCGAGAGCTGCTCGGCCCGTGGGCCGCTGCGTCAGCCGGACGGTCTCCCCGGCTCTGGGGACAGCCGTGCCCGCCAGCCGAGATCACCAATCCCGTTGTGCGCCATCGAACTCACCTCGTGTGACGGAGGGAGACCCCGAGCGCCGCGGGGTGGGTCAGGTGCCGAGGTGGCGCCAGCGGCGGGTGCGGCTGCGCATCCGCTCGACGTCGTCGCGGCCCAGCAGCCCGGCCAGCTCCTGGGCCAGCACGCGGCCCAGGCGGCGGCAGAACTCGGTCGGCTCGTCGGCGGCGTCGGGACGCTCGGGCACGACCCGGTCGACGATGCCGGCCCGCCACAGGTCGGTCGCCCGGATGCCCTGGGCGGCGGCCATCTCCCCGGCGTGTGTGACGTCGCGGTGCACGATCGCGGAGGCGCCCTCCGGCGGCAGCGGGCCCAGCCAGCCGTTGGCCGCGGCCAGCACCCGGTCGGCCGGCACCAGGGCGAGCGCGCCGCCGCCGGTGCCCTGACCGAGCAGCACGGCCAGGGTGGGTGCGGGCAGCGTGACCAGGTCGGACAGGCAGCGGGCGATCTCCCCGGCCAGCCCGCCCTGCTCGGCGGCCACCGACAGCGCGGCGCCGGGGGTGTCGATGAGGGTGAGCAGCGGCAGCCGGAGCTCGGCGGCCAGCCGCATGCCGCGCCGGGCCTCCCGGAGGGCACCGGGGCCCAGCGGCGCGGTCGGTGACTGCCCGCGCCGGTCCTGACCGAGCACCACGCACGGGGCGCCGCCGAAGCGGGCCAGCGCCAGCAGCAGCCCGGGGTCGGACTCCCCGGCGCCGGTGCCGTTGAGCGCGACGACGTCGGTGGCCGCGGTGCGCAGCAGCTGCCGCACGCCGGGGCGGTCGGCGCGGCGGGAGGCGGTCACGACGTCCCAGGCGCTGCGGCCGTCCTCGGGGTCGTCGGCGTCCGTGCCGTCGTCGGGGTCGGGCGGGGCGACCGTGGCGTCGCGGTGCCAGGTCGCCCGTGCCGCGAGCACCCGCAGGGCCCGGTCGGCGACGTCGGCGATCTCGGCGTGCGGGACGACGCCGTCGATCAGCCCGCGCGCGGCCAGGTTCTCCGCGGTCTGCACGTTCTCGGGGAACGGCTCGCCGTAGAGCGCCTCGTAGACCCGCGGGCCCAGGAAGCCGATCGCCGCGCCGGGCTCGGCGATGGTGACGTGGCCCAGCGATCCCCAGGAGGCCAGCACCCCGCCGAAGGTCGGGCCGCGCAGGTAGACGAGGTAGGGCAGCCCCGCCTCCTTGTGCCGGGCGATCGCGGCGGTGATGCCGACCATCTGCAGGAAAGCCACGGTGCCCTCCTGCATGCGGGTGCCGCCGGACACCGGGGCGGCCAGCAGTGGCAGCCCCTCGGCGGTGGCCCGCTCGATCGCGTCCATCAGCCGCTCGGCGGTCGCGGTGCCGATCGAGCCGGCCAGGAAGCCGAACTCACCGGCCACCACCGCGACCCGGCGGCCGCGCAGCGTCGCCTCGCCGGTGACGATCGCCTCGTCCTGCTGGGTCCTCGCCACGGCCCGGGCCAGCTCGGCGGCGTAGGCGTCCTCGACCGCGCGGGGCGGCACGGGGGTGTCCCACGACCGCCACGAGCCCGGGTCGAGCACCAGGTCACGCAGCGAGCGGGCGTCCAGCCGCGCCGGGGTCACGTGGCGTGCCCGTCCTCGACGTCGGCACCCTCGCCGTCGGGCTGGGGGACGCCGTCGGGCTGGGGGACGCCGTCGGGCCGGGACAGCCAGGCGCGCAGCGCGTCGCCGTCGGCGCCGAGCACCGGCGGGGGAGCGTGCTCGGTGCGGGTGGTCTCGACCTCGCCGTCCGGGCCGGGTGCGAAGAACCGCAGCGGCGGGCCGGGCAGGGTCAGCGGGCCGGCGGTCGGGTGGTCGACGCTGATCGCCAGGCCCTGGGACAGGGTCTGCTCCCAGGCATAGACCTCGTCCAGGGTGCGCACCTTGCCGGCCGGCACCCCGGCGGCGTCCAGGCGCGCCAGCAGGTCGGGGGCCTCGATGTCGGCGAAGGTGCGCTCCAGCAGCTCGATCAGCTCGGCGCGGTGCCCGACCCGCTCGCCGTTCGTGGCGAACCCCTCGGCCGCGGGGTCCAGACCGAACTCGGTGCACAGCCGCTTCCAGAGGCCCTCGCTGCCGCAGGACAGCTGCACGCTGCCCCCGGCGCAGCGGAACAGCCCGTAGGGGGCGATCGAGGGGTGGTGGTTGCCCTGCCCGCGGTTGACCTGGCCGGCCACCGTGTAGGCCGTGCCCTGGAAGGCGTGCACACCGACGACGGCGGCCAGCAGCGAGGTGCGCACCACCTGGCCCAGGCCGGTGCGCTCGCGCTCCAGCAGCGCCGCCAGCACCCCGTAGGCGCCGTACATCCCGGCGAGCAGGTCACCGATCGGGACGCCGACCTTCTGCGGGTCGTCGGGGCCCGAGCCGGTCAGCGACATCAGCCCGGCCTCGCCCTGGGCGATCTGGTCGTAGCCGGCCCGCTGCCCCTCGGGGCCGTCGTGGCCGAAGCCGCTGATCGACAGCTGCACCAGTCGCGGGTTGAGCTCGGCGAGCACGTCGGTGCCGAAGCCGAGGCGGGCCAGCGTGCCGGGGCGGAAGTTCTCCAGCAGCACGTCCGCGCGGCGCACCAGCTCGGTGAGCACCTGCTTGTCCGCCTCGTCCTTGAGGTCGAGGGTGATCGACTCCTTGTTGCGGTTCGCGGAGAAGAAGTACGTCGACTCCCGGCCGGAGTCGGTGTCCACGAACGGCGGGCCCCAGCCGCGGCTGTCGTCGCCGCTGCCGGGGCTCTCCACCTTGACCACCCGGGCTCCCAGGTCGCCGAGCATCATCCCGGCGTGCGGCCCGGCGAGGGCCCGGGTCAGGTCGACGACGAGCACGCCGTCCAGCGGTCCGGTCACGAGAGCCTCCTACAGCCAGCCGGGGACGACGAAGACCAGCCAGGCCACCAGCGGTCCGATGACCACCACGGCACCTGAGTAGCCCAGCATCTGCTTGTAGAACCGGTCGCGGTCGATGTCCTGGGCGTTGGCCAGCACCAGCGCACCGTTGGTCGAGAACGGGCTGACGTCGACGATCGTCGCGGCCACGGCCAGCGCGGCCACCACCCCGACGGCACCGATCGACCCGTCGAGCAGGAAGGGCACGGCCAGCGAGATGGCCACACCGAGGATCGCGGTGGAGGAGGCGAACGCCGAGACCACCGCACCGATGTAGGCCAGCAGCAGGGCCACCAGCAGCGGGCTGCCCAGCTTGGTCACCGACTCGCCGACGTACTCGATGGTGCCGGCCTCCTGCAGCACGTACACGAAGGTCAGCACACCGGCGATGAGCAGCACCGTCGACCAGCTGATCTGCATGACCGCGCCCTTGTGCCGGGCGGCGGAGAACAGCGCCAGCACGGTCGCGATGGTGATGGAGACGAAGCCGATGTCCAGGTCGAAGGCCAGCGCCAGCACCGCCAGCGTCAGCAGCCCGACCAGCGTGAGGACCTGCTCGGCGGTGATCCGCCCGGTGGACGGCTCGTCGTCGGCGTCCCCGGTGGTGCGCACCCCGTGGCCTTTGACGACCTGCCCGGCGCCACCGGCGGAGGCCAGCTCCCGCTCGGCGGCGACCTCGTCGCCGACCCGGCGGCTGAGCAGCTGCCGGCCACCGAACACCAGGAACAGCACGACCGCGATGGCGATGTTGAAGCCCAGGCTGGCCAGGAAGACCGTCAGCGGGCTGCCGGGCAGGCCGTTGTCGGCGACGACCTTGTTCACCGTGACGCCGTAGACGCTGATCGGGGAGAACCCGCCGCCCTGGGCGCCGTGGACGACCATCATGCCCATCAGCAGGGGGTTGATCCGGTACTTCGCGGCGAAGCCCAGCGCGATCGGCGCGACGATCGCGACCGCGGCGGGGGAGAGGGCGCCGATCGCGGTGAGCACGGCGGTGACGGCGAACATGATCCAGGGGATCAGGGCCACCCGGCCGGCCACCAGCTTCACCGCCCCGCGCACCAGCAGGTCGACCGTGCCGTTGTTCTGGGCGATGGCGAACAGGTAGGTGACGCCGATCAGCGTCAGGACCAGCCCCGCCGGGAAGCCCTCGAGGATGTCGTTGGTGCTCATCCCGACGGCGAGCGTGCCCACCAGGAAGGCCGCCACGAACGCCAGGGCGCCCATGTTGATCGGCAGCACGGTGGCGATCGCGAAGATCGCGACCAGCGCCAGGATGGAGATGATCTCGGGTGACACGGTTCTCCCACGGCGTCGTCGCTGCGGCCGGGTGGTCACCCGGAGACGTGGGTCACCCTCTCATGATCGCCCGGACCGCTCAGCCCAGGCACAGCCAGCCGCCGGACGGCGTGACGACGGCGTCGACCCGGCGGTCGTGCTCCCCGGCCGGCAGGTCCTCGAGCAGCTCGTCGTCGAAGACCACCGCCACCAGCACGGCGTCGGGACGGGCGTGGCGCAGCGCGCGGTCGTAGTACCCCCCGCCGCGCCCCAGCCGGGTGCCGTCGGCGGCGACCGCCAGCGCCGGGACGACGACGACGTCGGCGGCGGCCAGGGCGCTGCCCGGCAGCCGTGGACCGCCCGGCTCTAGGAGCCCGAAGCGGCCCGGCACCAGCTCCCCGGCGGCCTCCGCCCAGGACAGCTCGCGGCCCCAGGGCGGCACCACGGGCAGCAGCACCCGGCCGGGCAGCGCCGCGGGCAGCCGGCCGGCGCCGGGCTCCTCGGCCAGCGGGACGTACCCGGCGACCACGCCGGCGGCCCGCACGACCGGGGCGCCGGCGAGGGCGGTGGCCAGCGCGTCGGCGGCCGCCGCGCGCTCCGCGGCCGGTCGGGCGGACCGCCTGGCCAGGCCCGATGTGCGCAGCGTCGCCTTGGCGTTCACCACGACGGGGGAGTCGGACACGGCGGCAGGCTAGCTACCCTCGCCGCATGTCGAGCCCTTCCGAGCCGCGTCCGACCGTCAAGGCCGTCATCCCGGTCGCCGGGATGGGCACCCGCTTCCTGCCCGCCACCAAGGCGGTGCCCAAGGAGCTGCTGCCCGTCGTCGACCGGCCTGCCCTGCAGTACATCGTCGAGGAGGCCGCACGCGCCGGGCTCGACGAGGTCCTCATGGTCACCGGCCGCAACAAGGGCGCGATCGAGGACTTCTTCGACCGCACGCCCGAGCTCGAGGCGGCGCTGGAGAAGAAGGGCGACCAGGCCCGCCTCGACGCGGTCAACGAGTCCACCGACGTCGCGCAGGTCTTCTTCGTCCGCCAGGGCGAGGCCAAGGGCCTGGGCCACGCGGTGCTGCAGGCCGCCGCCTTCGTCGGCGACGAGGCCTTCGCGGTGCTGCTCGGCGACGACATCATCGACGCCCGCGACCTGCTGCTGGAGCAGATGCTCGCCGTCCAGGCCGAGCACGGCGGCGCGGTCATCGCGCTGCTGGACGTGGGCGCGGACAACATCTCCAAGTACGGCGCGGTCGCCGTCGAGGACGCGCAGGTGTCCGGTTCCGGCGACCCGGTGTTCCGGGTGACCGGCATGGTCGAGAAGCCCCCGGCCGGCGAGGCGCCGAGCTCGCTGGCGATCATCGGCCGCTACGTGCTGCCCGCCGAGGTCTTCGACGCCATCCGGGCCACCCCGCCCGGCCGCGGCGGGGAGATCCAGCTCACCGACGCGCTGCTGAAGCTGGTCGAGGACGGCGTCCCGGTGCACGGCGTGGTCTTCTCCGGCCGCCGCTACGACACCGGCGACAAGCTCGACTACCTCAAGGCCGTCGTCCAGCTGGCCGTCGAGCGCGAGGACCTCGGTCCGGACTTCGGGCCGTGGCTGCGGTCTTTCGTCACAGACCTGCCCACCGAGGGCGCGTCGCCGGCCTGACCGACCCGGTCAGGAGGCACCATCGCTCCCTGAGAGGTCCGTCGAGCGGCGGGTCCGGCCGATCTCTGGCCGTGGAGGGAGCGACGACGGTGGCGGGCATGACCGACGGCACGACGCGTGGGTGGTTCGGCGGCAGCCGGGACACCAGCCAGCTGGACCTGGGGCAGGGCGGGGTGGTGTCCGGCGGGCTCATCCCCCCGCCCCGGGAGAACCAGGTCTCCGGCCCCGCGCCGGTGGTCACGCACGACACCGTCCAGGTCGACCGGTCGGTGTTCTCCTCCGACCGGGTGCCCTCCCCGGCGATCGCCACCGGCGACCGTTCCCCCGACCCGCTGGCCGACACCGGCTCGGTCGACGTCTCCGGCGTCCGGCTGCGCACCGTCGAGCACCACCTCGACGAGATCCTCGGCGCGGTGCGCACCCCCGAGCCGATCGAGCTGGCCGTCCTGGACGCCCAGGGGCTGCTGTGCGCCGAGCTGGTCACCAGCGAACGCGCACTGCCCTCCTTCGACCAGGCCGGCCTCGACGGGTACGCCGTCCGCTCGGCCGACGTCGCGACCGCCACCGTCGAGAGCCCCGTCGCCCTGCACGTGGTGGGGGAGAGCACCGCCGGTTCCGGTGAGGCGACCGCGATCGGCCCGGGCCTGGCGCGCAAGGTCGCCGTCGGCGCGATGATGCCCGCCGGCGCCGACATCGTCGTCCCCGCCGCCTGGACCGACCAGGGCCTGGCCCGGGTCGCCGTCTACGCCGCGCTCGCCTCCGGCAGCTACGTCCGCCGGATCGGCGACGACGTCGCCCCCGGGGACGTCGCCGTGCAGGTCGGCACACCTGTCGGCCCGGCCCAGATCAGCCTGCTGGCCGCCGTCGGCCGCGAGCGCGTCGCCGTCCGCCCCCGGCCGCGGATCGCCGTCCTGTGCGCCGGTGACGAACTGGTGGACGTCGGGCGCATCGCCGGGCCCGGCCAGCAGGTCGACGTCAACAGCTACGCGCTGGCCGCCGCCGCCCGGGACGCCGGGGCCGAGGCCTACCGCGCCGGGATCATGCCCAACGACCGCCGCCGGATGGTCGAGCTGCTCGAGGGCCAGATGCTCCGCAGCGACGTCGTCCTCATCGCCGGCACCTTCGCCAACGGTGGGCCGGACCTGCTCCAGGAGGCTCTCGACGAGCTGGGCGGGCTGACCTTCACGCAGGTGGCGATGCACCCCGGCCCGGTCCACGCCTTCGGCCGGCTGGGCCCCGAGGGCGTGCCGGTGATCTGCGTCCCCGGCGAGCCGGTCGCGGCGCTGGTGGCCTTCGAGGTGTTCGTGCGCCCGGCGATCCGGTTGATGCTCGGCAAGCGCCAGCTCTTCCGGCGCACCGTGCAGGCGGTCGCGGCCGAGCAGCTGCTCTCCCCGCTGGGCTACCGGCAGTACCTGCACGGGCAGGTCATGCGCCACCCCGACGGCGGCTACGTGGTGGAGCCGATCGGTGACGGCGACCAGGCGATGCTCGCCCGGATGGCCCGCGCGAACTGCCTGATCGTGGTGGACGAGGACGTCACCGAGGTCGCGGCCGGCGGTCTGGTGACGGTCATGCCCATGCTGCTCGGCGGCTGAGCTGGACCCCGTCCTGCACCCCGGCTGGCCCGCCCGGCTGGCCTGGGGCACGGTCGAGCTGAGCCCGCTCGAGCGGTCCGACGCGCGCGAGTGGTCCCGGCTGCGCACGGCCAACGAGCAGTGGCTGAGCCCGTGGGAGCCCTCGGGCACCGTGCCGTGGCCCGAGCGGCACACCTCGGCGGTCTACCGCAGCATGCGCCGGGCGACGTCCCGGCGGGCCCGGGCCGGCACCTCGCTGCCCTTCGCCATCCGGCACGACGGCCGGCTGGTGGGCCAGGTGACGGTGGACAACGTCGTGCGGGGGGCCCTGCGGTCGGGGCACCTGGGCTACTGGGTGGACTCCGCGGTCGCCGGCCGCGGCGTGGCCTCGCTGGCCGTGGCGCTGGTCTGCGACCACGCCTTCGGTCCGGTCGGCCTGCACCGGCTGCAGGCCGACATCCGGCCGGAGAACCGGCCGAGCCGGCGCCTGGTCGAGCGGCTGGGCTTTCGTCAGGAGGCGCTGTTCCACGACTACCTGGACATCGACGGCGCCTGGCGGGACCACCTCGGGTACGCCCTGCTCGCCGGCGAGGTGCCCGGCGGCGTGCTCGCCCGCTGGCGGTCCCGCGTCCCGTCCTGACGACCCGGGTGCACACCGTGCCGGTTCCGTGACCACCCGTTACCACTTCGAGACCGCAGGTGGACGGGTACACGCCACGTCGTCGTCCGGACCACGCCGACACACCGGTCGCGTCCCCGACATCGGCAGTTCCCGCCCTTACCGTGACTCCCGAGTGACTGATGTGACTCGTGGTGCCCCAGGGATGGGGTCCTTCCGTTGTGCCAGGGATGGATCGAGGTGTTCGTGGTGGGTTCGGGCGTCTTGCTGGCCGCTCTCGTCGTGCTGTGGTTCGTGGTGCTCGTGCCGATGGTGGTCACCCGCGGCGACTCGCACGCCGGTACCGCATCGGCCGGGTCGGGCCGGACCCTGCAGCGACGTCGTCCCGTGGACCCGGTGGTCCACGCGGAGACCGAGCGGGTGACCATCGACCGCGCGCAGCTGCGCAGCAGCGGTGAGCTGAAGGTCGACGTGCACGCCGTGCGCCGGCGCACGCTGGCCGGGCTGTTCGCCCTCGCCGTGCTCGCCCTGGTCGGCGCGCTGACCTACCGGTCGTGGCTGTGGGCCCCGCAGGTCCTGCTCGACGTGGCCCTCGTCGGCTACCTCGCGGTGCTGCGTGCCGCGGCCAAGCGCGAGCACCGCGCCGCCGCGCGCCGGGCCGCCCGGGCCGCGCAGCGCCCGCCGATGCGCGCCCCGGCTCCGCGTCGTGCCGCCCCGGCGCCGGCCCCGCGGTCCGCGCCGCTGGCCGCCCCGCTGGTCGCCACCGAGACCGGCCCGGTGCACCCGAGCATGCCGCTGGCCCCCGTCCACCCGCTGCGGCCGGGCCGGGTCGTCGCCGCCCGCACACCGGCCCCGGCCGGGTGGCAGCACAGCGCCGTGGTCGGGCTCGACGACGACGACATCGGCTTCGCCGAGATCGACACCTACGCCCCGCGCCGGGCCGCGAACGGCTGACGGAGGACCCCCTCGCCCCCCGCCGCGAGCGAGCTCGCGGCGGGGGGCCTGCGAGGGGGCCGGCCCCCCGTGAGGGGGCCGGAGGGGTCGGACGGTAAGCTGTTCGACGCAAGGGGCTGTGGCGCAGTCCGGTAGCGCACCTCGTTCGCATCGAGGGGGTCAGGGGTTCAATTCCCCTCAGCTCCACCCTGGTCAGGCCGGGTCCTCACGGACCCGGCCTGACGTCGTTCCCGGCCCGTGTCGTGAGCCCGGGCTCGACGGTCCTGGCCGCCGGAGCCCGCTGCGCCGCCACCCTCGGCGTCAGGCTCGTGCCGAGGCGGCCGTGTCTGCTGGGCGCAGGCGAGCGACCGGCGCCCGCCGGACAGCGCCGCGGACGCCAGCGAGGCCCCCCTAGAACCAGGAGGGGAACCACATCCGCTGCAGCCACTCGCCGTGGCTGAGCGGCTGCCCGGTGAGCACCGGGTAGAAGAAGACGAAGGTCATCGCGACCACCGCCACGTAGACGCAGACGGCCGCCAGGCCGATCTGGCGGCGCAGCACCCCGGCGTCGGGCGGGCCCAGGACGTCGGCCAGCACGAGCACCACGGCCAGCACGAAGAACGGCAGCGCCGGGGCCATGTAGAAGATGAACATCGTCCGGTCCAGGTTCACGAACCAGGTGAGCCAGCCGGCGGCGATGGCGACCGCGGCGGTCAGCGCGGCGGGGTCGCGGCGGGCGACGATCCGCCAGAGCAGCCACAGCATCGCCGGTGCGAAGGCGAACCACAGCGTCGGCGTCCCGACCATCAGGATGTAGCGGATGACCTGGCCACCGTCGTTGTCGGTGAGCCCCTGCGGGTTCCACAGCAGGATCGGGCGGCCGTCGACGAGCCAGGACCACGGTCCGGACTCCCACGGGTGCGGGCTGGACAGCCCGTTGTGGAACCGCAGCCACTCGCCGTGCATGTGCCACAGCGAGCGCAGCGCACCCGGGACGAAGCCGTACGCGGTGTCGGGGTGCTGGTCGGCCCAGTGCCGGCCCTGCGACCCCTCGCCGCGGAACCAGCCGGTGAACGAGGCGAGGTAGGTCAGCACCGGGAGCGCACCCAGCGCCCACGCCGCGCCGGGCACCCCGCGGCGCAGCGTCACCAGGCTCGGACGGCGCACCCCCGCCTCCCGCCAGGCCGCGCGGTCCCACCACAGCGACAGCACGGCGAAGAAGGCCAGGAAGTAGATCCCGCTCCACTTCACCGAGCAGGCGGCGCCGAACATCACCCCGGCGGCCAGCCGCCAGCTGCGCGGGCCCAGGTGGAAGCCGTACGTGCCGACCCGGTCGGCGCCCGCGCGCACCCGCTCGCGGACGGAGTCCCGGTCGACGACGAGGCAGGCGACGGCGCTGACGACGAACAGCTGCAGGAAGACGTCGAGCAGGCCGATCCGGCCGAGGCTGAAGGAGAAGCCGTCCAGCGCCAGCAGCAGGCCGGCGACCAGCCCCAGCAGCGTCGAACCGGTGAGCCGGCGGGCCAGCCGGGTCAGGACGACGACCGCCAGCGCGCCCGCGACGGCCGACGGCACGCGCCAGCCCAGCGAGTTGTCGCCGAACACCTGCTCGCCGATCGCGATCAGCCATTTGCCCAGCGGCGGGTGGACGATGAACGTGTAGCCGCGGTTGGCCTCGTACCCGTACTCGAGCATCTCGGCGGCCTCGGGCGGGTAGTACGCCTCGTCGAACACCAGCTCGGCCGGGTAGCGGATGTCCCACAGCCGGACGACGAGCGTGGCCAGGCCGAGCAGCGTGGTGAGCACCGCGGCCAGCACCCGGTCGGTGGGCAGCGGCGGCACGAGCTCGCGGCGCGGGCGGGGGAGCGGCGGCCAGCGGCGGGGGGTCGTGTCGCCGGGTGCCGCCTCGGCCCGCTCGGGGGACAGCACCGCCATGGGGGTGAGGGTAGTCAGTGGACCTGTCCGCTCCCGGGCACTCGCCGGGCACCTGCGGGCGGGTCGGACGAGCCCTGCGTGACAGGCTCGGCCCATGACCGGACGACTCGTGCTGGGCGGGGCGCCCCTCGGACAACCCGGCGACGTCGGCCCGCGGCTGCGCGAGGTGCTGGCCACCGCGGAGGTGCTGGCGGTCGAGGACACCCGCCGGCTGCA
Organism: Modestobacter sp. L9-4; assembly: GCF_019112525.1. Lineage (NCBI taxonomy): Bacteria > Bacillati > Actinomycetota > Actinomycetes > Geodermatophilales > Geodermatophilaceae > Modestobacter > Modestobacter sp. L9-4. The sequence goes on from NZ_CP077800.1 coordinate 2,996,617, forward strand.
CCGGCTCGCCGCCGACCTCGGCGTCACCTTCACCGGCCGGCTGGTGAGCTTCTACGAGTCGGTCGAGCAGGCCCGCCTCCCCGGCCTGGTCGCGGCGATGCGGGACGGCGCCACGGTGCTGCTGATCACCGACGCCGGCATGCCCTCGGTGTCCGACCCCGGCTACACCCTCGTGCGGGCCGCCATCGACGCCGGCATCGAGGTCACCTCGGTCCCCGGGCCCTCGGCCGTGGTCACCGCGCTCGCCGTCTCCGGGCTCCCCTGCGACCGGTTCTGCTTCGAGGGGTTCCTGCCGCGCAAGGGCGGCGAGCGACGGTCGGCGCTGGCCGCGCTGGCCCGCGAGCCGCGCACGATGGTGTTCTACGAGTCCCCGCACCGGCTGGCCGACACCCTCGTCGACGCTGCTGCCGCCCTCGGCCCCGACCGGCAGGCCGCGGTGTGCCGCGAGCTGACCAAGACCCACGAGGAGGTCCGCCGCGGGTCCCTCGCCGAGCTGGCCGAGTGGGCCGCCGAGGGCGTGCGCGGCGAGATCACGCTGGTGGTCGGTGGCTCGGTGGCCGGCCCGGAGACGCTGTCGCCGGCCGAGCTGGCCCGCGAGGTCGCCGCCGAGGAGGCCGCCGGCGCCGACCGCAAGGAGGCCATCCGTGCCGTCGTCACCCGCACCGGCCTGCCCCGCCGCACCGTCTACGACGCCGTCCTCGCCGCCAAGAAGCCCTGACGCCAGCGCCGTTGTGCACTCACGGCTGTCTCGCGGGCCCGGAGGCAGCCGTCAGCGCACACCGACGCAAGAAGCCCTGGGGCCGCCACCGTTGTGCGCTCACGGTTGTCTCCCGGGCGCGGAGGCAGCCGTCAGCGCACCGACGCCGTCCTCGCCGCCAAGAAGCCCCCACCGTTGTGCGCTGATGGCTGTCTCGCGGGCCCGGAGGCAGCCGTCAGCGCACAACGGTGGGACCGAGCGCGGCGGCGATGCGGGCGACCAGCTGGTCGGGGCGGTACAGGTCGGCGGCGGTCACGAAGACCACGCGCCAGCCGGCGGCGGTGAGCCGGTTGAGCCGCTGCCGGTCCTTGGCGAACTGACCGGGCTCGGCGTGCCACAGGCCGTCGTACTCCACGGCCACCCGGTGCGCCGGCCACCCGAAGTCGACGTCGGCGACGAACCGGCCGCCGTGGACGACGCGGTGCTGGGCCACCGGGGCCGGCAGCCCACCTCGCCGCATCAGCAGCCGCAGCCTGGTCTCCTGCGGTGACTGGGCGAGCCCGTCGGCCAGCGCGCACGCCCGCCGGGCCCGCCGGCAGCCCGGCCCGAGCGCCGCGTCGGCCAGCCGGCGGACGACGGTGAGGTCGGCGCCGCCGAGCACCACCAGCTGGTCGACCGCGACCACCGCCTCGTCGACGTCCGGGCCGCCGGCGAGCTCGACCGCGGTGGCCTCGGGGCTGGTCACCCACATGCCGTCGTACCGGAGGGCCTCCCGCTCCTCGAGGTCGGCGCGGCGCATCCGGATGCCCGCCGTCCGCACCGGGTGCGCACCGGGGAAGGAGGTGAGCTCCACGTCGTCGTCCGGACCGGCCATCGGCACACCCCAGAGGACGGCGGCGCTGCGGCCGCTCACCACCGCGTCGGGGTGCCGCAGCACAGCCGCCCGAACCCGCAGCTCGTGGGTCAGCTCGACGTCCGCGTGCACGTACACGTCGGGGAAGAGTCGTCGCCACGAGCTGCTGCGCAGTCGCGCCGGGGTCGACAGCCCGGCCGACGTCGCGGCGGTGCCGAGGAAGGGGCGTCGACGGAGCTGGTCGGGCACGGCGGCCGGGACGGGCACCGGGCAACGGTGCCGGATCGCACGGCGGTCGCGCTGCCGTCGTCCACAGCCCGCTGTTGTGCGCTCACGGCTGCCTCAGCTGCGGGGAGACAGCCGTGAGCGCACAACGGCGGCGGGCGCGGGAACTAGAGCCAGCCGTTGCGCTTGAAGCCGCGGTAGAGGAGCCAGCAGAGGGCGGCCATCAGGGCCAGGGCGAAGGGGTAGCCGAAGGTCCAGTGCAGCTCGGGCATCTTGTCGAAGTTCATCCCGTAGACGCCGGCCACCAGGGTCGGGGCGGCGATCAAGCCGGCGTAGGAGGAGATCCGGCGCATGTCGTCGTTCTGCGCCACCGAGATCCGGGCCAGTGCGGCCTGCAGGATGTTCGACAGCAGCTCGTCGAGGCCGCCCACTTGGTCGCGGACCCGGATCGCGTGGTCCTGGACGTCGCGGAAGTAGGACCGCATGGCGTCGGGCACCAGGTCGTTGGGCCGGTCGGCGAGGCTGGTCAGCGGCAGTTCCAGCGGCTGCACGGCCCGGCGCAGCTGCATCAGCTCGCGCTTGAGCTGGTAGATCCGCGGGGTGTCGTCGGTGCGGGACGGGCTGAACACCGAGGTCTCGAGCTCCTCGACGTCGTCCTCCACGGCCTCGGCCACCTCGACGAAGTGGTCGACCACCAGGTCGGTGACGGCGTAGAGCACCGACGAGGGCCCCAGCTGCAGCAGCTCGGTCTGCCCCTCGAGGTTCTGCCGCAGCTGGGCGAGGCCGCCGTGGTCGCCGTGCCGCACGGTGATCACGTAGTGGCTGCCCAGGAAGACCATCACCTCGCCGGTGTTCACCACCTCGCTGGTGGCGGTGAGGTCGTCGTGCTCCACGTACCGCGCGGTCTTGAGCACCATGAACAGGCTGTCGTCGTAGTTGTCCAGCTTCGGGCGCTGGTGAGCCTCGACGGCGTCCTCGACGGCCAGTGGGTGCAGGCCGTAGACGGTGGCGACCCCCTCGAGCTCGGCCTGGGTCGGCTCGTACAGACCCAGCCAGACGAAGCCGCCCTTGTCGACCGCCGCGCGCAGCGCCTCGTCGTAGGCCACCGGGGCCTGGCGCTGCCCGTCGACGTAGACCGCGCAGTCGATGACGAAGTCGCTGCCCTCCCGTTGGGTGGCCGGCAGGCTCGGCGCCCCCACCGGGCGGGGGCGGCGGTGCATCTGGGGGAGTCGTGAGCGGGTGCTGTCCGTGCTGGTCACGGGCACCTCCTGGTCTGGTCGTGCGCGAGGTCGGCGACCCTGCTGATCGGTGCCGAGCGTAGGTCTGCGGGATGTGCGCCGACGTGGGACGCTCCTGCGCACAGTTGATCACCAGCGGGACGGTGGACGGCGCGCCGCCCGCCCGAGAGGGGGGTTCCGTGGCCGCCAACAAGGCCCGGGTCAAGAGCGTCGAGGAGTCGATCCGCGACACCGAGGAACCCGACCACCAGCTGAAGAAGAACCTCTCCGCCCTGGACCTCACCGTCTTCGGCGTCGGCGTGATCATCGGCACCGGCATCTTCGTGCTGACCGGTGAGGCCGCGAAGACCACCGCCGGCCCCGCGGTCGCGATCTCGTTCGTGATCGCCGGGCTCGTCTGCGCGCTGGCAGCGCTCTGCTACGCCGAGCTGGCCTCGACCGTGCCGGTCGCCGGGTCGGCCTACACGTTCTCCTACGCCACGATGGGCGAGGCGGTCGCCTGGATCATCGGCTGGGACCTCACGCTGGAGCTGGCGCTGGGCGCCGCCACGGTCTCGGTCGGCTGGTCGGGCTACCTCAACCAGCTGCTCGGCGACCTCGGAATCCCGCTGTCGACCTCCATCGCGGGGGAGGACGCCACGGTCAACATCCCGGCCATGCTGATCGCGCTGCTGATGACCGGCGTGCTGGTGCTGGGCATCAAGCTCTCGTCCCGCGTCACCTCGATCATCGTCGGCATCAAGCTGGTCGTCGTCGCGCTGGTCATCGTGGTCGGCGTCTTCAACCTGACGAAGAGCAACTACTCGCCGTTCATCCCGCCGGCCGAGTCCGGGGAGTCCGAGGGCGGGCTGGCCGCGCCGCTTATCCAGGTCATCGCCGGCTTCACGCCAAGCACCTTCGGGGTCGGCGGCATCATCGCCGCGGCCGCACTGGTCTTCTTCGCCTTCATCGGCTTCGACATCGTGGCCACCGCCGCCGAGGAGACGAAGAACCCGCAGCGCGACCTGCCCCGCGGGATCTTCGGGTCGCTGGCGATCTGCACCCTGCTCTACGTCGCAGTGTCGCTGGTCGTGGTGGGCATGCAGAAGTACTCCGAGCTTTCGGTGACCGCCCCGCTCGCCGATGCGTTCCGGTCCGTGGGGCTGTCCTTCGTGTCCAGCCTCATCTCGGTCGGCGCACTGGCCGGGCTCACCAGCGTGGTCATGATCCTGATGCTCGGCCAGAGCCGGGTGCTGTTCGCGATGAGCCGGGACCACCTGCTGCCCCCGGCGATGGCGAAGGTGCACCCGAAGTACGGGACGCCGTACCGGATCACCATCGGCACAGGCATCGTGGTCGCGCTGCTCGCCGGCTTCTTCCCGATCAGCGAGCTCGCCGAGCTGGTGAACATCGGCACGCTGTTCGCCTTCGTGCTCGTGTCGATCGGCGTCGTCGTCCTGCGGCGGACCCGGCCGGAGCTGGACCGGCCGTTCCGCGTGCCGCTGGTGCCGGTGCTGCCCATCGTGTCGGCGCTGGCCAGCCTCTGGCTGATGCTCAACCTCCCGGCCGAGAGCTGGATCCGCTTCGTCGGGTGGATGGTCCTCGGCGTCGTCGTCTACCTCGCCTACGGCCGCCGGCACTCGCGCTTCTCCGCGATCGGTGCCGCCGAGCGGAAGGCGGCCGGCCAGCAGGCCGGCGGGGAGCGCTGATCCCTCACCCCTGCGGGTGAGGTGCCCGGCCGGGCACCTGCTGCCCGGCCCCGCGCGGGACGACCTGACCGGTGACACCCCTCACCGGTCAGGAGCAGTCCCGTGCCCAGCGCCGTCCTCGACGCCCCCCGCCTCCCGGCGGCGCCGGCCCACCGGCCCACCCGACCCCAGCGCGTCCCGCTGCCGGTCGCCGCGGCCGGCGTCCTGTCGGTGGTGGAGTCCCTCGGCCTGCTCGCCTTCGGCCTGACCGGCCTGGGTAGCCTCTTCGCCGGCGGCGCCCGCCTGTCCGGTCCGGCCATGGCCGGCACGCTGCTGGTGCTCGCCGGCTGGGTGGTGCTGTCCGCCGGTGCCGGGGCCGTCCTCGTCGACGGGGCCGGACGGCGGCTGCTCGTCTGCGTCGCGGTCGCCGAGATCGGCGCCTTCCTCGCGCTCGCCGTCTTCGGCCTGCTCGGCCCGGACGGCGTCCGGCTCGTCGCGGTCACCGCCGACGTCGGCCTGCCGGTGCCCGCCCTGGCGCTGCTGGCGCTCGCCGTCCCGACGGGCAAGCTGCTGCTGGCCGGGGCTCCCTCGGCGCAGGCCTGGGTCGCCGCGGGTGGGCGGCCCCGGGCGGCCCGGCGCGCCCCGGCCGCTCCGCAGCACCGCGGGCTGCAGGTCGCGACCCTGGCGTGCATCGGCCTGGCGCTGGCCGGGGTCGCCGTGCTGGGCGCCCCCGCGGACGGTCCGGCACCGACCACGGCCGCGGTCACCGGCTCCCGCTGAGCCCGCCCCCGGGAAGCGGGTGGACAGGCCTCACTACCCTCGTGCCGTGACAGATCGGCACATCCTCACCGCCGTCGCGTGGCCCTACGCCAACGGCCCGCGGCACATCGGACACGTCTCCGGCTTCGGCGTCCCCTCCGACGTCTTCAGCCGGTTCCACCGGATGAGCGGCGACAAGGTGCTGATGGTCAGCGGCACCGACGAGCACGGGACGCCGATCACGGTCGCCGCCGACGCCGAGGGGATCACCCCGCGGCAGATCGCCGACCGCAACAACCGCATCATCGTCGACGACCTGGCCAGCCTCGGGCTGAGCTACGACCTCTTCACCCGGACGACGACGGTCAACCACCGCAGCGTCAGCCAGGAGATCTTCCTGGGGCTGCTGAAGAACGGCTACGTCTTCCCGAAGACGACGCTGGGCGCGATCAGCCCCTCGACCGGCCGCACCCTGCCCGACCGCTACATCGAGGGCACCTGCCCGATCTGCGGCTACGACGGCGCCCGCGGCGACCAGTGCGACAACTGCGGCAACCAGCTGGACCCCACCGACCTGATCAACCCGGTCAGCCGGATCAACGGCGAGACGCCGAAGTTCGTCGAGAGCGAGCACTACTTCCTCGACCTGCCCGCGTTCGCCAAGGCGCTGGGCGACTGGCTGGCCACCCGCACCAACTGGCGCTCCAACGTCCTGAACTTCAGCGTGAACCTGCTGGAGGACCTCAAGCCGCGCAGCTACACCCGAGACATCGACTGGGGCGTGCCCGTCCCGCTCGACGGCTGGCGCGACCGCAACGACAAGCGCATCTACGTCTGGTTCGACGCGGTCGTGGGCTACCTGTCGGCCTCGATCGAGTGGGCCCGCCGCTCCGGTGACCCGGAGGCATGGCGGCAGTGGTGGCAGACGCCGGACGCGGCTGCCTACTACTTCATGGGCAAGGACAACATCGTCTTCCACGCCGAGATCTGGCCGGCGCAGCTGCTGGGCTACAACGGCGGGGGTGACAAGGGCGGGGCGCCGGGCTCCTACGGGGCGCTCAACCTGCCCACCGAGGTCGTGTCGAGCGAGTTCCTGACCATGGAGGGGCGCAAGTTCTCCTCCTCGCGCAACGTCGTCATCTACGTGCGCGACTTCCTGGCCCGCTACGACGCCGACGCGCTGCGCTACTTCATCGCCGTGGCCGGCCCGGAGACCCAGGACACCGACTTCACCTGGGCGGAGTTCCTGCGCCGCAACAACGACGAGCTCGTGGCCGGCTGGGGCAACCTGGTCAACCGCTCGGTGTCGATGGCCGCCAAGAACGTCGGTGCCGTGCCCACGCCCGGCGAGCTCACCGACGCCGACCGTGCGCTGCTGGCCACCACCTCCGGCGCCTTCCCGGTGATCGGCGAGCTGCTGGGGCGCAACCGGCAGAAGGCCGCGGCCACCGAGGCGATGCGGGTGGTCGGCGAGGCCAACAAGTACCTGTCCGACCAGGCCCCGTGGAAGCTCAAGGAGGACCCGGCCCGCCGGGACACCGTGCTGCACACCGCGCTGCAGGCGATCAAGGACTGCAACACGCTGCTGACGCCGTTCCTCCCGCACTCCTCGCAGAAGGTGCACGAGCTGCTGGGCGGTACGGGCGTCTGGTCGGTGGCGCCGCAGGTCGTGGAGACCGAGGACCTCGACGACGGCTCGCCGTACCCGATCATCACCGGGCCCTACGACCAGGGGCAGGCCGTCTGGGCCTCCACCCCGCTGCCGCCGGCCGGGACGCCGCTGGCCGCGCCGACGCCGGTGTTCACCAAGCTCGACCCCTCGATCGTCGACGAGGAGCTGGCCCGGCTGGCCGAGACGGGGCAGGGCACCCGCACGGACGGCGAGGCGTGACCCGCACGACTGCCGGCACGGCCGCGCGGTGAGCCGGTCGTCGTCCGCGCGGGCGAACAAGCGCGGTGAGCCGGTCCCCTCACCGGAGCCGCTGCCGGGCCCGGCGGTGGACAGCCACACCCACTTCGACTTCGCCGTCGGCGGTGAGGACCGCCGTCCCGAGGACGCCGACGTCGACGCGGCCATCGACGCGGCGGTCGCGGTCGGCGTCCCGCGGCTGGTGCAGACCGGGGTGGACGTCGCCAGCTCGCAGTGGTCGGCCGCGCTGGCGCACCGCCGTCCCGAGGTGCTGGCCGCCGTCGCGCTGCACCCCAACGACGCGGGGGCGGGCTCGGCCAGCGAGGCCGCACTGGCCGAGATCGACCGGCTCGCGGCGTTGCCGCGGGTGCGGGCGGTGGGGGAGACCGGCCTGGACCGGTACCGCACCGGCGAGGACGGCTGGGCCGCCCAGGAGGAGTCGTTCCGGGCGCACATCGACATCGCCAAGCGGCACGGCATCGCGCTGCAGATCCACGACCGGGACGCGCACGCGGAGATCCTCCGGGTGCTCGAGGAGGAGGGGGCGCCGGAGCACACGGTCTTCCACTGCTTCTCCGGCGACGCCGCCTTCGCCCGGCAGTGCATCGAGCGGGGGTACGTGCTGAGCTTCGCCGGCACCCTGACCTTCGGCAACGCCGGCTACCTGCGGGAGGCCGCGGCCATGACCCCGCTGGACCAGCTGCTCACCGAGACCGACGCGCCGTTCCTGACCCCGATGCCGCACCGGGGCCGGCCCAACGCCGCCCGGCTGGTGCCGCTGACCGTGCGCGCGCTGGCCGAGGTCACCGGGACCGACCTCGAGCAGCTGTGCGCCCAGCTCACCGTCAACGCCGAGCGGGTCTTCGGCCCCTGGTAGGAGGACCCCGTCCTGCTCGCCCGGGGCGGGCCCCGGGACGGAGCCCTCACCCCGCACCCCGCAGGCCGGGCCACGGTGGAGCGGTCGGCCGCAGGACGACGCGCCCGGGGACGGTCACGACCGCGCCGGGAGGGGGACACTGAGGACGTGGGCCGCCTGATCGCGTTCGTCCTCTTCGTCGCCCTCCTGGTCCCGGCCGCCGCACTGGCCCGGGCCTGGTCGCTGGCTGCCGGCCGCCGCGCGGTCGCCAGCGCCGCGGTCGGGTTCGTCGCGCTCACCCCGGCGGGGTCGGCCGAGCTGTCCCGCCAGGCCGCGCACGGCCGCCGGGTGCGTCAGCTGGGCTGGCTGTTCGGTGCGGCCGGCATCGTCGCCAGCGTCGTGCTGTTCGCCGAGGCGTCGGTCTTCCTCTGGCTGCCCGCGCTGGCGGTGGGCCTGCTGGCGGGCGTGCTGCTGGCCGAGGTGACCCGGCCGCGGCCGCGCTGGACCACCTCCCGGCCCGCCCGCCGCCCCAGCCGGGGTGAGCAGGTCTCGCTCGTGCTGCTGTGGAGCATGCGCGCGGTGGTGGTGGGGGAGCTGGTGACCGCCGTCCTGCTCGGGTCGGCCGGGCACCTGTCCGACGCCGCGACCACCGCCCTCGTGGTCACCGGTGTCGTCGGGTGGGCGCTGGCGGAGGTGGCGCTGGCCCGGGTGCTGTTCCGCCCGCTGCCGGCCGAGGGCGCCGACCTGCCGGTCGACGAGGCGCAGCGCACCTGGACCGCGCACCTCGTGGTGGCCGCCGCCAGCGTGCTGGCGCTGGTGCCGCTGGGCGTCCTGCTGCTGATCGCCGGCGTCGACACCGGTGACGAGGTGACCCGGAGCGGCACGGCGCTGCTGCCCGTGGCGCTGGTCGCCGGTGGGTTCGGGGCGCTGGCGGCCGGGCTGGCCGTGGCCTCCTTCCTGCTCACCTGGCTGCGTCCGCTGCGCCAGGCGGCCGCCGCACTGGCCTGAGCGGCCGCACGGGCGGGGTGAGGCTGTGGCCTTGCCCACCGTGGCCCTGGCTGGACGACGCGCCAACACGCCGTCCAGTGTCACGTTCGGTGTCGGCGTGCCTGCGGAACGACTTGTCGACCTGCTGATCTGCTGACTCGGCACGGTTGTGTCAGCGAGGCCGTTCGTTATCGTGTCGTGACCGACAGCCGGGGTGGGGAACACCCAGGTGGTCGTGCACGGCCGGGGTGACCCCCCGGACCGCGACGACGACGGGTTCGCCAGCTCCCGGGAGCCGCCTCACGGCGGCGCCCACCGCCTGCGGCCCGGTTCCCCTGCCCGGGTCCTGCTGACCTGGATGTGTTGTGCGCCGATCGTTGAAGTCCTGTCTCTTCGTCCTGGTCCTGCTGGGGCTCGTGGGCGGTGTCGCCGCCTACTTCGCGGCGGAGAAGTCGTTGACGCTCACCGTCGACGGCCAGTCGCGCCAGGTGAGCACCTACGCCGGCACGGCCGCTGAGGTGCTCGCCGACGAGGGGCTGACCCCCGCCGCCCACGACGTCGTGCTGCCCTCGCTGGGCGCCGACGTCAACGACGGGGACACGATCGTCGTCAACCGCGCCCGCCCGCTGACGCTCACCGTCGACGGCGTCCGCAGCGAGGTCTACACGACCGCGCTGTCGGTGGACGGCGCGCTGGACGAGCTGGGCTACCGCGCCGACCAGCTGCAGCTGTCGGCCGACCGCAGCGAGCGCGTGCCGCTGGACGGCATGGACCTCGCCATCACCACCAGCAAGGACGTCCGGCTGATCGCCGACGGCCAGCAACGCGTCGTCACCACCACCGCCGCCACGGCCGGGGAACTGCTCGCCGAGCAGGGCATCGCGCTGTCGGCGACCGATCGCACCTCGCTGTACCCGGCGCAGCCGTTGCTGACCGGCATGGTCCTGCAGGTCACCCGGGTGTCGGTCGACGAGGTCAGCGACGTGCAGCCGCTGGACTTCGAGACCGTCGAGACCCCGGACCCCGCGGTGCTGGTGGGCGACCGCACGGTCACCCAGGAGGGCGTCCCGGGTGCCCGCACGACCACCTGGCGCGTCACCGTGACCGACGGCGTCGAGACCGCCCGCGAGCAGGTCTCCACCCAGGTGACCAAGAAGCCGGTCCCCGAGCAGGTCTCCGTGGGCACGATGCCCAAGCCGAAGCCCGAGCCGAAGCCCGAGGCCGCGACCGTCGAGGCCGCCGCACCGTCCGGCGGCGACGGGCTGAACTGGGCCGCGCTGGCCCGCTGCGAGTCCGGTGGCCGCCCCGACGCGGTCAGCGCCAGCGGCACCTACCGCGGCCTCTACCAGTTCTCCCGCCAGACCTGGGCGGGCGTGGGCGGCAGCGGTGACCCCGCCGCCGCCTCGGTCGAGGAGCAGACGATGCGGGCGCAGATGCTGTACGCCCGCAGTGGGGCCGGCCAGTGGGGCTGCGGCAGCCACCTGAGCGACTGATGGACGGCCTCGCTGCCCTCCGCCACGGCACGGAGGACCACGTCCTCCTCGTCCCTCGCCGGCTCGGCCGAGCCCCGGGACGCGACCTGGGCGGGCCCCGGCAGCGAGGCCGCTCGTGACGACGCCCCCGGAGTCGGACGGGCTGCTGGGCCCGGCTGCGATCCGTGAGCTGGCCCAGCAGCTCGACCTGCGCCCCACGAAGCAGCTCGGGCAGAACTTCCTGCACGACGCCAACACCATCCGGCGGATCGTGCGCACCGCCGACCTCTCCCCGGACGACGTCGTCCTGGAGGTCGGCCCCGGCCTGGGGTCGCTGACCCTGGGCCTGCTCGGGGCGTGCGCGCACGTCACCGCCGTCGAGATCGACCCCCGGCTGGCCGAGCAGCTCCCGCGCACCGTCGCCGAACGGGCGCCGCAGTGGACCGACCGGCTGACCGTGGTCACCGCCGACGCCCTGCGGGTCACCGAGCTGCCCGGCCCGCCGCCGACCGCGCTCGTGGCCAACCTGCCCTACAACATCGCGGTGCCGGTGCTGCTGCAGCTGCTGGAGCTGCTGCCCTCGCTGCGCAGCGCCCTGGTGCTGGTCCAGGCCGAGGTCGCCGACCGGCTGGCCGCGGGCCCCGGGACGGAGTCCTACGGGGTGCCCAGCGTCAAGGCCGCCTGGTACGCCGACGTGCGCCGCGCGGGCAACGTCCCGCGGCCGGTGTTCTGGCCGGTGCCCAACGTCGACTCCGGCCTGGTCGCGCTCACCCGGCGGCCCGCGCCGCCCGGCGACCGGGCCGCCACCTTCGCCGCCGTCGACGCCGCCTTCGCCACCCGACGCAAGGGCCTGCGCGCGGCCCTGGCGCGCTGGGCCGGCAGCCCGGCCGCGGCCGAGGTGCGGCTGCGGGCCGCCGGCATCGACCCCACCACCCGGGGCGAGCAGCTGTCGGTCACCGACTTCGCCCGGCTCGCCGCCACCCCGCCGGTGGACGGCGACCCGCCGACCACGGCCGGCGCGGTGGCAGGCTGAGCCGATGAGCAACGCGACGGCCGGCGGTCCCGGGCGGATCGCCGGCAACGGCGCGGTGGTCGCGCGGGCGCCGGCCAAGATCAACGTCCACCTCGGCGTCGGCCCGCTGCGACCCGACGGGTTCCACGAGCTGCAGACGGTCTTCCTGGCCGTCTCGCTGTTCGACACGGTCACCGTGCGCCGCGCCGACGGCCTGTCGCTGGAGAGCCACGGTGAGGGCGCGGCCGACGGCGCCGTCCCGCAGGACTCCCGCAACCTGGTCTGGCAGGCCGCCGAGCTGCTGGCCCTGCACGCCGGCGTGCGCGCCGACGCGCACCTGGTCGTCGACAAGTCGATCCCGGCCGCCGCCGGGCTGGCCGGGGGCAGCGCCGACGCCGCCGCCACCCTGGTCGCCCTCGACGCGCTGTGGGGCACCCACGCCACCCGCGGCGACCTCGCGGCACTGGCCGCACAGCTCGGCAGCGACGTCCCGTTCAGCCTGCTCGGCGGGGTCGCGCTGGGCACCGGCCGCGGCGAGCAGCTGTCGCCGGTGCTGGCCCGGCGGCGCTGGGACTGGGTGCTCGGCATCGCGGGGGAGGGGCTGTCCACCCCCACCGTCTACGGCGAGCTCGACGCACTGCGCGCCGCCGGTGAGCTGCCCGAGCCCGGCGCGCCCGCCTCGACCGAGCCGGTGCTCGCCGCGCTGCGCAGCGGCCCGGTCGGCGCGCTCGCCGCCGCCCTGAGCAACGACCTGCAGGCGCCCGCGGTGCGGTTGCGCCCGGACCTGCGCCGGGCGCTGCGGGCGGCCACCGAGGCCGGCGCCGACGCGGCGCTGGTCAGCGGCTCCGGGCCGACCGTCGCCGCGCTGGCCACCGACGAGGACGGCGCCGAGCGGCTGGCCGCCGAGCTCGCCGGCACCGGGGTGTTCCGCAGCGTGCAGGCGGTGCACGGGCCGGTGCCCGGCGCCCGGCTGGTGGGCTGACCCACCCGCCCGGACCCGCACCGGGGACCCGGCCCTGGCCTGCGAGGGTCGGGGGAGGAGCGGGTCCGTCCACTACTCTCGACGCTGCGCCGCCGGTCCACGCCGGCGGTGGTGGGGGATGGGGTAATCGGCAGCCCGCCGGCCTTTGGAGCCGTGCAGTCTCGGTTCGAGTCCGAGTCCCCCAGCCAGTCCACGGACGCGCGTGGACGGCGCCGGGTGCAGCTCCGCCCGGCACCGCCGAGCGCCGTCCTCCGCCGTCCCGAGGAGCCAGGTGACCGAGCAGCAGCCGACCACGACGACAGGGCAGGTGGGCGCGCTCGTCGTGCTCGCCGCCGGCCAGGGCACCCGGATGCGCTCGCGCACCCCCAAGGTGCTGCACCGGCTGGGTGGCCGCTCCATGCTCGGGCACGTGCTGGCCGCCGCCGCACCGCTCGGGGCGGGCACCACCGTCGTGGTCGTGGGCTCCGGCCGCGAGGCGGTCGAGGCGCACCTGGCCGAGATCGCCCCCGCCGCCGTCCCCGCGCTGCAGGAGCAGCAGCTGGGCTCCGGGCACGCCGCCGCGGTCGCCCTCGACGCGCTGCCGGAGCTGTCGGGCACCGTGCTGCTCGTCAACGGCGACGCGCCCCTGCTGCGCGCCACCACGCTGGCCGAGCTCGTGCAGGCCCACACGGACGCCGGCAACCTGCTCACCGTGCTCACCGCCCGGGTCGCCGACCCCACCGGCCTGGGCCGGATCGTGCGGGACGACGCCGGTGCCGTCACCGCCATCGTCGAGGAGCGGGACGCCGACGCCGCCCAGCGCGCGATCACCGAGGTGAACGCCGGTGTCTACGTCGGCGACGCCCGCGCCGTCCGGGAGGCGCTGCGCCGGGTCGGGGCGGCCAACGACCAGGGCGAGCAGTACCTCACCGACGTCCTCGGGCTGCTCGTCGCCGACGGCGCGCGCGTGGGCGGTCACACCGCCGCCGACGCCGACGACACCCTCGGCTGCAACGACCAGCGCGAGCTCGCCGCCCGCCGCCGCACCCTCAACGACCGGGTGCTCGACGACCTCATGCGCGCCGGCGTGGTCGTCGTCGACCCGCAGACCACCTGGGTCGACGTCACCGCCCAGGTCGCCGCCGAGGCCGTGCTGCACCCCGGCACGCAGCTGCTCGGCACCACCACCGTCGCCGGCGGCGCCGAGGTCGGCCCGGACACGACGCTCGTCGACACCCAGGTGGGCGAGGGCGCCACGGTGCTGCGCTCGCAGTGCCAGCAGGCCGTCGTCGGACCCGCGGCCACCGTCGGCCCGTTCAGCTTCCTGCGCGCCGGCACCCGGCTGGCCCGGGGCGCCAAGGTGGGCGCCTTCGTCGAGACCAAGAACGTCACCGTCGGCGAGGGGTCGAAGGTCCCGCACCTGTCCTACGTCGGCGACGCGACCATCGGGGCGGGCAGCAACATCGGCGCCGCCACCGTCTTCGTCAACTACGACGGCGTGGCCAAGCACGCCACCACCGTCGGCGACCACGTCCGGATCGGCTCGGACACCATGCTCGTGGCGCCGGTCACCATCGGCGACGGCGCCTACACCGCCGCCGGGTCCGTGATCACCGACGACGTCCCGCCCGGGGCCATGGGCGTCGCCCGGGGGCGGCAGCGCAATGTGGCAGGCTGGGTGCGACGACGGCGTCCGGGGAGCCCGTCCGCGCAGGCGGCGGAAGCCGCTGCGGCGGCCCCCGCGAGCGGCACACCAGCAGAGTCCACCGGCCCGCTCGCGGCCCGGAACCCGGACGACGACCAGCAGGGGAAGTCATGAGCGTCATCCGTCAGACGACCAACAAGAGCCTGATGCTCTTCTCCGGGCGGGCGTACCCCGAGCTCACCACGGAGATCGCCGGCCACCTGGGGGTCACTCCCACCCCGACCGCGTCCTACGAGTTCGCCAACGGCGAGCTGTTCGTGCGGTTCGAGGAGTCGGTGCGCGGCTGCGACGCCTTCGTCGTGCAGAGCCACACCGCGCCGATCAACACCTGGCTCATGGAGCAGCTGATCATGGTCGACGCGCTCAAGCGCGCCTCGGCCAAGCGCATCACCGTCGTCGCGCCGTTCTTCCCCTACGCCCGGCAGGACAAGAAGCACCGCGGCCGCGAGCCCATCTCCGCCCGCCTGGTCGCCGACATGTTCAAGACCGCGGGTGCCGACCGGCTCATGGCCGTCGACCTGCACACCGCCCAGATCCAGGGCTTCTTCGACGGCCCGGTCGACCACCTCTTCGCCATGGACCTGCTCGTCGACGAGGTCAAGCGCAACTGGGGCGACCGCGACCTCACCGTCGTCTCGCCCGACTCCGGCCGGGTGCGCGTCTCCGAGCGGTGGAGCGACAAGCTCGGCGGCACCCCGCTGGCCTTCATCCACAAGACCCGCGACATGACCCGGCCCAACGAGGTCGTCGCCAACCGCGTCGTCGGTGAGGTCGAGGGCCGGGTCTGCATCCTGGTCGACGACATGATCGACACCGGCGGCACCATCTCCAAGGCCGCCGAGACCCTCTTCGCCGCGGGCGCCGCCGACGTCATCATCGCCGCCACCCACGGCGTCCTCTCCGGACCCGCCGTCGAGCGGCTGGAGAAGAGCGGCGTCAGCGCCGTCATCGTCACCAACACGCTGCCCATCGAGCCCGAGCGCCGGTTCGACAAGCTCACGGTGCTGTCCATCGCGCCCCTGCTGGCCAGCGCCATCACGCAGGTCTTCGAGGACGGTTCGGTCACGAGTCTGTTCGACGGGGCTTCGTAGGACGGCGATCCTCCGGATCGCACCGCGGCCACGAGCCGTGCCCGAGCTGCGCTGAGCCGTTGGCCGCTGCGGCGTCAGGAGCCCTCCGGGCCCCGTGACGCCGCAGCGCGGACCGGCTGCGGTCCCGGTCGGGAGCCTGCGGCCCCGCGACCGGTCCCGCAGGCGTCCCTTCGGGACGGCGGTCCGCGGTCCTCGGCTGGTGGCGTCGGTCCTGGTCGCCTCGGGACGGCGGTCCTCGTCCCGCGTCCCTCGGCTGGTGGCGTCGGTCATGGTCGCCTCGGACGGCGGTCCGGTCCTCCCGCCTCGGCGCCGCGTCCTCGGCCGCTGGGTCCGTCACCGCCCTGGCGTCGTCCGTGTAGCCTCGCTCCTGTTGCCCGGCGAGGGAGTGGCTCCGGCCTGCTCCGTGATCGACGTGCGTGTGGCCTCCAGGGGTCGTCGCGGTCGTGCGCTGGGTGCGCAGACCCGATCCACTGTTGAGGAGCACATCCCGTGGCTGACTTCCGCCTCGCCGCACTGTCCCGTTCCGAGTTCGGCAAGGGCAGCGCCCGCCGTGACCGCCGCAACGGCCGCGTGCCCGCCGTCCTGTACGGCCACGGCCAGGAGGTCGTGCACCTGACCCTGCCGGCCCGCGAGTTCGCCGCGGCGCTGCGCAACGGTGGCACCAACGTGCTGCTGACCGTCACCCTCGACGGCACCGAGCACCTGGCGCTGACCAAGGCCATCCAGCGCGACCCGATCAGCCGCGAGCACAAGCACGTCGACCTGCTGCTGGTCCGCCGCGGCGAGAAGACGATCGTCGACGTCCCGGTCGTCATCGTCGGCGAGGCCGCCCCGGACACGATCAGCAACCACCAGCTGAACACCGTCTCCCTCGAGGCCGACGCGACCCAGCTGCCCGGCCCGATCGAGGTCGACATCACCGGCCGCACCGCCGGCAACGGCATCACGGCCGGCGACCTGGTGCTGCCCGCCGGCGTCACCCTGGTCACCGACCCCGAGGCCCTGGTCATCGGGTTCCTCGGTGCGCCCACCGCCGCGCAGCTGGAGGCGGAGCTGGAGGAGGCCGAGGCCGAGGCCGGCATCGAGCGCGACGAGTCCGACGCCGACGGCGACGTCGTCCCGGAGCCGTCCGACTCCGGCAGCGGCGAGTCGATGGACGCCGCCTCGAACTCCAGCGACAGCTGAGTCCTGCACTGAGCGAGAGCACGACCCGCGGGGGCGCCGGCACTGCCGGCGCCCCCGCGGCGTCACCCGCCCCGGCCCCCGCACCCTCCGAGGGCCCCTTCCTCGTCGTCGGGCTCGGCAACCCCGGGCCCGAGTACGCCGGCAACCGGCACAACATCGGCGCCATGGTGGTCACCGAGCTCGCCCGGCGGGCCGGCGTGAAGCTGTCCGCCGGCAAGGGCCCCCGCTCGCGGGCGCTCAACGGCGAGGGCCGGCTGGCCGGCCGCCGCGTCGTGCTGGCCGTGCCGCTGACGTACATGAACGAGTCCGGCGGGCCCGTGCGCGGGCTGCTGGACTGGTCCCACCTGCCCGCCACCGACCTCGTCGTCGTGCACGACGAGCTCGACATCCCCTTCGAGGCCGTGCGGCTCAAGCGCGGCGGGGGAGAGGGGGGCCACAACGGCCTGCGGTCGATCTCCCGCTCGACCGGCACCAAGGACTACCTGCGCGTCCGCGTCGGGATCGGCCGCCCTCCCGGGCGGCAGGACCCCGCCGACTTCGTGCTGCGCGACTTCTCCGCGACCGAGCGCAAGACCCTCGACCTGTTGATCGGCGAGGCGGCCGACGCGACGGAACTGCTGCTCGAGCAGGGCCTCGAAGCGGCCCAGAACAGCGTCCACCCCCGTAGCTGATCGACCGCGGTCGCGGCGGTGCACGGACGGGTGGACACCCCGCTCCTGCGGGTGAACCACCCCCGCCGTGATTGCCCCGGTTCGTCACCACCTGTGATCGTCACTGTGCGTCGCCGGAGGACCCGGCGGATGGCCCCACCGGCCACCCGTCCGGTGGTCCCGGGTGACGACGACGAACTGTGACGACTGGACTCCCCGGGGGGAACCGTGCTGCTGGAACACGCTGAGCCGACGAGTGCGCTCGCCGGTCCGGTCGCCGGACTGCCGGGAACCACCGTCCCCGCGCCCGGCACGGCCCTGGCCGGGGACCGCGCCGACAGCGCCCGCCGCTGGGTCGGCCGGCACCGCCGCCGGCTGGTCGCCATCGAGGTCGGGCTGGCCGCCGCGGTCGCCGCGGTGGTGCTGACCACCCGGGCCGAGGACGTCCAGCTGGCCGGCGGGCTGCTCTGGGCCAGCCTCTCGCTCGTGGTCGCCTGGCCGGCCCTCCTCGGCGTCACCGGCGCCTACGAGGGACGGGCGTTCGGCATCGGCACCGACGAGTTCCGCCGCGTCTCCCGCGCCGGGCTGCTGCTCCTCGCCGGCCTCGGCTTCATCAGCTACGCGGCCGAGCTCGACCTGAGTCGGGCCCTGGTCGTCGCGGCCGTCCCGGCGCTGGCCCTGCTGACCCTCGTCGAGCGGTACGCCGCCCGCCGGGTGCTGCACCAGCAGCGGGTCCAGGGCCGCGGCGTCAAGCGCGTCGTCGTCGTCGGTCGCGGTGGGGCCGTGCTGGAGCTGGTCGACCGGCTGCAGCGCACCCAGCACGCCGGCCTGCAGGTGGTCGCCGCGTGCGTCACCCCCGACGACCGTGCCCGCGTCGCCCGGGCGGCCGACCTGCCCGTCGCCGGCCTGGACGACGTCCTGGAGGTCGCCCAGCGGATGCAGGCCGACACCATCGCGGTCACCTCGGCCAGCGAGACCGCCGCCCAGTACCTGCGCACCCTGTCCTGGCAGCTGGAGGGCACCGGCCTCGAGCTGCTCGTCGCCCCCGGTCTGGTCGAGGTCGCCGGCCCCCGGCTGCACATCCGGCCCTTCGACGGCCTGCCCCTGCTGTCGGTCGAGCAGCCCCGCTTCACCGGCTGGCGCCGGGTGGTCAAGGGCGCGCTGGACCGGTCGGTCGCCCTGGCCGCGCTGCTTGTGCTCAGCCCCGTCTTCGCCGCGCTCGCGCTGGCCGTGCGGCTCACCAGCCCCGGTCCGGTGCTCTACCGCCAGCAGCGGGTCGGCCTGGGCGGCCGGCACTTCACGATGCTGAAGTTCCGCAGCATGGTCGACGGCGCCCACACCCAGGTCGCCGGTCTGTCCGACGGCAACGACGCCGACGGCCTGCTGTTCAAGATCAAGCACGACCCGCGGGTCACGCCGCTCGGCCGGCACATGCGCCGCTTCTCCCTCGACGAGCTGCCCCAGCTGATCAACGTCCTGCGCGGCACGATGTCGCTGGTCGGCCCGCGGCCGCCGCTGCCGGCCGAGGTCGCCCGCTACGACAGCCAGGTCAGCCGCCGGCTGCTGGTCACCCCAGGGCTCACCGGGCTGTGGCAGATCTCCGGCCGCAGCGACCTGCCGTGGGAGGAGGCCGTCCGGCTCGACCTGCGCTACGTGGAGAACTGGTCGCTCGCCCTGGACCTGCAGATCCTCTGGAAGACCGCCCGCGCGGTGGTCCGCGCCTCCGGCGCCTACTGAGCACCCCGGCTGCGCACACTCCTGCTGAGCACCTGACGCCACCGGCGCCGGGTGCTCAGCTGCGTCTGCCGAGCACCGCACCACCCGCGCCTGTCGAGCGCGGCAGGTCCCGCCCGAGGAGCCACCTGGTCCACGACCGGGTGGCTTCCTCCCTCCGGGTGACGGAGTGACTGCGAACAGCGACGTCCTCGTCCGCGCGGGGCAAGGTCATCCCCGGGCCGGCCAGCACGGCAGGGCCCATCACCGTGCCGATGGCCGGTGACCGGGCGCCCGCACCGCGGGGGCCGGCGGAACGCGCAGAACGGAGCCAGGGGCCATGCCACGCAGGAGGTCGGGAGCGCTTCGCATCGCCCTGGTCGGGACGCGCGGCGTCCCGGCCCGGTACGGCGGCTTCGAGACCGCGGTCGAGGAGGTCGGCCGCCGGCTGGCCGACGCCGGCCACGACGTCGTCGTCTACTGCCGCACGACCGCCGACGGCCCGCGGCCGGCCGAGCACCTGGGCATGCGCCTGGTGCACCTGCCCGCCCTGCGCCGCCGGTCGCTGGAGACGCTCAGCCACACCGGGCTGTCGGTCCTGCACCTGCTCACCCACCGGGTCGACGCCGCGATCGTCTTCAACGCCGCCAACGCCCCGTGGCTGCCGCTGGTGCGCGCCGCCCGCATCCCCGTCGCCACGCACGTCGACGGCCTGGAGTGGAAGCGCGCCAAGTGGGGCGGGATCGGCAAGCGCTACTACCGCGTCGTCGAGGCGCTGTCGGTCCGCTGGTCCGACGCGCTCATCGCCGACGCCCGCGGCATCGCCGACTACTACCGCGACGAGTTCGCCGCGCCCACCGAGCTCATCGCCTACGGCGCCCCCAAGATCGACGGCGCGGCCAGCGACAAGCTCGCCGACGTCGACCTGACGCCGGGTGGCTTCCACCTCGTCGTGGCCCGGTTCGAGCCGGAGAACCACGTCGACGTCATCGTCGACGGCTACCGCCGCAGCGACGCCCGCCTGCCGCTGGTCGTGGTGGGCTCGGCGCCCTACGCCGACGACTACACCCGCCGGGTGCACTCGCTGGCCGACGACCGCGTGCGCTTCCTCGGCGGCGTCTGGGACCAGGAGCTGCTCGACCAGCTCTACGCCCACTGCGCCACCTACCTGCACGGCCACTCCGTGGGCGGCACCAACCCCTCGCTGCTGCGCGCCATCGGCGCGGGTGCGGCCACCATCGCCTACGACGTCTCCTTCAACCGCGAGGTGCTGGAGACCAGCGGCCGGTACTTCAGCACCCCCGACGACGTGGCCACCGCCGTCTCCGACGCCGAGCGCGACCCCGCGCGGGTCCGGCGCGACGGCAAGCGGGCCCGCCTGCTCGCGGCCCGCTACGACTGGGACCACGTGGCCGAGGGCTACCAGACCCTCTGCCGGCGGCTGTCCGCCCGCGACTTCCCGCGGTCGCGGCCCAGCGGCCGGCGGCTGCGGCTGGGCCCGGCGGCGACCACCGTGCCGGTGAGCGTCCCCGAGTCCCTCACCGCCGTGCCGACCGCCCGGCGTCCGCTGGAGGACACCGGCCGGGCCGCGGCCGTCCCGGTCGCCGTCGACGCCCCGGTCGCCCGG